>NZ_JBIQDP010000003.1:2682-277434 GCF_045370945.1 Pseudobacillus sp. 179-B 2D1 NHS
GAGGAACGCCACTTCACCATTTCGTCTTATGCTTGTCGCTCCAGTGCAGGCGGCTTCGCTTTTATTCTATCCAGCTCCGCCTCCTTGGAGCTCGAGGTCATATGCCGACCTGGTTGTGTGGCTGAGGAACGCCACTTCACCATTTCGTCTTATGCTTGTCGCTCCAGTGCAGGCGGCTTCGCTTTTATTCTATCCAGCTCTGCCTTCTTGGAGCTCGAGGTCATATGCCCGACCTGGTTGTGTAGCTGAGGAACGCCACTTCACCATTTCGTCTTATGCTTGTCGCTCCAGTGCAGGCGGCTTCGCTTTTATTCTTAAAATACTTCCGTCCACTCTTCGCGTTTTGATAGCATATACCGGGCAAGTTCTTTTGCTCCTTCAAGGCTGTGGCTAGCCGCCCATCCGCATTGCACTTCGTTGCAGGCAGGAACTTCTGTTGCTTCGAGTACATCTTTTAATGTGGCTTCTACAATGCGCAAAATGTCATCAAAATCTTCGTGGTTAATGACGGATAAGTAATAGCCTGTCTGACATCCCATCGGACTAATGTCTACAATTTTATCCGAATGGTTGCGGCTGAATTCCGCCATCATATGCTCGAGGGAATGAATGGCAGGCATGTCCATATGTTCTTTATTTGGCTGGGAAAAGCGCAGATCATATTTGTAAATTTGATCTCCATTGATCCCTTCTTTTTTGCCAGCAAGCCGAATATAAGGTGCTTTTACTTTCGTATGGTCAAGGTTAAAGCTTTCTACGTTCATCTGTTTTTGTTCTGCCATCATGATCGCTCCTTTATCAGAAAGTTAACTCTATTATATCAGTTCTCCTGAACATTTGGACTATTTCATCGCAGATAAAGCGGTTTGTTTCCAACCGTCTTTCTCTTTATTAAACTTCATCACTTGCCGCGTCGTTTCTGCGACTTCCTTTCCTGTCTGCAAATCTTTTGTGACAGATTTCATTGCCACGAATATATAAGCCTCTTTTTTCTTATCATCATACTTAATGATAGCTGTATGTTGAGGTTCCATTTTTGCATCAAATGTATCAAATACCTTTTTCACGTAAAGACGCTCTTCCTCATAATTGCGTTCTGTATTTTTAGAAATGGTCTCCATATATGCATCGAGATCTTTTCCGTTAAAGGCATCTACGTGCTGGGCAAGCGTCTTCATTAACTCCTCTTTTTCTTTTGGAGGCACATTATCTACATCTTCAATTGGCTGCTGTTTCGTTTCCTCAGGCTGATCAGCTGCCGGCTTAGGGTCTTCTGCTGCTTGTGATTGATCTGCCTTTTCTTTCTTTGCCTCTTCATCACCACATCCAGCCAAGAGAATCCCGGCCAGCAAAGCAGGCACCATTAATCTTCGTATCAACGTCTTCACGTCCTTTCTGCCCTATTGTATGTCAAGTTGCCCTTTTTCCTCAACTGCTGAACATAGAAAAAATTAGCGAATTGCGTGGGCAGGAGGAATGGCACTTCAAAGCTTGATTACTGATTAAAGCACCGACCGGCTACTTGCCGGGCATCCGAACGGTGCTTGCTGATCAATGCGGGCAAGTATCCTTCATAGAAATAGAAATAGGGATCGGTCAGGCCGCCAAAGAGGCATCCCTGGATGCTGACGCACCGCCTCTCCTTCAGGCCCCATCTGCCAGCCTCTCATTTACTTCCCCCCTGCACAGTGTTTTTTCCCCTTAATCGAAAACTCCTTATATGATGTGTAATGGCCTAGCTAAGTACCGCTAAAACCTTCCACACTAAAAAAGCAGCAGGCATGACTACCTGCTGCTTCCATTTATCTAACCTCTACCCAGCCTTTTTTAATAGCAGTAACAACAGCCTGTGTTCGGTCATTTACATTCATTTTCTGTAGAATATTGCTGACATGGTTTTTAACCGTTTTCTCACTGATATATAATGCTTCGCCGATCGCTCGGTTGCTTTTTCCATCTGCAAGAAGCTGAAGCACTTCACATTCGCGTCGAGTGAGCAAATGAAGCGGACGACGCACTTCTGTTTGTTGGAACCCTTTTCCTTTTCCTTCATCATTGGCCAGACGGCGATAATCAGAAATCAGATTATGTGTTACGCGCGGATGCAAATAAGAACCGCCATCAGAAACAACTTTAACAGCTTCAATTAATGCATCGGCATCCATTTCTTTTAACAGATAACCCATAGCTCCTGATTTCAGTGCATGCGTCACATAATTCTCATCATCATGAATGGAAAGGATAATCACTTTTGTATCCGGGAACTTTACTACGAGTTCACGTGTCGCCTCCACACCATTCACCTCTGGCATATTAATATCCATCAAGACGACATTTGGATGGTATTGCTCAATCAGTTCAACAGCATCCTTGCCATCGTCCCCTTCCGCTACTACTTCGAATGATTCCTCGAATTCTAAAATCCGCTTAACCCCTTCACGGAATAATTGATGGTCATCAATAATAACGATTTTCGTTGTCATTGGTCTTCCTCCCTTAATTCAATCTCTACTCTACAATTGGAACACGAATCATCACAAGTGTTCCTTCGTCCGGTTTAGAATGGATAGAAAGGTCACCTTCCAACAATTCAAGGCGTTCTTTCATTCCCATAATGCCGAACGAACTGGTCTTTTTCTCTCTTATATCAAATCCTTGACCATTATCTTTAATAACAGCCAGCACTTGATGTGCTTTTATTTCTAGTTTTACCGTAATGGATGTCGCTTCTGAGTGCTTTAATGCATTCTGCACCGATTCCTGTATGAGCCGGAATAAAGCGACTTCCAATTTGGACGAAAGCCGTTTTTCGCTTCCCATATTTGTAAAATGAATTTTTGTCGATTTTTTTAATGATTGTACATGTTCCTCGACGGTTGCCAAGTATTTTTTCAATGTGGGAACAAGACCAAGATCGTCGAGAGCCATTGGGCGTAGATCATAAATAATCCTGCGGACTTCGTACAAAGCGGAGCGAACCATTTGTTTCAAGTTGCGAATTTCTTTAAATGCTTCATCCACACCCCGTTCTCTATACAGCCGCTCAATCAAATCAGATCTAAGCAGCACGTTTGCCATCATCTGCGCCGGACCATCATGTATTTCACGCGATAACCGCTTTCGTTCTTCTTCCTGCGCCTCCATAATTTGCAGGCCGAATTCCTGTTTTAAACGGGCATCCTCCAGTACTTCGCCGATTTGCTTCATGTCTTGTGTCAAATAATTTAAGACAACAGATACTTGGGAAACGAGATGCTCTGCTCGTTCGATTGTCGATTCAATCGTCGACAATCTTCTTTCCAAGTCGTTCCTTTTTTCAAGAAACTGCTTCTCCCTTTGCCGGGAAACGAGCAGCTTCATTTGCAGATCGTGAGCTTTTTCGTAGGCCTTACGGACAGTCTCTTCAGAGTATGTATGAAAATTTTGACTCACTTCCGACAAACGGTTCCTAGCCATTTTGACCTTTGTTTCAAGTTCATCTTGTTCATCAATTAACTGATGCACCTGAATACGGACTTGTTCGAGTTCTCCCAGCAAGGATTCATAGTCGTGTCTGCTCTGCTCAGCAATCGCGAATAATTCTCCTTTACTCTGGTCTACCGTCACAATCATTTTTTTTAAAATGGTATCTAAAAGTGATGTATTGGTGTTTTTAGCAGCCATCATTAGGTAATCCCTTCCTCGACATCCCTATTTTACCTTTATTTCATCTATATCACTATGATGAGGATAGGTATTTGTATAAAATCCCTCTAAAAGACCCTTAAAAATTAAAATCTCTGGGAGAGAGGAGCTTATATAGAACTACTTTTCCGATAAGTTATCGTAGTTTTAAAAAGGACCTCTTTACCACTTTAACCCGTCTACTTGGCGATTATACAACATTGAGGATGCATTCATTATATCATGACTGAATTTCCTATACATTAAAGTTTAATTACTATTGCGTTAAAAAGATTTCCATTTGCGTACAAAGAACCATATGGCTTTGCTCCTCTCCTTTTTTCATATATCATAAGAATGATTAGTACCCATCTTTTTGTCGTTTAAACATATTATTTGCCTAATTTTCAAATTTTTTATTGGAGGAATGAACCTTGCTCCCTCATTATTATACCGTTAAGGGCTACGGCGAAGAGGAAATCGTTATACAGAAATCCCGCTTTATCGCCTACGTCACCCGTGCAGAAACCGAAGAACAAGCTCAGCAATTTATTGCTGAAATCAAAAAGAAAAATTGGAATGCTACTCATAATTGTTCTGCTTACATGATCGGTGAGACGAATCATATCCAAAAAGCAAATGATGATGGAGAACCGAGCGGAACAGCCGGCCTTCCTATTCTCGAAGTGTTAAAAAAACGCGGTTTAAAAGATACAGTCGTTGTCGTTACTCGTTATTTTGGCGGGATTAAGCTCGGCGCAGGCGGTCTTATCCGCGCATATGGAAAGGCTGCTTCTGAAGGGATCGATGCGGCAAAAGTTGTTGAACGCCGGCTGATGCAGATCATGGAAATTGCGATTGATTATACTTGGCTTGGCAAAGTTGAGAATGAGCTGCGATCCTCTGTCTATTCTATCAAAGACATTCATTATCTCGATAAAGTAACGGTAGAGACATTTGTCGAGGAAAATCAAAAGGAAACATTTACTGACTGGATGACAGAATTAACGAATGGCCAGGCTGTCATTCAAGAAGGTGCGCTTCTCTATCAGGAGAAAGTTGTCAAATCTTCATAGAATTTTAGCGAATATGCCAAAAATTAAATTTACGCCTGCTGCGTTTCATAGTAAAATGTTACTTGGCCTCTGGAGAATGATAACTATTTGAATAGTTGATTCTTGCCGCATTACTCTATTGAAGGAGCTAAACTATATGTCATCAGATAGACAGCGTTTGCAAAAACGCAAAAGACAGAGAAAAAAGCGTCGCGTTGCTTTTTTCATCCTATTGCCTATCGTATTTCTCACATTCACAGCCGCCGGCTACGGTGCCTTTTTATATAAAAAAGCAGAAACTATTTTTACAGATTCTTATATGGATGATGGCCGTAAAAAATCGGACTTGCGTGATGCAGAAGTTCATCCGCTTAAAGATAACATTTCCATCTTATTTATCGGGATTGATGAAAGTGATGTGCGTACAAAAGAAGATAAGACACGCTCAGATGCCTTAATGCTGGCTACTTTAAATGTAAAAGATAAGTCCATTAAATTACTTAGCATTCCGCGTGATTCCTATGCATATATTCCAGAAGTCGGCTACAAAACAAAGATTAATCATGCGCATGCTTTTGGCGGGCCAAAAGCAACCATTGATGCCGTTGAGGACTTACTGGATGTTCCTGTTGATTACTACGTCCGCATGAATTTTTACGCGTTTATGGACGTGGTTGATGCCTTGGATGGTATCAAGTTTAACGTTCCTTATAAGCTGTCAGAGAAAGATTCTAACGATCGCCATAATGCCATCAAGCTTGAACCTGGCCTTCAAGAATTAAATGGCGAAGAGGCTTTGGCTTTAGCGCGGACCCGCCATTATGATAATGATATTGAGCGTGGCAAACGTCAGCAGCAGCTATTGAGAGCCGTGATTAAAAAAGCAACCTCTTTCAACTCGATTACAAAATATGATGAAATTCTCGAGGCAGTTGGCTCCAACATGAAAACCAATATGACATTCAGCGAAATGAAGTCGCTTATCAACTATGGGAAATCAGGAAATATAGAATTTGAATCCCTCACCTTAATCGGTGATGATGATAAAATGTCTAATGGCGCTTATATTTACCGTCTTGATGAAGACGAGCTCGAAGTCGTCAAACGTAAACTTGCCCGTCACCTAGAAATTGACTAACCAACGAATGAAAAGCGTAGCCCGCCCAAAAAAGCTGTCGGATGATCCGACAGCTTTTTTTCGTAGGCTTAATTCTTTTTATCGCGAACACGCATAAAGTTAAGGAGTGGCTTGTAATTAGAGCTAACAAGACCGATACTTTCAACGAACAGCTCGATAGCAATCACAATCACTGCAATCATAATAAATGCACCCCAAATGGTTGCCATAGAAAAAATAACAGCAGCTAAACCAAACATAGAGGCGATTGCATAAATAATAATTACCGTTTGCTTATGAGTGTATCCCATGCGCAGTAAACAATGATGCAAATGTGATTTGTCAGGGGCCGATAAAGGCTGTTTGTTTACTTTTCTTCTAACGATTGCAAAGAATGTATCAGAAATAGGCACACCGAGAATAATAATTGGGATAATTAGTGAAATAACGGTAATATTTTTAAAGCCAAGCAAAGAAAGGACGGCAATAATGTAGCCAAGAAACAGAGCGCCCGTATCTCCCATAAAAATTTTGGCTGGGTGAAAGTTGTAACGCAAAAAGCCAAATGTGCTTCCTAAAACAAGCAAAGCCATGCTCATTACGTATATATCGCCCTTCATAAATGCCATCAGGCTGATGGTTAACAGGGCAATGGATGATACGCCTGCCGCCAGTCCATCCAGCCCATCGATTAAATTGATCGCATTTGTAATGCCGACGATCCACAGAAGAGTCAATGGTACGCTAAGAACTCCAAATTCCATTTCACCGCCAAATGGCAGAGTAATGAATTCCATCTTTACACCGCCGTATAACACAACAACGAGAGCAGCAAGCAGCTGCCCTCCCAGCTTTACTTTCGCCGATAACTCAAACCGATCATCAAGTACACCTGTTATAATAATAATCACACTGCCAATAACGATAGCAGCATTAAAGGGCGACTGCGGTTTCAATAAAAGTAAGCCGATCATAAAACTAATAAATATCGCTAATCCCCCCATACGGGGCATAACTGTTTCATGGACTTTCCGATAATTCGGCTTGTCGATCGCACCGACAGCAATAGCCATCTTCTTTACGAGCGGGGTGATCGCGAGCGATAGTAATACACACATCAAAAAGGCAAAGAGAACCATGAAGTACCTCCTCTAGCTATACAGACGAGTTTTGCATTTTTTCTTCCATATAAATTAACAGCATTTAACATCAGCATGCTGCTAATGACTTGCTTATTTTATTTTCCCTCATAAATTCATTTCACTTCAACATTATAATGGTAATTCAAAATAACTTCTATAAAAACAAGTAAATTCGCTATTTTCTTTTTCCTGTTTTGCTGGCTCTCTAAACGCTTTTCCCTCTAACCTTGTACATAGCTTTTGCTTTATTTTTACAGAGACTTAGATATATTAGTCAATCGATTCTTCTTTTGGTAAAATAAAATAATGATTTAACTATCCCACACTGCACTTAATTGAAATTTCTCCAAGGGAGCGTAAAGATATATGATTTCGTTTTTTAAAAAGCTGGGCGATTCAAATGATCAGCGTTTAAAGAAGTATTACAAAACAGTAGAAGAGATCAATGCGCTGGAAGCTGATTTTGAAAAGCTTTCAGATGAGGAATTAGCACATATGACCGTCGTCTTCAAAGAAAGGCTCGCAAACGGTGCAACCGTTGACGAAATCAAGGCGGAAGCCTTCGCTGTGGTCCGCGAAGCTTCTAAACGCGTGCTTGGCATGCGTCACTACGATGTGCAGCTAATTGGCGGAATGGTGCTTACAGAGGCAAATATCGCTGAAATGGCGACAGGTGAAGGGAAAACTCTCGTCGCTTCTTTACCAAGCTATTTGCGTGCTCTAGAAGGAAAAGGTGTACACGTTATTACAGTTAACGATTACTTGGCAAGCCGTGACCGGGAGACCATCGGCCCGCTTCATGAATTCCTCGGATTGACAGTCGGTCTCAACTTGCCGCTGATGGATCCTGCTGAAAAACAAAAAGCTTATAAGGCCGATATTACGTATGGAGTCGGCACGGAATTCGGGTTTGATTATTTGCGTGACAATATGGTATGGCACCCTTCTCAGCGTGTGCAACGCCCATACCACTTTGCGATTATTGATGAAGTAGACAGTGTCTTAATTGATGAAGCGAAAACACCGCTGATTATTGCTGGTAAAATGCCGGCAAGCGCTGATCTTCATGTTATTGGGGCCCGTGTTGCCAGCCGTTTTGTGAAGGACGAAGATTACCATTTGGATGACGAGACAAAGGCGGTCAGCCTCACTGAGCAAGGGATTGAAAAAGTAGAAAAAGCGTTTGGTATCGATAATTTGTACGAGCTAGAACACCAGACATTGTATCATTATATGATCCAAGCTGTGCGTGCCCATGTCATGTTTGAACGGGATGTTGATTATATTGTGAAAGACGGAAAGATTTTGCTCGTTGATATGTTCACTGGGCGAACAATGGAAGGCCGAACATTGAGTGATGGACTCCATCAGGCAATTGAAGCAAAAGAAGGCTTGGAGATCACCGATGAAAACAAAACACAAGCCTCCATTACCATCCAAAATTACTTCCGAATGTACCCTTATCTTTCCGGCATGACAGGTACAGCAAAAACAGAAGAAAAAGAATTCCAGCAAGTGTACAACATGCAGGTCATTCAAATCCCTACAAACCGCCCTAAACAACGGATAGATAGACCAGATAATATTTATGTGACGGAAGAAGCAAAATATAAAGCAGTAACAGAAGAAGTAAAAAAGCGGCATGCCACGGGCCAGCCAGTCCTCGTCGGCACGACCTCTATTCTTCAATCGGAAAAAGTAGCTGAATATTTTAAAGAAGCTGGACTGTCTTTTGAACTGCTCAATGCAAAAAGTGTAGAGCAAGAAGTTGAGCTCATCTCCAGATCTGGTCAAAAAAACCATATTACAATTGCTACTAATATGGCTGGGCGTGGCACGGACATTCTTTTAGGCGAAGGAGTTGCCGAGCTTGGCGGACTCTTCGTGCTAGGGACCGAACGCCATGAAAGCCGCCGGATTGATAACCAGCTCAAAGGCCGCTCTGGCCGGCAAGGAGATCCGGGAGAGAGCCAGTTCTTTATCTCACTAGAAGACACGATGTTCCGCCGCTTTGCGAAAGAAGATATAGAAAAACTCGAGAAAAAACTGCAAACAGATGCCGATGGAATTGTGCTCAACAAAAAGATGCATGAATTTGTAGACCGTGTTCAGCGCATCGTAGAAGGCGCCAATTTTTCTATGCGCGAATATAATTTAAAGCTGGATGACGTAATTAACGAACAGCGCGGCATTATATTCGGCCTTCGCAATAAGGCGGTTGATTTAGATGAACATTTTGACCGTTTTCTCTCTATTCTGCAGGAAGCTGTGCGCAATGAAATAGACCGCCTTTGCCCCGAGGACGAACCTTCTGATGAATGGCAGGTGGACCAACTGGCAGGCAATATCAGTGCTTTGCTAGGCAGCCGCCCGGTTCAGCTACCAGAAGAAGTCATAAACAGAAAAGAAATCGAAGAGGTTGTGGAGCAGTCTTTATCTGCCTATGTATCAGCACTTACTGCAGCGTACCAAACAGAATGGGATGAATACATTAAGCGCATTATTCTCTCCACAATCGACCGGCTCTGGGTCGAACATCTAGAGAATATGACTCGTTTAAAAGAAGGAATTGGCCTTCGCTATTACCAACAGGAAGATCCAATGAGAATTTATGCACGCGAGGGGCTTCAGCTGTTTACAGATATGCACCATCAGCTCCAAAAAGAGATTGCCATCCAATTCGGCCATCTCGTTAAGGAATTAAATAGTGAGGAGTTGCAATAATTATGTTTTCATTTTTTAAAAAGAAGCAAAGCGATTCAGATCAATTGAAGAATGATGGACGTGAAAGTGCCATCGCATCAAGCGAATTAACAGATAGCACAGCTGCAGAATCTGCTGAAGAAGTAGAAACTGAGCTGTCTATTCATCCATCGTCTACTATCCCTAAAGAGCAAATGTATGTCTTGCGCTTTTTAAACAACGAACTCCCGCCTTTAAAAGCGAACCAGCTGTCCCTATCCGGCATTGAATGGGATGAGCAGCCAGAAGGACTAGCTGTCTCCGCTTTCGTGCGCAACTCTGTTGAGAAAGGCATTCAGCTCGGCAAGGTGCCTCTCTTATTGATTAATGAGAAAAATGAGGTTAAAGCCAGACATGAGTTTAATCTGGCAGAAATAGGCGAAATTCCTGCTAAAAGCAGCCGGCCGTGGACATTTATTTTTCCTGCCTCGTCCATTGAAAAACAAGTAGGCCTAGAGAAAGAAAATTGGACATTAGCTTTTGATTTAACATCTAAGGAGCACAAGTTGGATTTGGCTGATTCCTGGAAGGAAGTTTTACCGGAAGCAGAACAAGAAAAACTCCAGCAGATTGTTGAACAGCTTGGTGATCCGGGGAAAAATGAATTGAATTTTACCGGGCTCCAGGCAAGACGAGCGGAGGATGGTACATTCCATGTTACTGTTCTCATTCGCAATGGGTATGATCGCTCGATCAATATTGAACAGCTGCCGTTGCAAGTATTGGATAGCCACAAGGAGATCATTGCCGAAGGGCAATTTAACGTAGGAAATCTGGAAATCAAAGCAAATACAACGAAGCCATGGTCCTTTATTTTTCCAAAAGAGCTATTAAAAAATGAAACTCCTGATCTTTCAAGATGGAGCGTACACGTGAAAAGCAACTAACTTGTTCACTTCTAATCTTTAAAGCTGTCAGCATCCAACTGACAGCTTTTTATATTTAATCGAAGAAATAAGCAGCGATCATTTGGCGCTAAAAATAAAAAAAGAGGCTTTATGAAAGCCTCTTTCCTATTCTTATTTAGCTTGAAATATTTCTAAAATAGCAGAAACTGTTCTTTCTCGGCCGTCTGAAGGTATGTTCAATACTTTCGCCTTGCTAGAACCGATGGCACGGCCAGCCATTGTGGTTGACCCTCCGCCGTCCAAATTTAATGCTTGATAGCCACCCAAGCTTTTTAAGTAGCCGGCAAATTCCATTAGTGTCATGCCTGCACTTCTTTTTTGACGGCCGTCCACAGTGACAAAATACACCTTTTTCCCCGAACGATCAACCATTATGGCCGAGCGCGGCGCCCTTGCACGTGCATTGGGACTCTTTGTTGACATGGTCATCGCTACTTTCCCTTTTTGAACAAGCAGCGGGCCACTGGCTAGCATGAAACGGCTGTCCTTCCATTTTTCTTCCGGATTAATTGTTAATGAAACAGGATCTCCTGTCTTCAATGATTTCAATAACTGAGTTTTCTCTCCATGCGCTGATAGCACAAATCCATTTTTAGGGATCACGGAGCTTGAACGCTCGCCATATTTTCTAATAGCTGTTACCTTTCCTGTAACAGGCTCACCGAATTTTGCACCTGGATCCAGCGGATGATCAAGACCCTCGACCGTCACTTCATAGCCATACGGGTTCGTTCTTGTATTGTTGAACTTCATACTTCTTGTATAAAGAATCAACTCTTCTTGTTCACGGGATTCATTATAGCCTGTTATAGGAAAAGCAGCCTTTTTCGAATTTGCGGTCATAGACAACCGGAAACGGTCAATCATCGCTGCCCCGTCTTTCTTCACACCGAATGCAGCCGGCACATACATATAATCCGTGTTTTTATTCGATACGGCTCCCAGATTGTCCAGTTTGTTCTCTTTAACAAGTAAATAAGCCGGCTCTCTCGTACTAAAATGGAAAAAGGAAGCATTGATCGCTCCAAGTTGTCTCTGCCCTGTCGGCATTTGGCGGTTAGATAAAGCAGATACTTTATTAAGACGATAATACGGCATGGGCAGATGATAAGAGATGCTGTGTCCCCTTTTCGTTAAGTCTGCTGCCATAATATTAATCGACTGATATTTCCCATTCACTTTTGTATAGACATGTCTCCAATTGACGCCATTGCTCAATGCTGTTGTTTTAGCCAGACTCTCCATCGGGAAAGCTAGCAGCAGGACAAGCAAAAAAAGCAGCAGTCCTGTTTTTTTCTTTCGCAAAACTATGTCCCCCTCTTTTTCTAAACTAGTACAATTATACCAAACTGCCAATCTATTTTGACCACTTTTTCCCAAAAAGAAAAAGCATCTGCTCATTAAGAGCAGATGCTTCCGGGCCATCCAACCGTTGCCACTTCATTATTGTCAAATTACAAAACAGAAAACTATACTTTTATTGTACCATATCTCTTCATTTTCACAAGAAATATTTTCATTTACTGGATATAATATCTTAAAGCGAGAAAATAACGTGTCATTGTATTCATTTGGTGATTATAGTATGATTAGTTCGCCATTATTTTCCGATGTTTTTTGGAGGAGATCCACTTGATTTTTAATTCATTTGAATTTATTTTTCTGTTTCTTCCTATTGTTTTATTGGTTTACTTCCTATTTAATAATTGGAGTTTTACACTTGCTAAAGCATGGCTTCTTGGCGGTTCCTTATTTTTCTATGCTTGGTGGAACCCGCTATACTTACCGCTCATTCTTTGTTCACTCGTTGTAAATTTTATCGTCGGTACATTGCTTGGCAAACAATATTCTGTTTCCAGAAAAAAATTAATTTTAACGAGCGGCATTATCTTCAACGTTGTCCTGCTCGGCTATTTTAAATACTATGATTTTTTCATGGAAAATATCAATTTCCTATTTAATGAATCTATTCCTTTGAAACAACTGATTTTGCCGCTGGCCATTTCTTTTTATACGTTTCAGCAAATCGGTTATTTAGTGGATTCTTTTCGCGGCGAAACAAAAGGATACAATTTTTTAGACTACTGTTTGTTTGTTACATTCTTTCCGCAGTTGATTGCCGGTCCGATTGTTCATCACAGTCAAGTAATGGGACAGTTCCAGCAAAAGGAAAACCGCCGATTAAATCCGCAGAATTTTGCGCTTGGATTGCTTATATTTAGCATCGGTTTGTTTAAAAAAGTCATCATTGCTGATTCTTTCGCAGTCTGGGCTAACAAAGGATATGCACTAGCTGATCAGTTGACATTTGTGGATGGATGGATGACAGCACTCGCTTATACGTTCCAGCTTTATTTCGATTTTAGCGGCTACTCTGATATGGCAATTGGTGCTGGCCTGTTATTTAATATTCATTTGCCTAAGAACTTCTTTTCTCCTTACAAAGCGCTCGATATTCAGGATTTTTGGAGGAGATGGCACATTACGTTAAATACCTTTTTAACTCAGTATATTTATATTCCGCTCGGTGGCAGCCGCAAAGGAGCGGCTAGGACTTATATCAATATACTGATCATTTTCTTCATAAGTGGTTTTTGGCACGGAGCCGGCTGGACCTTTATCATTTGGGGAATGATGCACGGGATAGCAAGCGTTATTGCTCGTGCATGGAAACGCGCTGGGCATTCGATGAATAAATGGCTTGCCTGGTTTATTACCTTTAACTTCGTAAATCTATCATGGGTATTCTTCCGATCTCCTGATTTTGAAACGGCCCTCCATGTATTAAAGAGCATGTTTGGGCTTAATGGCGTCTATTTACCTAAAGAAGTGATTGAAGCGTTACATATTCCGCTTGGCAGTCCGGTTTTATTTAATTTTGAACTCGGCAGTTCATTCCTAGAGGTACTGCTTTACATTATTGGCGGTTTTCTCATTGTTTTATTTGCTAAAAACTCCATTCAATGGAGAGATGAGTTTGAGCCTAAAAAAACCATCGCTTTGTATGCTTCTGTTCTTTTTCTTTATTCTGTGATGCAATTACAACAAGTGACCGCTTTCCTCTATTTTAACTTTTAAGGTGGATCATCATGAAACAAGCTAAGCAATTTATCGTTATTTTTTTTCTCCCTGTTATTTTTGTTTTGAGTGGAATGGCTGCTTTTAACTTTTATATAGATCCCTATTGGACCTATGGGCATAATCACTCGTACAATGATCATCAAATATCTGTGGATGAACGGGAGCAAAAGACAAACCGAATTTACTTTCAGGATTTTTCCTACGATACTATTATTCTCGGGAGCAGCCGGACGACCTATATTAATCAAAATCGTTTTAAAGGCATGAAAGCTTATAATTTTGCTGTAAACAACATGTCCATTAGAGAATATGATACTTTTTTGCAATTTGCAAAGGAGCAAAGCACACAAAAGGTTAAACGCGTTATTATTGGCGTTGATTTTTTCAAATCTAGCATCCAGGAAAGTGAACAGCCCATTTCTTTGAAAAACTATGAAGCCAAAGTGCAGCAGCGATTTTACCGTGCCAGAAACTTGATTTCTTCAGACATTTTCAAGTACTCTCTGCAAAACTTTAACATGTCCAAAAGCAATGAGGTCAATGACCTGCGTGTCTATGACCGCTATAATGTGGCCTCTGCTAAAAATATCAATACAAAAGAAAAACTAAAGAACACATCAGAAAAGATTGAACGGTTTCGAGATGAGTTTTACGGAAGAAATTATCAATATAACCCAAGATATAAAGAATATTTAATGCTCTTTAAAAAACGCCACCCGGATGTTGAATTTATTATTTTTACCACGCCGATTTCAGCGAAGCTCTTTCAAACCATGGTTGAAGAAGGGCAACTGGATGATTATGAACGCTGGCTGCGTGATGTAACGGATGTGTTTGGCGGCGTGTACAATTTTATGTATCCCAATAAGGTAACACTTGACCTTGATAATTATCTTGATGGCCACCACTTCTATCCACATGTTGGCGATCAAATTGCAAACCGCATCTTGCAAGGACCTGATGTGAAAAACAGCTCGTTTGGTGTATATGTAACAAATCAAACGATTGACGATCACCTAAGAAAAGTCGAGCAACTGGCAAGATAAGAAATTGCTTTAGAGGGCCAACTTTTATATCTAACTGGCTTTATATAAAGCTTCCTTCCTATTTAAATAACAAGCAAGGAGATGGGATACACATCCCATCTCCTTTATTAATAGAACCGCTTAAAGCTGTCAAACCGCTGTTTAAAGTATGAGTTATCTAAACTTGTAATGGTAATCCCCTGGGAGGAGCTTGCCTGAATAAATTGATTGCCTCCTATATATATCCCCATATGCGAAATTCCTTTTTTATACGTATTCGCAAAGAAAACAAGATCTCCTACTTGCGGCTTGCTCACCAAATAAGAACGACTGTAATAGCCATCTGTACTTGTTCTAGGGATATTCTTCCCGGCTTTGTTAAAAACATAATAAATAAAACCGCTGCAGTCAAAGCCCGAGGGCTGAGCGCCTCCCCAGACATATGGGGTACCGAGATGCTTTTTAGATTCCGCAATTAAGGCCGTGATGGAAAAAGACGTACCGGAAGAATCGGGCTTGTTAGAAGATGGCTTATCCTCTTCTGTTGCCCCGCCTGCTACCTTCAGTTTTTGACCAACGAATATGACGTCAGACGTTAGTTTATTCAGCTGTTTCAACTTAGCTACACTCATTTTATATTTTTTTGCAATTAAGCTTAAGGAGTCCCCACTTTTTACTGTATAAGTGCCCGTGGTCGAAGGGTTTGTTACAGGTAAAGTTGGAGTCGGCTTTGGTGTTGATGGCTTCGGTGTAGTAGTCGCCGGCTTGCCGCTTACTTTTAATTTCTGACCAACGAATATGACGTCAGACGTTAAGTTATTCAGCTGTTTTAATTGCGCTACACTCATCTTATATTTTTTAGCAATCAAGCTCAAGGAGTCCCCACTTTTTACTGTATAAGTGCCTGCTGACGGCGGATTCGTTACAGGAGTGGTTGGTTTTGAAGCTGGTGGCACAGTAGCAGGCGGCTTTGATTGGCCACTTACTTTTAACTTTTGACCGACGAATATTATATCGGACGTTAAGTTATTCAACTGCTTTAGTTGCGCTATGCTCATTTTATGATTTTTAGCAATTAAGCTTAAGGAGTCGCCGCTTTTTACTGTATAGGTTCCCTTAGCAGCAGGCGTCGTTACAGGCGCAGTTGGTTTGGGTGCTGCTGGCGTGACAACAGCTGGCTTGCCGCTTACCTTCAGTTTTTGACCGGCATAAATCATATGAGACGTCAGCCCATTCAACTTTTGCAGCTCGGCGACTGTCATATGATGCGCTTTGGCGATGGCACTGAGTGAATCACCGCTCTTTATCGTGTAAGTGCCTGAGGAAGCTATTTTAGTAGTCATCGTGGACGGTTGACTCTTTGAAAGCGGCTGGCCGCTTACTTTTAGTGTTTGGCCGGCATAAACTGTGTTGTTTTTGAGATCATTCAACTCTCGCAGCTGGGCAGAATCCATCTGATAGGCTTTTGCGATCGCTCCTAATGTATCGCCATTTTGAACTATGTAGGTTCCTGTAGCGACCACCTGCTTGGCGCCGGCCTCAACTGCAGGCTTTGCTGCTTTTGTATGAGATTCCGCCGAAGGCAGCGGGCGCTGAACAGCAGGCGGCTGACTAGCGGCAGCCTCTCCGGTCACTTTCAACTCTTGACCGATCACAATATTCTGGTCTTGGAGCTCATTCATTTGCTGTATCTCTGCTTCATTCATTCCATAGAGCTTAGCAATAGAATGGATCGTCTCCCCCTCTTTGACAATATGGGTTCTTGTAGAAATAGTGACAGCGCTCTTAGATACCTGCAAGATCTGGTTTTCTTGCAAGTCACTCGTTTTTAAGCCGTTTAACTCCTTGAGCATATCGACATCCATTTCATATTGCTTGGCAATGCTGTACAATGTTTCACCGGGTTTGACGACATGCTGTTCAGCCGCATGAACGACGGTAGCCGCTCCCGCCCCGGTGGAAAGAAAAGCAGCTGTTGATAGTGTAAATAAACTTTTTCTCATCTCAAACCCCTTATCACCGGAAAAATCCGTTTTCTTTTTTAATATCGGTTATCTTTCATATTTTTTAATTTCGACAACAAGATCTATACAAATTACTTCTACAAGAGGAAAGGATTACCTTCTAGAATGTAAAAAAAAGCCGCCGAAAAAACGGGAAAATCCGCTTTTTCTGGCGACTCACTATTTAAGAGCTTATTTCTTTCCACTTAAGGAAAACTTGCTTGCTTACGCCGATAGCTGCTTTACTTCCCCCTTCCTCTTCAGCCCCTTCTACCATCAAAGCCATAATAAAGGCTGGATTTTTCTGATCGTATGCAACAAAAAGGCCATTTTCTTTGCCGGTTGTTCCCTGTTCCAATTTTATTTCAGCTGTACCCGTCTTACCAGCGAGTGCAAAGCCTGGCATGTCTGCTTCTTTCGCCGTTCCTTTTTGGATAACGAGCCGTAGATCTTGCTTTAACAACGCAGCTGACTCTTTAGAAAGAAGGTCTTTCTTCCATACGTCTGCTTTTTCTCCGACATAAAGCTGCGGCTTCATCATCACACCATCATTTACGATCGCACCATAGGTAGAAGCAAGGTGCAGCATACTTGTCAGCACTTCTCCTTGCCCATATCCTGTATCACCAAGCAAGATCTCTTTATCTAATGATCCACTGTTGGAAATTTGTGACGCCCTTATCGGATAGGCAAACGGGAGTTTTTCAGCGAAGCCAAAGGAACGAAGCCCGTTAGCCATTTTTTCCTTCCCCGCTTCAAGAGCGGTTTGTGCAAAATAAATATTATCAGAGTATACAAACGCTCTCTGAAGATTGATTGGCTCTCCTGGGTCTTTTACCCTTGTTACGGAGTAACTGCCCCACGATGCATCTTTTTGCCAATGAAGGCCTTTAATCGGTCGTTCTTCCGCTGGATCAAGCGTACCAGCCTTCAGTCCGATTGCTGCTGTAATCGGCTTAATGGTTGAACCAGGTGCATACGTAGCGGCGAACCGATTTAAAAGCGGTTTGGCCGGATCATTTTCAAGCTCCTCGTAACGGCTGCCTGACACCCCAAGAACAAATTCATTCGGATCAAATGCTGGGGAGCTGACGAGCGCTAATACTTCACCATTTTTTGGATCAATAGCCGCTGCTGTTCCAGGCTTCCCTTTTAATTGTTCATAAATCGTCTTTTGCATCTCTGCATTGATCGCTACTTTAATATCTTTTCCGTTTTTCGGAGGCTTTTCTGCAACTGTTACTGGTTCACCTTTTTCCTTTTCAATATAAATTCTTTTGCCATCTTGAGCATGGAGCTCCTCTTCCAGCAACTGCTCCAGCCCACGTTTGCCTACCTTGTCTTGTTCACTATACCCTTTTGATTTTAGCTTCTTTAATTCTTCACTGTTAATATCGCCAATATAACCAGTTAAGTGCCCTAAGGCTTCTTTATAAGGATATTGGCGCATCGTTATTTCTTCTACAGCAAATCCTGGTATTGTCCGCAGCTGCTGAAGCTTCTTATTGTCATAGGCAGATATATTTTTCAAAGGGACAAAATGACCAGGCTGCACCCAACTTTGCTTCAACTGTTTGTCAATAAACTCCGTCTTAATGCCAAGCAACTCGGCTAATTTGCTTTTAGCTGCTGTATCATTATCTATTTCTCCTGCCTTCACTCCTGCTGAATAGCCTTGTCCGTTAACAGCCAATGAATTGCCGTTGCGGTCAAAAATCTGTCCGCGGCTTCCTTTCCTTGTCTCGATTCGAATCTTATCGCCCTCCTCCATTTGCGGGAAGATATAAGAAGGATTCCAATCGATAAACCAGGCTTCTTCCTTATCCGTTTCTTCCTTCTTCAACGTAGCTTTCTTTTTAAAAGAGACAGGGCCGGCACTTGTATCCATTTGGACGTTGATCGGAAGAACGGCTTTTTCCCCCTTCCAATCTTTTTCTTCTTTCGCAAGCGGCGTTACTTTTATACTTTTTATTCCCAAGCTCTTATAGATAGTTTGATAACGGTCAACATAGTCTTCCTTCTTAACCTTTTCTTTCGTAGAAGGAGCTACATAGCTTTTGTACATTTCTGCAAAATTTTGATCATTCCACAACTTTGTATACTCATTCAGCCGCTCCTCCGGTGAAGCCAATTTGTTGCAGCCGGCTAAACTGAAAAGCAACACTAGCAAGCCGGTTAAAAATAGATATTTTCGCATTCTTGCACCCTCCGATTTAAATTCAACATTCTGCCGAATTTCTCTCTCATCGTACTTTCTCCTTATTATAACAAACAAAGCGCCTGACACTTAAGTGCCAGGCGTTATTTGTTTGGCATGGGAAACATAGCTGTGCAGCACCATGCCGATGACAATTAATATCATGCCGGCAATAGAAATAGGGGCCGGTAAAGGGGCCGATAGCAAAGCCATCTCTCCAACAACGGCAAATAAAACTTCTAACGATTGAGTGGCCTCTACGGCTCCCAGCTTGCTCATATTGCCTCTTACAAGGTCAGTCGCGGCAAAAAATAAGACGGTAGCAAAAACGCCTGAAAAAAGAGCGACCAATCCTGATTGCCCAACTTGACTTTTACTAGGCCATCCATCCACGTACATAGCTACTCCTGAGAGGATGAGCCAAAATGGCAAGCTCGCCAGTGTCATACCAAGTACGCGTTGGTAAGCATCGAGGCGGTTAGAGCAAACATCCATCATTTTACGATTCCCAAGCGGATAAGCAAATGATGCTACAATAATTGGCAACATGCATAGCAAAACAGCCTCCAAAGACAATTGCCGTGCGTGCTCAGCCTGCATAAGAGCAACCCCGGCCAGTATAATAAATGACATCGCAAGTCCTCTGAATGGAATCTTCCCTCTTACCTCTTTTGGTCCGCTTGGCGTTTGGATTGTTATGTAAAAAAGCGGCACCAATAGGGAGCCGGAAATGATTGTTACTTGCCATGTACCCGCAATTAGCCATCCCGGTCCATAAGCCGCCGCAAAACAAAGCGGAGCATAAAATAAACCGAACCCAATTGTGCTCCATAATAGCCAGGCAGAGGGGTTCTTTCTCATTTCTGCAAATAGCGGTCTAATCCCCTTGCGACTGCCAACGATTACGGCAAGCAACGGCACCATAAATAAATACCGCAAAGAAGCGCTCCACATCCAGCTGCCTCCTTCTGCATCCATCAGCCGATTTAGCACAAATGTAAAAGCAAAAAAGAAAGCAGAAAGTACACCTAACATAATCGGTCTCATAAGATAGATCCCCCAATAACAAACAAAAACCTCTGCCCTCACTATAACGCACCTTTAATTTCACACGCAATGCTAAATTTTCAGAAAGCAATTGTTTTAACGAATAAAAGCAGCGGGGGATTTTCCCCCGCTGCTGCTTGGTTATGCCCAGTACGCAAGCGAACGCTGTTCGAGCATTTCCCGATTTTGTTCCGTTGTCTTTTTAAGAACCGTTTCAGTTGCCAAATCAACAATGACACCATATCTGCGAATTAAATCTAATTGATCAATTTCTCCGTTGCGATATTTGGAAAGGACACTGTCTACATCTTCTTTCAGCCAGCCTGCACGTGATTCACGGATAAATTGTCTTTCTGCCTTTGTAGCTTCCTCATCAATTTCAAACAGATCAATTTCCCTATCAATCTCATGAATAACAACACCGTAATCTTTCTTTGCGCGTTCAATAGAAACATATTCATCGATCACATCTTCCAGCACAGCTTTCGGGTCACGCTCAAGCGGATCACCAAGTCCGCCACCGCCAGCAGATGGCCTTGTAAATGTGTCACCTTTTTTTAGCTTAACGTTCGAGAAAATGGCACCTAAGAATTGGCCGTCTTCTTTGTCTTTATTTAACCAAGCACCGTGTGGGGTAGACGGAAGTCCGCCAAAGATTCCCCATGTAACGGAGCGGGAGCGGTCACAACAGTAAGACATGACTGTATCATTCGCATCTGTTAAGATCCCGCCTTTTTCTACCCCACAGCCGCCGCGGAATTGACCTGGACCTGCGGAGTCTGTGACGATTTCATGCTTCGTTGTAATGACTGGAGACAGGCGCTCTTGTCCTTCACAAGGCTGGATGCTGAGGCCGACACCAAAGACCGGGGACAGGGCGTTCGCTCCGTCACGCTTGTCACGGCCGCCGTGTCCGCCTGCCATCCAGTCATACCACATAAAGTAGTTGTCATAGCCTTGACGCTTATCCCAGCCGCCGATCAATAAATATTCCAGGTTGAAGGAGCAGGCGAGTGCGCGTTCCGGCATCACATGAGACCACAGCTCAAAGCAGGCATTCATAATTTTTTCGTATGCGCCCGAACAGAAGCCAGTAACCGCCACTGGCCAAGCTGCATTCACTACTGAATTTTCCGGCAAGTCCACATGCACTACTCGGTAAAAACCGGAGTTTAACGGGATATCCGGGAAGAATGTTTTTGTGCCGGCATAAGCGGCAGACATCGAAGACCCGAAGGCGGAGTTTAAGAAACAGCCGATATAATCATGGGAACCGGCTAAATCATAAAAAATTTCGTCACCTTTAATCGTCATTTTCACTTTAATTGGAATAAGACCATCGCCTACTTCTGGATCCATATCAATATAATCTGTTGTTTCCCACTCACCATCAGGAAGAGCAGCTACTTTTGCCCGCGCAAGGCGTTCTACATAATCCTGCACCTCCGCAAAAGCAGTTAAAATTGTGTCTAATCCGTATTTCTCCACAAGAGCAAGCAACTGTGTTTCACCCGTCTTTGTAGCCTCTGCTTGGGAGCGTAAATCACCAAGACGCTCTTCCGGAAGACGCATGTTGGAAACAAGAACGTTTGCCACGTCGTGTAAGTATTCGCCTTTTCTCCAAATACGCAGCGGTGGAATTCTCATCCCTTCTCCATAATGGTCTTTTGACGTAATATCGAAAGATCCTGGCACAGAACCGCCCATGTCTGCCCAATGGCCGTTCAACTGCATGAAAGCGATCAACTTATCTTCATAAAACACTGGGCGAATCACACGTGTATCGTTAAAATGGGTGCCGCCACGATACGGATCATTAACAATAAAAACGTCTCCCGGGTGAATATCGTCGCCGAAGTCTTCAATGACCGCTTTTGCTGTTAGGTGAAGCGTGCCAACGTGAACAGAAATGTCCTGCGTTCCCTGCATAACAGTATTCCCTTCCGCGTCGCACAAAGCCGCACTAAAATCGCGGTTGTAAATAACGAAGGAATAACAAGTCCTTAAGACTTGCTCGGACATTTGGTCAACTAAATTGACAAAACCATTTTTCAAAACCTCAAATGTAACAGGATCTAACTGGCTCTCAAATACTTTGCTCATATTCCCACCCCTTTTAGTTGGCTAATGTTGGTACTGTCGCGTCTTTTTCTTTTTGGCCTTCTTCTTTTTTTACAAACGACATAATAATGTTGCGATATTCATCTACTTTTACCGTGCAATATGGAGGCACAACAACCGTGGAATCAAGCTGGTCAATAATTGCTGGACCAGAGAATTCAGATAGAACAGGAATTTTCACACGGTCGTAAACAACTGTTTCTGTAAACCCTCCAGCTTCTTCAAAATATACTTCACGGGTTTCTTTCCGTGCGTCTTTTAATGTTCCGGACGGCTCTTCTTTATTGAATTCTGGTTTATTGACTGTTCCGATCGCCTCTACACGCAAGCCGTAAATTTCGATGCCTGTTGCCTCATCTCTGAAGGCGAATTCACGTTCATGCTCTTGATGGAAACGCTCAACTGCATTTTCAAGCGACTGCAGCGGACGATCCACAGTGACAGACAGCGTTCTCCATTGACCGACATAACGCATATCTACATAACGAATTAAATTCATATTTTCCGGCGCAATGCCCTCTTCTTCTAGCAAGCTGATCGCTTCTTTTTCCATTTCAATAAATTCTTTTTCTAAATCCTCTTTCTGAATCTCCGCTACGTTCGCTAAATATGTTTTCGTCACGTCATGGCGCACATCCACAAGCAAACATCCCATCGCTGCTGCCACTCCCGGGTGAGCCGGTACGATGACATGTGGGATCTCCATTTCTTTCGCCAGTTCTGCACCATGCAAGGCACCGGCCCCACCAAAGGCAACAAGTGCAAAGTCACGCGGGTCATAGCCGCGGCGGACAGAGATCAAACGGAGGGCGTCACACATATTTGCGTTGGCCACCTTAATAATCGCATCCGCTGCTTCGTATACGTTGTAATCCAGCTTAGAAGCTACAGTCTTTTCGATCGCTTTAACAGCTGCCTCTTTATCCAGTGTCATCTGGCCGTCAAGAAGCTTTGTGCCTAATCGCCCGAGCACAACGTTTGCATCTGAGTTTGTCGGCTCTGTTCCACCGCGTTGATAGCACGCAGGCCCTGGTACAGCACCAGCACTTTGCGGACCATTCCGTAAAGAACCGCCTTCATCGATCCATGACAAGCTGCCGCCACCAGCCCCAATGGTTAAAATCTCGATGCTCGGGAAGCCGATCGGATAGCCGTACTCAATGTACCAGTCTTTCGTTACACGCAAATCGTTCTCGTACATTAAGGAAATATCCGTACTTGTTCCGCCCATATCCAAACCGATGGCATTTTTAAAGCCGCACATATTAGCAATATGCTTACTTGCAATCGCTCCAGCCGCAATCCCTGAGCTTGCCAGACGGGCTGCATAGCGGGGAACTGTTTCTGACGTCATGACACCGCCTCCGGAATGAAGAACGAGAATGTCTCCTTTATAGCCAATCCCTTTCATTTCTTCTTCCAGTACTTTAATGTACTTGCTGATGGTTGGACCAAGAACAGCGTTTACGATCGTTGTGCTCATCCGCTCATGCTCAAAGATTTCCGGAAGTGTTTCAGACGACGTACAAATGTACACATCTGGCATTTCTGCTTGCAAAATTTCTTTCACGCGCTTTTCATTGTCGCCATTTACATAAGCATTCATGAAACAGATCGCAATGGATTCTACCTGACGCTTTTTCAATATTCGTGCAAGCTCTCGCACTTCATCTTCATTCACTTCTGTCATAATGTTTCCGGAATAATCTACCCGCTCTGTTACCTCAAATCGGTCACGGCGCTTAATATAAGGCTCAGCAACATCGTTATAAGCATCCCACAGATCAAGCTTTGTACCGCGGCGAATTTCCGTCACATCACGAAAGCCTTTCGTCGTAACGAGCGCAGCTTTTGGCAGCTTTCTTTCGATTAAGGCGTTTGTTCCAACCGTTGTTCCATGAGAGAACATCGCAATTTGATCGCCTGTCAGCTTCGCTTTAGCGATTCCGTCCATCATTCCTTTTTCCGGATTAGACGGAGTGGAAGACGTTTTTGTTACATAGATTTTCCCTGTTTTTTCATCGAATACGAATACGTCCGTAAATGTTCCCCCAACATCAACAGCTACATGATATTTACTCACTTGATCGCCTCCAGTATTTATTAAAAAAATAAATTTATTTATTAATTGATCGCTGATCCCTTTTAGTGCTTTTCGGCACCACCTCCTAAATTGAACAGCCTGAAATAGACGAAATATTCCGAATTTATTTTTGGCAGCAAGCGACTCGTCACGCTTGCTGGACATTTATTTTTACTTTTTCAATGAGCTGTTCTTTTTGGCGGCGTAATTGAAACGCCTGTTCCACTGTCACAGCATGAAAACGGACAACCGCTTGTGGCCTCGCTTGAGAAAGTACACTAATATCCGAGCTAATCACAGTTCCTGTTGTCACAAAGCCGCCTCCACCTGTGCCGTCATTCAACAGAATGATCAATTCCTCTTCATTTGGCACAATGACTCCGCCGATCGGATAAGGAATATCCACAATGTTTCCCGGACTGTTTCCCGATCCGAACGGAGCTGCTTCTTGGATATAACGAACACGCTCTCCGTGCAGGCGGTAGGCTACCCGGTTAGATTGCGGATGAATTTTCCACTCATTATTGAGCAGACCCGTTAGCCCTTCATCACTGATTCTTTCACTGGCAATGCCTAATACGAGATGAATATCAAGCTGCCGGCTAAAGACTGGCTTCATTTCATTTGATATACTTCTTCCGACCTGACGATGAACTCCCGGGAGCGGCTCATTGAGCGGGATCTGGTCGCCTTTCAAAAGCTTTCGACCGAGCACACCGGGAAATCCACTGGCGAAACAAGCAGAACGGCTGCCAAGCATTTCAGGAGTAGCAAGCCCGCCGGAAACAGTCAGATATGTAAAAATCCCTTCATAAATTTTCCCTATCGCTAGCACATCTCCGGAAGATACAGCTACCGGCTGCCAGAGTGGCAGCTTTTCTCCGTTTAGCTTCGCTTCTGCCGGTGCTCCGGTGAGCACGATGACTGTCTTTTTCCGAAACTCAATGACTGGACCTTCCAGCATTATTTCCAAGCCAGCGTAATCAGGAGGATTGCCAAGAAGGGCATTTCCCAATAAAAAAGAATGTTTATCTGCCGCTCCTGACGGAGGCACTCCCATATGGTAATGCCCAAAACGGCCGGTGTCTTGAATCGTTGTCTTTAAGCCTGGTTCCAGGATATGAAGCACAGTTAAAATCCCTCCATCAGTTGAGAAATGTAATGGATGCCGTTTTCATCATATTGCTCGGCAGAAAATTGAATGGGCTTTACCTTATACTCATATGTGCGCTTTTCCACCTCTTCACGAATGTTATAATACTCGGCTTCTGTTACCGGTCGATATTTCCATAAGTCTCCCGGTTTGGCGAGAAAGAATGAATCTCGGAAGATGGGCAGGCTTTGTCCTGTATCATACACAGGGACTGCTGATACACCGATTAGCTGGTAGCTTCCAGTAGATTCCGATGGGTAAACGACGGTGAACGCACCGCCTATGCCTAGGGCCTCGCTCGGTGTATACGGACGCGGACTAGAATATTTCGGTGCTTGAATAATGCGATTTTGCGGCACGCCGAGCGGAAATCCCCACGCGGTTCCAGGCTTAAATCCTAGTGATGTAATGAAATACGGCGGAGATGCATGGGCAGTGATAAAGGCCTCTACATCCGTAAATCCATTCGTTCTCATGACATATGCAAAGTCATCTCCCTCTGCTTCTGGCTGCAAATGCTGATATTTCTCTATCGTCTTCTTTGTCACTTTGTCGTTGTACCAAACAGGGATTTCAATGATCCGGCTGCTAAAATGCAATTCCGAACGATCACTCTTCTGCTGATCAATTTCTTGTAAATAATCAAGCAAATGATAAGGAGAAATGACATTCGGATCATAGCGGATCAAATAAGAGGCATTACTTGGATACACTTCAATCATGCCAGGAATATTGCGTTGTCTTAATTCATTTGTGATGGAAATGGCTTTGAAATTGCTCTCAATTCTCATTTCTGTTGAAATTTCTGCGTAAATATATTCATCACCGCAAAAATCAAATTTCGTTTCCGGAAAAATTAACACGTTGTTGTCTCCTTCATTTCGATGCTTTTTTCATTCTCCGGCTGACTGTCGATGCGCTGACTCCCAATGCATCTGACGCTCTGGCCGCTGTTTTGTATTTTCCAAGAGCAAGTCGTATTAACTGGTCTTCCACTTCCTGAACTGCTTCTTTCAGCGGCATAATTCCACGAACCGTTAAATGCCCCTGCTCTTCCGATTCACTGTCCCAGACAGCTCGAAACACGTCGTCACCGGAGATGACTTCTTGCCTTCCGATGACTACAAGCCTTTCCATCACATTTTGCAATTCTCGAATATTTCCTGGCCATTGATAACTTTCCAGCAGCTGCAAACCTTCTCTTGATAATTTTTTCTCTTTTTTATATGTTTCATTTAATCTTTCAAGAAAAGAAAGGGAAAGCGGTGCAATATCTTCCTTTCGTTTTCTAAGCGGTGGAATTTGTAATGGCACAACGTGCAAACGGTAAAATAAATCCTCACGAAACTTTTGAGCGGCAACCATTTTTCTTAAGTTTCTATTCGTTGCCGCCAGTACACGAACATCTACTTTGATCGGTGTAAGGCCGCCAACGCGAACAACTTCACGTTCTTGCAAGACCCGTAGAAGCTTTACCTGCATATGAAGCGGAATCTCAGAAACTTCATCAAGAAAAATAGTCCCGCCGTCAGCCGCTTCAAATAGTCCTTTCTTTTTATCTACAGCGCTTGTAAATGCGCCTTTTTCATGACCAAACAATTCACTTTCTAGCAGATTCTCAGGAATGGCGCCACAATTAATAGTGACAAAAGGTGCTTCTGCACGCCGGCTATAAAAATGAATATGGCTAGCAACCACCTCTTTTCCAGCGCCCGATTCCCCGGTAATCAAAACCGTTGACTCCGTTTCTGCTATTTCCTTTATCTTTTTCACCAGCTCGGCCATTTCTTGAGAACGGTACACTAGCTTTTTCGTTAAATCGGGTGTAAGCTGGTTTTCACTTTCCATGTTCTGTTTTTCTGAAATTTCCTCCGTACTCACATCACGGGAAAGAACGATAATTTTTTCTAACTTTCCCTTCTTCAAAACTGGAGCAGCAGTCGATAAAATCTTTACATTCCTTCGGCTAGTTTGTGTCATGCTAATTCTTTGCTTCTCTTTCAGGCAGTGATCTACAATATTAGGCTCAAACAGCCCTTCTACTTCTAACTCGTATATATTTTTTCCAATCAAATCATCTTTTGAATAAGGCCGCCAAAAATTCTCAAGGAAAGCACCCGCTATGTTGGAGATTTCCCCAGACGGCCGTATAGCCATGATTTGTTCGTTGGATGCCGCGTAAATCGTCTGAAGCTCTTCCGTCAGCTCACGAACAAACTCCAACCCGCTCACTGCTTTTTCCAAATGTTCCTGCAAATAAAACACATGGACAATTCCCTCTATTTGTCCTTCATGATATACAGGGGAAAAGTGGCCGGTCATTTTCTTAAAGTTAAAAGAACTGTCAACACCAAATTTCTTCTCACCTGCCAAAACATTTTCCATTTCCACATCAGCAGCGATAATTTTTTTATAATTTCTTCCCGCAAGGATCGAGCGGGACAATCCTAAAATCTGGCCGGCCGTTTCATTCATAAAATTCACTTCAAACTGCTGATTCGTTGTAATAATTCCAATTTCTGCGCTGTTCAGGCTATGATTTAAAATTTCTAGCTGCAGCTGGGCAAGCTGGTTTTTAGCTTCCTCAATAGTAATATAACCGACTGCCTGTTTTTGCTCATCGACCCCGGCGACAATATGGCAGTTGTGACAAAACTCTACCCACCCTGTCTCACGGACAAGAAGCAAATCCTTTTCGTATTCAATCGGCTGGTTTAATGATTCAGCCCCCTTTACTTGTTTCATTAAATCGCCGAGGGTAAGATAGCCGACTAGTTCTTCTTTTTCATAGACAAATGCCGTGTGGCTCTCTTCCCGCGCAAGCAAGCTGATGGCACCCTGTACTGTAGCTTCGCTTGATAGGCCAGGTGGCAAAGGCAATAAAATCTCCTGCCATCTCCATCTCATAGTCACTGAACCCCTTTCCATTGAATCAACGGGAAAAGAACTTTCTACCTGGCAAACAAACGATTCAAAAAGTTGAATACGTTTACATCTGCTTTTATATAAGCAATTATCGTGCCAAATAGAAGTTATTCTAAAAATAAATGAAAAATTCAGAAAAGAGCGCCTCTTTTCCTTGCTGTTTCAGCTCTTCGCTTTTCCCTCTACCTGCAACAGTATTCGACAGTTATATTTAAAACCCCTTTTCTGTTCTTGCAAAGCTGCAATCATTATTGCAGTTTTGCAAGAACTCTGTATTACTTCAAATTAAAAGTAGAAGCCTATTTGTAAAATAAATATCCAAAACTGAAGATTATGCTTTTTAATATAGAAATGCCGCCGGAATCAGACGGAGGCAAACGGCTATTCTTGCAAACTTGAAATACGCAGTGCCCAGGCGGTGCACTGCCTATGAAGAGCTGTCACAGGAGGCGTTTCTTGCTCGCTTTGAAGAATACAAACGAAGAAGCTGTTCGGCTGTTTGACTCGCTTGGTAAGCAGCTACTCCAGGATTCATAGCCTGTTCAACAGTCAAGCAGTCTGACTGAATTGAAAAGATGCCGTCAAAGTATGGATGAAGTGATGCTACATCTTTTCCAAGCCTGCCAGCAAGAGCAATAACAGGTTTATTGTGCAGTTTTGCAAGCTTTGCTACACCAACAGGGACCTTCCCAAGCAAACTCTGTCCATCAAGACTTCCTTCCCCTGTAACGACTAAATCAGCCTTCTTAATGTCTGACTCCAGCCCAACCAACTGGATAACCATTTCAACGCCTGATATAATTTCACCGCCAAGTGCGGCAGCTACAGCCCCACCAATTCCACCGGCTGCTCCGCTTCCTTTTACCTTCTGTACATCGGTCCCGTAAGCTTGCTGAAACAAACAGGCGACCCTTTGCAAGGCTTGATCCAACCGCTCCACCTCCTGCTCGTTTGCTCCCTTTTGCCGGGCAAATACAAAAGCGGCTCCCTCTCGTCCATAAAACGGATTCATCACATCGCTTGCTGCCAAAAATCGCGTTTCCCGTATTGCTGGATGAATCTGTTTATCGCAAAACGAATGAATGGACAGCAATGGATTGCCAGCTTTCCTTATTTCATTGTTGCGGTGATCGTATAACTTCCAGCCGAGTGCCTGAAGCATTCCAAGACCACCATCATTTGTGGCACTGCCGCCGAGCGAGATAATAATCTGGCGGTATCCCTCATCGAGCGCTGCCTTAATCTGTTCACCCAATCCATACGTATTGACAGCCATCGGAGATCGCTCTGTTTCTGCTAGAAGCGTTAAACCGCTGCTTTCCGCGCATTCAATTAAAGCAGTGGGTTCCCCCTCATATTTCATAGTGAGATAAGAAGCTTCCGCGGATCGCATGAGCGGATCGCAAACCATTAGTTTTCGCAGCGTGCCGGGTAATACCGCTATCGTTCCTTCACCGCCATCTGCCATTGGCACAATCTTTATCTCCGCGTGTGGAATAGCCTTTTCCACTCCAGCTGCCATCGCTTTCCCAACAGCTGCGGCTGAAAGCGACCCTTTAAACGAATCCGGTGCAATAACAATATTCATATTCAACCTTCTTTCAGCACTTTTTCTTTATTTATTTTAGCGGACGAATAGGGAAATTCCTTTATCCTGGCCATAAGTCTATTTACCTTCCTCTCTTCACTACTATCATTTCTCTCGGCTGCTACTTGTCCACAAAAAAGAGCAGGAGGTTTTCCTGCCAACTTGTTAAAGGTGATATTTTTGCATGCGCCTGTAAAATGTACTTCTCGGCATATTCAACAGTTTTGCTGCTTGAGAGACATTCCCTTGCGTTTTCTGCAGTGCCTCAATCATTAAATCTTTTTGGATGTTTTCCCGTGCGTTTAGCTTGTGTGTCTCTTTCTGGATAGGAAAACAATGAACATCTGTCACAAAAAATTTATCTAATACGTGGTAATTTTCCGCTCCAAGATAAGGGAATGAAATGCGTAAACGATCCAATACATTGAACAGCTCCCGAATATTTCCCGGCCAGTCGTATTGTTTTAGCCTTTCTATATATTCTTCTGGCATCTGAACATTCCAGTCATTTTGCTTACAATAATAGTGGACTAAATACGGAATGTCTTCCTTTCTTTCCCGTAATGGAGGAACATAAATCGGGTACACATGAAGACGATAATATAAATCCTTTCGGAATTTCCCTTCTTCTACAAGTTGACTGAGATTCCAATGGGTAGCTGTGATGATACGAACATCCAATTCAATTTCTTTCGTCCCTCCCACCGGTGTTATTCTTCTTTCTTGGAGAACGCGTAATAGCTTCACCTGCATAGCCGGTGAAATTTCGCCGATCTCGTCCAAAAAAATTGTACCGTTATTTGCCTGCTCAAATTTTCCTTTATGGCCTTGCCGCTTTGCTCCGGTGAAAGCACCTTCTACATAACCAAACAATTCACTTTCTATTAATTCAGCTGGAAGCGCGCCGCAATTTAAAGCAATAAAAGGCCCATTTTTTCTCTTGCTATTAAAATGAATTGCTCGAGCGATGATTTCTTTTCCTGTACCTGTTTCTCCCGAAATATAGACACTGGCTTCTGTTGGGGCCACTCTCTTAACATCATCCAGTGTTCGTTGGAAAGAAGAACTCGTGCCAATAGTGCCTTCAAAATAAAAAGGCTTAGAGGTTAATGTCCAGCTCGAAGAAAGCTCGTCCACTTTCTTTATATGCAGACAAGTACCGATACATGTTGTCTGATCGCTTGCTAGAATAGAAGACTCCATTTCTACTTTCATGCCGTACTTGAGCAGCTCTTTTCTATCCATTCCTTTATAGTTAGGAATGTGCTGTCGTAAATCCTCACTGACGGCAACTACCTTCTCTCTTTCATTACAAACGACTACCGACTGGCTGCTCTCCAGTAAATGCGTACATCGATTAATTAATTCGATTTCTTTTTTGTGGGCTTGGACATTTAACTCCTTCTCCGCTTCCTGGGCAAGCGAAGCAACCATGCCAAGCATAAATGGATGGGCTCGATCCACTGGACAGGATACATCAATTACACCAAGCAATTCGCCTTCACATGAATGAATTGGAGCCGCTGCACAACTCCAGTTATGAGAAGCAATGGAATAATGCTCTGAACCGCTGACCATAATCGCTTCACTTGTTTGTAGAGCCGTGCCAATCGCATTTGTTCCGACTTCCTCTTCCGTCCAACGTACCCCTTCAACAAAATTAATCCTCCTGGCTTCATGCAGAACCTTCTTATTTCCAGTGATTGATAACACATACCCTGAAGGATCAATCAATAGTACGATTGCTTCTAATTCGATCATCATCTTATCAATTCTTTTCAAAGTTGGCAAAACAGCTTGGAGAAGCAAGGAGTTTTTTTCTTTTTGCTGTTTAAATAAATCACTCGTCAAAAAATGCTCGCCTTTTTTTAAGTAAGGATTCACCTGCTGGCTTTTGCAGCGATGCCAGGATTCAATAATTCGTTTACTAATACGGGAGGGATCCAGTACTCCTTCATTAACAAAGCGTTTCCATGTACTCAAATAACAGACGGATTGCATTCTAATATCCCCCTTAAATCATTCATTTAGTACACCTGAAAAGCTTATTCATATGTATGCTTGAGGACAGTTTCTTTTGTGAGATTAGATGAATAGACTGATGAACAGCGGCAGGAGAAAAGAAGCTAATAATTACTTTCCCCATTATAAAATAGATAGAAAATTTAGGCAATTATCATTTTCTACTAAAAAAAGACAAAAAACTTCATGCGAAACACTTTCGCATGAAGTTACAACGCTCTCTTCAAATGTGTATGGCCTGACCGACCGTACAGGATATCGCTTCATAAATTGCTTCTGATAAGCTGGGATGTGCAGCTATAACCCAGTCTAAGCTATCTGCTGTCATCTCTCCATGAAGCATAACGGCCCCTTGTCCAATCAGCTCTGTGGCATATGGTCCAACAATCGACAGACCAACAATTTCATTGTATTCAGGCTCGATAAGCACTTTGACTTTTCCGGCTGCTTGATTAAGAATCACTGACTTTCCGTTCGCCATAAATGGAAACTCGCCTATTTTTATATCGCCATACTCCACACGCGCCTGCTTTTCGGTTAACCCGACGCTCGCTATTTCGGGAGAGGTATAAATACAGCGGGGGACAGCTCGATAGTTCGCGTCTATAGACTCTCCGCAAGCATTCACTGCCGCTACTGTCCCTTCGTGAAAAGCTACATGGGCAAGCTGAATTCCTCCAATAATATCTCCGCAAGCGTAAATATGAGGTATATTTGTTTCCATCCGGCTGTTCACTTCAATACCATGTTTAGAATGGAAGATTCCGCCTTTGTCTAACCCTAAATTTTCTACCCGCGGTTTTCTTCCGACGGCCACCAATACTCGTTCCGCGGCCAGCTTTTCAACCCCTTGATTCGTCTCTATTATCACTTCTCTTGTACTGGCATTTACCTCTTTGACAGCACTGGAGGTATAGACAGTCACCCCATCTGCCTGCAGCTTTGCCTGAAAAATTGCAGCAATATCTGCATCTTCACCCGGCAACAGTTGATCAGTCATCTCAACAACTGTTACTTTGGCTCCCATTCGGCTATAAATACTGGCAAACTCACAGCCGATCACTCCTCCACCAATAATCACCAACGTGGACGGAATAACAGGAAGCGATATCGCTTGTCTGCTGTGAATGATCCACTCACCGTCAAATGGCGCAAAAGGCAAAGAAACAGGCTCTGAACCAGCTGCAATAATAAACTTGTCCGCCGAAACAGTCTTTTCTCCTTCTGTCGTTGCCACTAATAAGCTATATGCGTCTCTAAAACGAGCTTGCCCATTCATGACCGTAATTTTATTTTTCGTTACTAAATGCTTTACGCCCGCCACTAACGTCCGGATCATTTTTTCTTTTCGCAGCTGCACATATGCCCAGTCCACTTCTGCATGAGCGGATAACGAACGAATGCCAAACTCCTCTGCCTGCTTCACTTTTTCAAACATATCCGCACTTTCTAATAGTGCCTTTGTTGGCATACATCCTTCATTTAAACATACGCCGCCTAAAGGACCCTCATCAATGAGGGTGACTTGCCAGCCTTGCCGGGCGGCAGTAATTGCCGCCACATACCCTGCAGGCCCGCCACCGATAATTGCAATGGTTGTCATATAATCTACCTTCCTTCTAAAGCAACATTATAAACGGATCTTCCAGCAGCTGTTTAATCGTTTGTAAAAAAGCAGCAGCAGGTGCTCCGTCCAATACCCGGTGATCAAATGTCAGGCTAAGAGGCAGCAAGCTTCTGCGCTCCACTTTTTCCCCTCTAAAAACGGCCGCATCCTCCACGGCCCCGACACCAAGAATACCGGCTTCAGGCGGATTTAAAATCGGCGTAAAGTATTCGACTCCATAAGTCCCGAGGTTGCTAATTGTAAAAGTAGAACCTATCATTTCATCCTGACTCAGCCCCCCTTGACGCGCACGCTGAGCGGCTTGTTTGATTTTTTTAGCCAACTGGATTAGCGAATCGTTTTGCGCCTCTTGAACAACTGGCACTACAAGTCCTTTTTCCAATGCAACAGCTATACCGAGATGAATCGATTCAAATACATGAATGTGATCATCTATGTAAGCACTGTTCATTTGCGGATGCTTTTGCAGCGCGAGTACAACGGCCCGAGCCACAAGGTCATTCATTGAGAGCTTTGTGTCAAAATGGGATTGAACGGTCTCTGCCAGTTGTGTACGCAGTTTTACAGCATCAGTTACATCCACTTTTGTTGTCATTGTTAATTGTGCACTGTCTTTTAAGCTGTCGTGCATGCGTTTAGCAATCACTTTGCGCATGCCCATCACTGGTGTTTTATGTGCTTCGTTAGCGACTTTACTCTCTTTTTGCTCGATTGCTTGGGGAACTCCCACATAGGAGATTGCTTTTTCTATATCTTCTTTTATAATTCTCCCGCCCGGTCCTGATCCTTCCAACAGCTTGTAGTCAATACCGGCTTTCTCTGCCATCTTGCGGGCAACAGGTGAAATTTTTACCCGGTTTTTTGTATTTACTTTAGAAAGTGAAGCAGCCTTCTCTGACTCAGCAACTGTGGCGGCAATCTCTTTTTCGGCTTTCTCTTCTTCAGCAGAAACCTTTGCTTCCGGCACTTTCTCGTTTGGCTGGCCAATGTAGCCAATGACCGTTCCAGGAGGGACTCCCTGTCCCTCCTGCACGGTAATCTCCAACATGCTTCCAGCTGCTGGCGCTTCGAGCTCCATTTCAATCTTCTCCGAGTTAATGCTGGCAATCAGTTCGCCCTTTTCTACCACATCTCCCACTTGCTTGTTCCAAATAGAAACCGTTCCTTCCTTCATCGCCATCCCTAATTTTGGCATGATCACTTCTACAGCCATGTAACCCCTTCCTTTCTTCTTTATTTGCTTATACGCTGAGAGAAGCTTCTCCTAAAAGTTCCGAAACAACCTTTATCACTTTCTCAGGCGTAGGAAGATATATATCTTCTAAAGGAGGAGAAAATGGGACTGGTGTATGCGGTGCAGTTATGCGTTTAATTGGTGCATCCAGCGCATCAAACCCTTTATCCGCAACCATTGCTGCAATGTCCGTCGCTACGTTGCAGCGCGGGTTCGCTTCATCAATAATAACGAGGCGATTCGTTTTTGCAACAGAAGAAAGAATGGTTTCTTCATCTAATGGCGATAAGCTGCGCGGGTCTACTACTTCTACTTCTATTCCCTGGCTGGCAAGACGATCAGCAGCTTCCAAAGCGGTATTCACTTGCTTTCCAATACCGACAATGGTCAAATCAGAACCTGCCCGCTTGATATCTGCTTTTCCAATTGGAAGGGTGTAATACTCTTCCGGCACTTCTCCGGTCACGTTATAAAGGGTTTTGTCCTCGAAGAAGATGACGGGGTCATTGTCTTCAATGGCCGCAAGCAGCAACCCCTTCGCATCATAAGGGGTAGAAGGGACAACCACTTTCAACCCAGGAACGCTCGTGAATAGCGCATACAGGCTTTGCGAGTGTTGAGCAGCTGCACGAAAGCCTGCTCCATGCATCGTACGCACTGTCACAGGAACCTGCGCTTTTCCGCCAAACATATAGCGGAATTTTGCCCCCTGATTTAATACTTCGTCGAGACAGCTGCCGATAAAATCATTAAACATCAGCTCAGCAATCGGCCGCAGCCCTGTAGAAGCGGCTGCCATCGCCGCACCCATATAGCCTGCTTCGGCGATCGGCGTATCTAAAATCCGTTCCCTTCCAAACTCCTGGACGAGCCCTTTTGTAACACCGAGCACACCGCCCCATGCGTCTTCATCCTGCAAATGATCCACTTCTGCTCCTCCAGCAACATCCTCCCCCATTAAAATGACATTCTCATCTTTCCTCATTGCTAGTGTGATTGCTTCATTAATTGCTTCCGACATGCTTATTGATCTCGCCATATTGATCTCTCCTTATTTAAAAAGTTAATAGGATACATAAACATCTGTCAGTAACTCGGATGCTTCCGGATATGGGCTTTCCTCACTAAATTGCACGGCTCGTTGAATCGCTTTCTCAACGGATTCTTCAAGGGAGGCTAACTCGTTTTCACCTAAAATTTGTCGGGTTAATAAATGCTTTTTAAATTGAATAATGGCATCCTTCTCCTGCTTATGCTCTTTCTTCTCTTGTTCTGCCTTGTATGTTTGGGCATCTCCCTCGAAATGTCCATAATTACGATAAGTCATACATTCAATTAGCGTTGGCCCTTCTCCACGGCGAGCTCTTTGTATCGCTTCTTCAGCCGCCTGGTAAACGGCAAGGACATCTTTTCCATCCACACGAACTCCCGGAATGCCATAGGCAGTTGCTCGGTCTGCAATCGTTTGGCAGCTCGATGCATATTCGAATGGCGTTGCCTCCGCATAACCGTTATTTTCAGCAATAAAAACAACAGGAAGCTTCCAAATCGCCGCCAAATTGATTCCTTCGTGGAACGTCCCATGGTTATTCGCCCCGTCCCCAAAGAAACAGACACTGACCCTGTCTGTCTTTTTATATTTCGCTGTTAAAGCAGCACCGCATGCAAGCGGGAACCCTCCGCCAACAATGCCGTTTGCCCCGAGCATCCCTTTATTTAAATCAGCGATATGCATCGATCCGCCTTTTCCCTTGCACAATCCTGTTGCTTTTCCGTATATTTCAGCCATCATGCCATCGAGGTCGCAGCCCTTTGCAATACAATGGCCATGCCCGCGATGAGTGCTCGTAATTGTGTCTTTATCATCTAGATGAGCGCAGACACCGACCGCCACTGCTTCCTCACCGGCATACAAATGAACGAAACCCGGTAAAATTCCTTGCGCAAACAATTCATGGACTTTATCCTCGAACTGGCGAATCTCTAGCATCTTCTGATACATCCATCGGGCCTTATCTTGCGTCAATGTAACTCCTTTGTTCTGCAGCACTTCCATGGTTAACAGCCTCCTATCATTTGCTTTCTCCTATTACTTATTGCAAATGCTATGCCAAGCTTCAAAGCGCATAGAAACAGTCTTTCGCAAATAAAAAAAGAGACAAAGTGAGACAGTTGTCCCACTTTGTCTCGCTTTGTCTCTTTTTTTATTACTTGTCCATTCCACACTCGTTACTTTCCTCTGAAGGCATTTGTGATAAGAACAAGCGCGGTAATCCAGTGCATGATCATCCCTACAAATGGAATCCAGCCAATAACAGAAGTAATAATACCGAGAATGCTACCTGTTAAACTTCTGCCGGCATTTAAGGCAATAAGTAAAGTGATGATATGCAGGATGGCCATGAAACCGAGCGGCGCCCAGGCATGTCCCATAATAAAAAAACCACCGATAACAGGAATGCCCAGAAAGGCTTCCATGCCGCCCGTTACCCATTTCATTGCATTCGTCATATATGTCTCCCCTTTTTACGATTGCTTATAATTTACTTACGAATGATCAGGAAAAAAGTTTCACAGCAAATTAGCTTTTTGACAAAATCAGCAAAAGAGAGAAAACTTCTTTAAAGCCGAATGCTCAGTAAGATAACAACGAAAGCTGGTTTTGTAAATATCGACCAAGATAAGCAGGCTCACTTCTCTGCTCGACTCTTTTTATATGAAGAAAAAATTTAAATACTGCGGATATGAAAGCATGCTGTCTTGGAAAGTCTCTTCTCAATCAATTTTTTCACTTATACTGATATATATACATACAAAGGAGAGAGCAAGAATGAATATTACAAAAGCAGAAATTTTCGGCATTCATTTGCCGCTAAAAACACCTTTCATTATTTCTTACGCTACCTTTCACCATATGCCGTCTATCATTGTTAAATTAGAAACTGATAATGGGCTCATCGGCTGGGGTGAAGCAGTGCCCGATGAACATGTAACGGGCGAAAGCTTTTACAGCTGCATTGAAATTCTGCGCCATGTTCTTTTGCCAGTGGTGCTGGGGGAACATCCCTTCCAAATCGAGCATATCCATCATAAGATGAATCAAGCGATCACTGCCAACCCGGCTGCAAAAGCAGCAATTGACATTGCTTGCTACGATTTAATGGGTAAGGCGGCTGGATTACCTGTGTACGATTTGCTCGGCGGAAAAAGTCATAAAAAATTGACTTATCCAAAAGTATTAAGTATCGAAGAGCCGGAAGTAATGGCAGACAAAGCGCGGGCAGCCATTGAAGCCGGTTTTCAATCATTAAAGCTGAAAGTCGGCATGGATAGACAAATGGATGTTAAGCGAATTCAGGCAGTCCGAGAAGCAGTCGGATGGAACATTCCAATCCGGGTAGATGTCAATCAAGGTTGGCATACGTATGCGGTGGCTATTCAGGCGATGAAGCAGCTTGAGCCTTTGCAGCTTGCCTGGATTGAACAGCCGATCCGTCTCGGCGACATTGAGGGGCTAGCACACATCAAGCGGCAATGCACCATTCCACTCATGGCGGATGAATCTATTCAAAATGGCGAACAACTAATAGAGATGATTAAAAAAGACGCCGTTGATAAGATTAATATCAAACTAATGAAATGCGGCGGCATCTTTCCAGCGGTCCACATAGCAAAAGCGGCTGAATACGCTGGAATTGACTGCCAAATCGGCTCCATGGTCGAATCATCGATTGGATCAGCAGCCGGCTACCACGCTGCGATTTCAAGAAAAAATATTACAAGTACAGAATTAACTGGCCCGCTGCTATTTAGCAAGGACATTGGCGACCTCACGTACGAAGTGCCTTTTGTTCACTTGAACAATAAACCAGGCCTTGGACTTGTGATCAATGAATCTGCATTAGAAGAATTAACCGTCTCTCGAGCGACAATAAAATAAGAAAGGAGGATCGTTCGTGAAAAAGACAGACAGCCAGTTGATGAATATTTTTCAGCATCTGCATACACACCCGGAAATCAGCTGGAAAGAAACAGAAACAACGGCGTATATCACCGAATTGCTAAAGAAAGAAGGAATCTTTGTCTCCCTGTTTGACGATTGTACGGGCTTGATTGCTGAACTCGGAAACGGAAAACCCATCGTTGCCGTCCGTGCAGATATAGATGCGCTCTGGCAGGAAGTTGATGGTATCTTCCAGGCGAATCATTCATGCGGCCATGACGCTCATATGTCTATCGTTATCGGCACCATTCTGCAATTAAAAAATCAAGTAACAAACGGCACAGTCCGCTTTATTTTTCAGCCTGCCGAAGAAACCGGCAGCGGCGCCTTAAAAATGGTTGAAAAGGGCATTGTTGATGATGTGGATTATTTGTTTGGCATCCATTTACGTCCTATTGAAGAACTGCCCTTCGGCAAAGTCACCCCTTCTGTTCATCATGGCGCCGTCACTTTTTTAACCGGAAAAATAATAGGAGATGATGCACACGGTGCTCGACCTCATCAGGGAACAAATGCAATTGACATTATTTCTGTTATAAACGAACAGCTAAAGTTAGTTCATTTCTCCCCTTTTGAACCGTATTCTGTCAAAATGACCTATGTGGAAGCCGGAGGCCAAAGCTTGAATATTATTCCTGGTACTGCGAAATTTGGGCTTGATGTGCGCGCTCAGAAAAACTCAGTCTTGTTGGACATGCAGAAAATAATTGAAAAGAAAATTCATCAGCTAAGCCATCTTTTCGAGGTGAAAATTGAGACAGAGTGGCTCGACTTTACCCCGGGAGCAGAAGTAGACACAGAAGCGGAAGAATTGCTTCGTCAAAGTATTCTTGACTATGGAGGCCGGGAAATGCTGGCAGATCCACTTATCACATCGGGAAGTGATGATTTTCATTTTTACACCATTAAGCGCCCAAAGATAAAAGCATCTATGATGGGAATTGGAGCTGACTTAAAACCCGGGCTGCACCATCCCAAAATGTCCTTTGACCCGCGTGCCATTCAAATTGGCGCCGATATACTAGCCAGTGCTGTTTTAAATGCGTTAAAAAAATAAACAAAAAAGCCGGCTGCTAAAAGTATTTAGCAGCCGGCCCTTTTCTTTTATACCCGATCGGCTTTCTAGCTCAGAAAAATTATTTAGTCAAGCTCGGTTGGATGGATCTTTTTTTAATTTAGGATTGTTACATTTACTGTACGGCGGCCCCAGTTAACAGCTTGAGACTCCGTTGGCACATGGATATCGATGCGATTTCCTTTAATCGCTCCGCCAGTATCACCAGCGACAGCTGTACCGTATCCTTCAACATGTACTTTTGATCCTAGCGGGATTACGTTAGGATCAACCGCAATGACTTTTGCATTTGGATTCGCATTTAAGTTAATGCCTGTTGCTGTAACGCCTGAGCAGCCAGCACATTTTGCTGTATAGGCTGTGGCTGAAACAGAAATAGTTTTACCGCTTTGTGGTGCTTGTTGAGCCGCTGCCGGCTCTGCAGCTGCTTTAGTTGCTGCTGGTCTAGAAGTCGATACTCCTTTTACCTGTCCGGAAAGAGAAAGTTTGTCACCTGCATAAATTCTATCAGAGGACAAGCCATTGATCGCTTTTAAAGATTGTACAGATAGTCCATTTCTAGAAGCGATTTTGGCTAGTGTGTCTCCAGGTTGAACAGTGTATGTACCGTTTCCATTGGACGCTGCAGAAGCTTTTGGAGCAGCGCTGCCGCCTACTTCCAATCTTTGATTAGGAAAAATTAAATCAGATGATAAGTTATTAGAAGATTTTAATTGTTGAACAGTTGTATTATTTTTTTGAGAAATGCCCCATAATGTATCTCCATTTTTTACTGTATATGTTTGTGCTGATGCAGCTGTTCCGAAAAGACCTCCGCCGATCACTGTAGTAGCTGCAAGTGCGATAATTTGTTTTTTCATGATAGAAAAACCTCCTGATTGTTCTAGCACGCGGTAACTTCCCAGTTTAGGTTTCCAATTAAAAGGGAAAATAAGAAACAACCGCCTGCAAGAAGCTTTTTTAAAAAGTAAAGTGTCCAGTGGCACTACTAATGGCAATAAACAATTTTTATTTATATAAACAGTTCGGTCAATCACCCGATGACCCGCTGACGAAATTCATTGTATCACGCCAAAGCATGTAATGATTTTAAGAAGCCATTACGCTTTCCCGCTTTATATAACGTTCTTGTTACAAAAAGATACTTTATGCATACTTGTAACTTCGATGAAATAAATAAGACAATTCCTGCAAGCCCTAGAACATGTTTTTTCTCTTGTTGGATAAAATCACTGTGGTATTTGGTTGTTGATTTTCGCTTCAGGCGGACCTTTCCGCTCTAATCAGCTATTGAACAAACAACCTTCAACAGGCCTTAGATAAAAAAAAGAAACCCATAAAGTGGATTTCTTTTTTTCTTACAATCTATTTATTTCAAAATCTGTACTTTTACTGTCCGTACTCCCCAACGCTTTGCTTGTGTTTTATTCGGAACATGAACGTCGATTTTGTTTCCTTTAATGGCGCCGCCTTTATCACCAGCAACGGCTTGGCCGTATCCCTCTACGTATACTTTCGTCCCAAGCGGGATAACTTTTGGATCGACGGCAATGACTTTTGCATTTGGGTTTTTCTTTAAGTTGATGCCTGTTGCTGTAACACCTGAACAGCCTTTGCATGAAGCCGTATAAGCTGTTGATCTCACAGTCAGTACCTTGGCGGCTTTGACGGCCTGTGGTTTGCTTGCTGCCGGCTTAGCGTCAGCTTTCTTAGTTGTATTTTGAAGGACCAATTTTTGGCCAACTTTGATGTTTTCTGATTTTAAATTGTTCCATTGTTTTAATTGATTAACAGTCGTCTTATACTCTCGTGCAATGCTCCATAAGGTATCTCCTCTTTGTACTGTGTGACTCACTGAAGCTGCTTCTACAGCAGATGTGCTGAATAGTACGCAAGCAAGAACCAAAGACATAATAGCTTTTCTCACGAATGAAAGACCCCCTTGTTTTTCTGTAACATGTGCCTCATTCTATCATGGAATTATAACGAGACTATTACACTAGCATGTTTGTTTCTTTACACGCACATTTCAAACGTTATAATTTTCTGACACATTTTCCTTTTCGCAAAAATCGCCATTAACCTCTATCTATTAAGCTTTTTGTCATATTTCAGCTGAAAAAGCAGCTGCTTAATCTATCACTATTTTAAAAGCCACTGTTTTATTTGTTACATTATTCTACATTTCCCCTCCATTATTGCCCCTTCAAAATAACTCGCTTTTTATCAAATTCTGTTAGATTATATTGGTATGAACAGAGGGAGTTGTATATAATAAAAAAAGATGTCAATTTACATTACTTCATTGGAGGATTTTAGATGATTTATCGTGTGCAGCTAATTAAAGGGCTGTTTCGTCCGAGTGATCGTTTCTATCAGCTGGACCATGCGGAACAAATGAAAGGATTATGGAGCCGCATTTCTTTATTAATCATCATCAGTACAGCCTTGTACTTTTTAAGCGGCCTGTTGGGCATTCAATCTGAATCAGTCTCTGCCTATTTGGCGGACACGAACAACGCGGAAATCCAGGGACAGAAAATGTGGTTCACTATTGGAAGTACCATTTGGGGCTTTCTTTATCCACTAATTATCTTGTTCTTGCCTGCGCTTTTATTTTGGACTTTTTTAGAAGTAGATTTTCGTAAGTTACTTGTCTTGCAATCATTTGTCTATGTCATTTATTTAATTGAGTTTTGCTTATTAATTCTATTAAATATCACGCTTGCTATTCCGAGAGATTCTTCTCCTTTTTCACTCGGCGTACTCGCTCAATATGCATCAAAAAACGAGTTAATAACAAGCTTTTTTAGCTTTATTACTCTGTTTCAAATCTGGGCCATCAGCCTGCAATATAAGTTTTTAAAACAAAGTTCAGAGAAAAGCCCGCGTTTTGTTCTTTTACTGATTTTAGCAGTTACCCTTGCAATCTGGCTTTTTTCTACTTTGTTCACTTCCATCCATGTTGACCGCTTATTTTAAGAGAGAAGGAGGCGGCGGGGCATATGAAAAGAATAAAGAAATCCGTCTGGCTGACAGCAAGTGTGCTGATCATTGCCGGCAACTTGTATTTAACCTTTAAAGAAGACAGCAAAGCTGACCGGTCACAATGGCTGACAGAATGGAATCAATCGGCAAAAGATGACGTGGTTGAATCCTTCCAAACAACAGGTGTGATCATTCCAGCAGATGAATATCCGATTTATTTCGATAAAAATGAAGGAACATTTTTAAGGTTCCTCGTAGAAAAAGGCCAACAGGTCGATGCAGGCACACCGCTATTTGAATATTCATCATCCAAACTTGAGCAAGAAATAGAAGAATTAGAGGCAGAAAAGAAACAAACAGAGAAGCAAGTTCAATTAATTGATGGACAAATATCTAAATTGAATATGATTTTAGATAAGATAGAAAGGGAAGAAAGGGTAGCAGATGATAAGAAAGATGACGAGAAAGACGATAAGAAAGACAGTGCTGCCAAAGTAACCGTTGAAAAAGACATTATTGATCAAGAAACAGAAAAACTGAAATTAGAAGAAGAAATTCGTAAATATGATTCCTTAATTTCACAGACTGAATCTAAAAAGAACAACTTAGTCGTCAAAAGTGAAAAAGAAGGCGTTGTTAAAAATCTAAATGCTCGTCTCGATAATCCGATTATCACTATCCGCTCTCCCGAAGCGGCTGTTCAAGGTGTCTTTGACGAACAGCAAATGAATAAAGTAAAGGAAGGATTAATGATCCATGCCTCTGTCGATCCCCTTCCAGTTACCTTTCAAGGTGAAATTTCAAGCATCGAAAAGTTTCCAGAGCAGGAACCGTCTGTGAAAAGAAAGAGCTTATATCCATTCACCGCTCAGCTTGATAAAAGCAATATGAAAGAAGCGGCTGATCAGCTGTTGCCGGGTATGAAAGCAAATGTTACAGTCGTCACAAAGGAAGCTTTACAAGCTGTAACCGTCCCTGCTTCTACCTTGATGAAAACCGGCAATCACTCTTATGTATTTGTCTTAAATACAAAAGGGCAAATTGAAAAAAGAGCCGTGCAAAAAGGGCTTCTTGTGGACGGCCTTCAAGAAATTAAGAGCGGCTTAAAAGCTGGCGAAAAGGTTGTAGCCCATCCCGAGAAACTCATCGCTAAGCAAGATCGTTTTATTACGCCGGCCGATTATACAGCCATACAGAAGAAACAGCTAGAGCAACTAACAAAAACCGAACGATTGAAATTTATGTTAATGGGTGTATTGTCATAATTTTATTTAACAGAGCGAAATTTCGCTCTGTTTTTTTATTTCTACTGGTAATCTGTCAAACTATCAATAGCAGAAAAAAGACTGGAGATTAACAGGAAAACGGTATTCATTATTAAGGCGTCTCCCTGCATTGGTCACGTCCCTATGCCAAGCAGACCCTTCTCCTCTAGAAGAAAAGGGTCTGCTTGCCAATAAAATACAGGCCGCTTATTAGGCTTATCCCCGCTAATGAATCGACTCCCTACTCGGGGCTATTGGAATTCATTCATAAGAAGATGTAAATCCCCATAGCCTAGATAACATTTTCAAAAGAGGCCACACTCCCATCTGAAAATACTATCTTGACTTCTTGTACCAAAATTACCTTTGATTTTCTTGAGTAATAACCTGCTGCGAAGCCGGCCTGGCCGACCCCGATTACATTACCATTATAATGGCTCTCCAAAAGTTAAAATTAAATAAGTGAATGGATGAAGACCTATAAAAAAAACACAAAGCAGCTTATCAATCGAACCGCTTTGTGTTTTTCCTCTACTCAAGTCTTTCTTACTTTACTGTCAGTTTGTACGGCTGTGCAGAAGCGCGGCCTTCTGTTTCGCTAATTTCGATAAAGTACTTTCCTTTTTTCAATTGGATGACAGCCAATTCTTCATCGCCGCTTCCGTAATGATCAAAGCTTTGAACGAGCACACCCTTGGCGTTATAAATTTCAATTTTTCCGTCCAGCCCATCTTCCATTTCTAACGCAAGAGAAAACGTTCTATCTTTTGTTACATTTAAGACGAAGTGATCGATATCACCAAACGGAACACCGGCGTTCATATACCCATTTATCCCAAGATGTCCATTCATCTTCTTTAAAGAAATCGGCTTTTGAGGTACATGGTTTACCACCTTGCCATCGCCATCTTTTAGTGCATCTTTCATATCAGCCAACTTTATTTCATACGGCTGGAGACTCGGCTTCATGGAAAGGAATGAACTGACTGCAAGGAAATACCCCGTGTCTTCTTTTGCCATAAAGGAAAGGTTTGCTTTTGTTTCAAATGACAACTCAAGCAAGTTAGGGCCAAATGGGATAGACTTCAGCTGCTCTTCTTCGTCTAATACCTTGTCACCGTTCGTATCTTCGATGAGTGCGCCAGTGAAAATAGCCGGTTGACGAAGATCATAAGGAATCGCTGCTTTTTCAGCTGCTGTTAATTTTCCTTGATCAATATTTAAACGATAGACTGCCTGTTTACCACTATTTTTAAAGTAATAAAAGCCAGTATCCCCTGGATAAATAAAGTAATTCTTAAATGCTGTTCCTGGCTTAAGCATTTTTGCGTTTTCAGGGGTGTTCTCATTCTGTCCAGTTCCCTGTGGCGTATGAGCCAGCTTCTTGGAACGGATCGTGTATGGGTCTGCAGAAATATTGTACGTTTCATTTGCCAAACGCAGAATGTAGGTTTCTCCCTTTTTAAGAGCCATCGTCATTTTATTATTTTTTGCGCCGCCAAGCAGACTCATAATCAGGCTGAGAAGATCCTCTTCACCGCCTGAAATCGGAATCAGTTCGTTCGTTTCTTTATCATATTGCAAAACAGTAGCAACTGGCAGCTGGCTTGATCCTTTTTGAACATCAAACTCATAGATGCCGTTCTCTGCAGGGGTGAAAGAATAGTAATCTTCATCCCCTTCTAGTTGAAAATAACCGGATTTTGTATTTCCGAGTTTGTACGGTATGGCATTAGACAAAATGGCTTTTGTCATTTCGCCTTCCATTTCTTCTGTCGGCTCTTCATCAAGCGTGCCATCTATCGCTTCAGCAGCTTTTGTTTGCGCGTATTTTGCAGGGGCTATTTCCCCCTTTTCAAGCGCTGTTTCTAAATCTTCTTTAAATGGCAGACCATCTTCATCTTCCGGCAGTTGCTTTTCTTCCACTTTTAATTCATAAGGATAAGCAGACGCTGCATATTCATCAAATTGAAAGGCTCCCGGGTTCATCATAAGTAAATCAAGAAGAGACCCTATGCCCCCGGCATCGCCAAATGATTCATTTGTTACGGTGAGCTGGTATTTAACTCCTGGCACCGCTTTAAAAGAAAGTACTTCTCCCTCGCTCATGCCGCGATCATCAGCCTCAGCAATCTCTTCTACTGTTGTCGTGTTGCCTTCTTCTTCCTCTTCCTCGGTTATCATAGAAAGACTCATGGCAGAGTTTACCCCTGGCAAAGCAGATAAGGAAACAGAAAGCACTTTTGCTTCATCGACCTCGATGGTGTAATGATCATGGTCAGGCATTCCTTCCTCTTCCGGGAATAAGGTGAAATCCCCTTTTTTGTAAGGAAGTGATTTGATAACTATTGGTTGATCAGACGTGTCAGGATCTGCTTTCAATCCGCTGATCTTTTCAGCTGTGAATGTGTAAGACGATAAACCAGCTGTACTGTAACTGCCATTCACATCTTTTATGCCAATAAAGAGCGTTCCTTTTTCTTCAGCCTTAAATAAGTAGCCTTCCTTTTCTCCAGCACGGCCTTTATTATATTCCGTGAGCATGCCTTCGTCTGTCTCGGCTCCTTCAGGAACAAAGTAAAAATCCATTCCATAATCATAATCGCGGCTTGCCTCTAATACGGTTTGGACATGTTCATTTTCATTTAAGTTCATTTTAAACCAGTGTGTTTCACCAGGTGTTTTTAGCTGCCCCTTCATCATGTTCTTGCCTGCTGTTAACGGCTTTGCAGAGCGACTGAGAGTTTCACTGGTCAGGACCTGCTTCTTTGGCAGCTTTTTGATGTCATAGGACAGTGCAGCCAGCGGGTTAACCAATCCATTAGCATAGGTTGTATCATAGCCTTTTGCCCCCAGGTCTGTCGCTGTTCTTTCCAAAATATTTTCAATATCATAAGCAGACAGTTCGGGATGCTTGGACTTCAATAAAGAGACAACACCAGCAACCATTGGAGCTGCCATAGAGGTGCCGGTTAGCATAGCAAAGCTCGATCCTTTGCCGTCTTTTTCATAAGCCGTACTGTAGATATCTTCTCCTGGAGCCACTACATCAACAGAAGGACCGAAATTCGAACTATCAGATAATCTCTTATTGCGGTCAATATTTCCGACACTGATTACACCAGGGTAAGAAGCCGGATAAGAATAAATATCTGTTGATTCATTCCCGGCAGCTGCCACTACTACCGCTCCGCTGTCAATCGCCTCACGGATCGCTTCTTCCACGAGCGGTGAGGAAGCAAAGCCGCCAAGACTCAGATTAATAACGTCTGCCCCTTTTGCTACAGCGTATAGAATTCCTTCGGCGATCGTAAAGTCATTCGCTGACATCTTGCCGTTAAATACATCTATAGGTAAAATTTTGGCATTCGGATTTACACCATGGCCGCCAATGCCATTGTTTGCTTTAGAAGCAATAATCCCTGCCACATGGGTTCCGTGCAAATCACGAACTGGGTTGTTCGCTGGGTCTGCTGCGTTATACGGCGGCAGCAGCTGTCCCTGCAAATCTGGATGCTTGTAATCTACTCCACCATCGACCACTGCTACAGTTACCTTGTGTTTGCCGGAAAGCTTTAATGCCTTATCAATATTTAGCAATGGCAAGTGGTACATTTTACTTTTTTTCGGATCACTTTGTGCAGTCGCAAATTGTTTATATTTCACGCTGGGAGTAATAGAAGAAATCCCTTTTTGCTGTCGGTATACCTTCATCGCATCACTTACTTTTTTGGATTTCGGCACATGGACAATATCATAGCCAAGCTTCGGCAGCGAGCGGACCAGCACGGTTCCCGCTTTCTTATGGATGGCTCTGTTAAGCGGCTTAGTATATTTAATGACTAGTGTGTTCGTATCAACTAGCTCATTCATTTCTTTTAATGCTTTATACGCTTCTTTATTTTTTTCAGAAGCAGCCGCAGTAACAGGTGTCTGTTCAGAAACCTGCTGGAACACCTTTACTTCTTGATTATGTACGGATGCCCCAGCTGCTGCTGGAAAAACCATAACAGCAGAGAGGCCGAGGGCCAATACCTTTTTCCACGTCTTCATCTTATTCGTTCCTCCTGAATTTTTTGTTTACCTGTTTAATAATAACGTAAAAGAAAGACAAATAGTTTCACTTTTTGCATGTTTTTGAAATAAATGTTATTTTTTCCATATATAAAAAAAACCGCAGCTACTTTAGGAGTAGCTGCGACTTTTTTTATTAAATAATACGCGTTGTAACAACGCCTTCAATTTGGCTGATTTTCTCTTCAAGTCCCGGGATAACGTCACCGTTTACTTTATTGTCAATGTCAATCATTGTATAAGCAAAGTCGCCCCGGCTTCTGTTCACCATGTCTGCAATATTTAAGCTGTATTCAGATAAAGCAGAAGTAATCTGTCCAACCATGTTCGGAATGTTGCGATGGTAAACAGTTACCCGGCGCTTTCCTGTATAAGGAAGAGAGGCATTTGGCATATTCACAGAGTTTTTGATATTCCCTGTTTCTAAATAATCTTTTACTTGACGGGCTGCCATGATCGCACAGTTTTCTTCTGACTCTTTCGTAGAAGCACCTAGATGTGGGATCGGCACAGCATTTTTCATTTTCAAGACGTTTTCATTTGGGAAGTCGGTTACATACTTACCGACCTTGCCGCTTTCAAGTGCAGCTGCCATGTCTTGTTCGTTCACAAGCTCTCCACGGGAGAAGTTCAGAATATGAACGCCTTCTTTCATAATATCAAACGTGTTTGTATTGAACATACCTTTTGTTGTGTCTGTGAGCGGAACGTGAACAGTAATGTAATCACTTTTCGCAAACAATTGTTCAATTGTCATAGCACGTTGAACATTACGAGATAAGCTCCAGGCAGTATCGACAGAAATGAACGGATCAAAACCGATAACATCCATATCAAGATCAAGCGCGTCGTTCGCAACTAGCGCTCCAACAGCACCAAGCCCGATAACACCAAGTGTTTTTCCTTTGATTTCTTTACCGACAAATTGCTTTTTGCCTGCTTCAACAAGCTTTGGAATTTGATCGCCCTGACCCTCAAGTCCTCTTGTCCAAGCGATACCCGCAAATACGTTACGAGAAGATGAAATTAAAGTAGTGAGTACAAGCTCTTTTACCGCGTTCGCATTTGCTCCTGGCGTGTTGAAAACGACGATGCCGCGCTCTGTATAATCGCTGACTGGAATGTTGTTCACGCCAGCTCCCGCACGGGCAACGGCTTTTACATTCTCACCAATTTCCATGTCATGCATGTTAAAGCTGCGCAGAACAATGGCATCCGGGTTTTCACTGTCATTATCGATCGTAAAGTTTTCGTTAGTAAAAACATTTAAGCCGCATTCGGCAATATTATTTAGTGTTTTTATAGTAAACAACTGTCCGTCTCCCCTTTTATTGTGCATGTTTTTCTTGGAATTGTTTCATAAACTGGATGAGGGCCTCTACCCCTTCAACCGGCATCGCATTATAGATACTAGCGCGCATTCCGCCAACGGAACGGTGGCCTTTCAATGTTTCAAGACCGGCTGCTTTTGCTTCTTTAACAAACGCCGCATCTAATTCCGCAGATGGTGATACAAACGGAATATTCATAATGGAACGGCTGTCTTTTCTAACTGGAGAGTTGAACATCGTTGACTGTTCAAGAAAATTGTATAACAGCTCTGCTTTTTTGCGATTGATCTTCTCCATTTCTTTTAAACCGCCAATCTCCTGCAACCATTCAAATACGAGCTTTGCCATATAAATGCCATAAGTTGGCGGCGTGTTGTATAGAGAACCGCTCTCGCTATGCGTCTTATAATCAAGCATCGTTGGGCAGCTTTCCGGCGCATGACCGATCAAGTCTTCTCTAATAATGACAACTGTCAATCCAGCTGGCCCGATGTTTTTCTGAGCACCAGCATAGATCAAACCGAATTTCGATACATCGATCTCTTCTGATAAAATGTTGGAGGACATATCAGCAACGAGCGGCACGCGGCCTGTATCCGGAATGTTTCTGAAAGCTGTTCCTTCTATAGTATTATTTGTTGTAATATGTACGTAGTCAGCTTCTGGATCAATCATGCTGCTGTTGATTTCCGGAATGTAACTGAAGTTCTCATCTTCTGAAGAAGCAATTACACGAACATCTCCATATTTCTTTGCTTCCTTAATTGCTTTTTTAGACCATGAACCAGTGTTCACATAGTCTGCCTTTTTACTGTTTGCCAACAAGTTGAGTGGAACCATTGCGAATTGCTGGGAAGCGCCCCCTTGAATAAACAGCACTTTATAATTATCTGGAATGTTCATTAAATCTCTCAGCAGTTGTTCCGCACCGGTAATAATCTCTGTGAATAACCCCGAACGATGGCTTAACTCCATGACTGACATACCAGAGTCTGCATAATTAACTAATTCTTTTTGTGCTTTTTCTAATACTGGCAGCGGCAACATAGAAGGTCCTGCCGAAAAATTGTATACTCTCTTCACGTGAACTCCCTCATTCGTTTTAAATTTGGAATCAGAAAATTTATACATTAATAATATTCATGAATTATAAATTATTACTCTTTACTTATCAAGGGGCGGTCTGGCAACTTTTTTTCTATTTTTCAATTGGTAACGCTTTCATTGCTTTTTTAAAAGGAGCCTAAAAAATTACGAACATTTTTTGTCTTTTTTATTCATTCGTTCGCTTCTTTACCTTCTTTCCTTTATCGCTTCTCTATTTACTTGGACTCTACCGCTCAACTAAAAAGAAAAATATTCTTAATATGATAGAGATGAAACAGACGTTTCATCCCTTTGGCCATTCTCTTCCATCCTTCCGTTAACCCTAATTAAATGAAGGGCATTTATTTTTACATTTTCTTGATGTCCTTTATGTATGGCCCCGCCACGGAGCGAACATACATATAGGGCCGTTTCTATTCTGGCTGCGGATTAGAACATCTAAACAAGACGGTGCTCTTCTAACAAACTTTCCTCAGAAAAAACAAAAATCTTTAATAGAAATGATGGAAGCTGCTCAGAGAAAATAGATCCTCTAACAGCGCCAGAATTAAAACGCTTCCTTGATATATCGATTTCCTCGTTGCTTTCCTTACTATTATTATTGCAATGATTCATAGAAACGGCTTGTTTGCAATACAATAAAACAAGAAGGAGCCTCCTACTTTTTCAAAAATAATTTAATTTTTTATAGAAATTTAACGGTTAATTACTGTATAATAGCTACAATTTGTGTTTGATAAAGGGAGGGTATTTATGCGTACCTATCAAGTTGATGAGCGGCCGCCGGTTGCGGCGATGATCCCGCTTAGTTTGCAGCACTTATTTGCGATGTTCGGGTCAACAGTCCTCGTGCCTATTTTGTTCGGCGTCAACCCGGCAACTATTTTGTTAATGAATGGGATTGGTACATTAATTTATCTTATTCTATGTAAAGGACAGGTTCCTGCTTACCTCGGTTCAAGCTTTGCGTTTATTTCTCCGGTGCTCTTGGTGCTCTCAACAAAGAGCTATGGAGCGGCGCTTGGCGGCTTTATCGCCACTGGTATTGTCTTTATTTTGGTAGCTCTCATTATTCGTGTGGCTGGAACTAAATGGGTAGATGTTATCTTCCCGCCAGCAGCGATGGGTGCGATTGTGGCTGTTATTGGGCTTGAGCTTGTTCCAGTGGCTGCTGGCATGGCTGGGTTAGTTCCTTCGGGAGATGCGGATCCTGCAAAATGGACACCCGATGCAGATGTGATTACCGTTTCCTTGCTAACACTTGGCATTACGATCGTTGGTAACGTCATGTTCCGCGGATTTCTAAGAATTATCCCCATTTTAATTGGAATCGTCGCAGGCTACATTATTGCTGTCTTTTACGGGCTCGTTGATTTCCAACCGGTAAAAGAGGCTCATTGGTTTGCTTTACCAACGTTTTACCGTCCAGAATTCGATTGGTCAAGCATGGCAATCATTCTGCCAGCTGCTCTTGTAGTTATCGCTGAGCACATTAGTCATCTTGTTGTTACACAAAACATTGTCGGCCGTGACTTGATGAAAAAACCAGGCTTAGGCACTTCTTTACTTGGAAACGGGATTTCAACAGTCATTTCTGGCTTTGTTGGCTCTACTCCGAATACTACCTATGGAGAGAATATCGGTGTCCTCGCTTTAACGAGAGTATATTCAACCTGGGTAATCGGTGGGGCCGCAGTGATGGCGATCATCCTGTCTTTCCTCGGCAAGCTGGCCGCTTTGATTTCTACGATTCCTACAGCGGTTATGGGTGGCCTTTCGCTTCTGCTGTTCGGAAGCATTGCCGTATCTGGCTTGCGCATGCTCGTTGAATCGAAAGTAGACTATTCCAAAGCGACCAACATGATTTTAACGACTGTTGTACTCGTTATTGGCCTTAGCGGTGCTACTTTGAAATTCGGCAACTTTGAGTTGAAAGGAATGGCTCTTGCAACTATCATCGCCATCTTTGTCAGCCTGTTCTTTGCCATCATTGATAAGCTAAAAATATCAAATGACTATGAACAATAAAAAGCAGCCCTCGGGCTGCTTTTTGGTTGTTTGCTTCAGAATTAAATGTGGGTAGTCAGTAAACTATTTTTATTGGTCGGTATGGCGTGTAAACGACTCAGCTTGCCAAACATTTATCCCTTTTGCTGGCTAATTCTAATCTGATAGGCCAGCCAGGTAGCTGCCGCTGGGGATAAAAAAATGAGCGGAAGCACACGAATCCAATAGACAATATCATTAATTGCTCCTGTGCTGTCTGAGAAGAGCATAGAACTGAGAAAGAATACAAGGATGGTTAAGGCTAGAAGAAATACAGTCACTTTGCTAATTATCCCTTTAGCTCGCTTGTACTTTTAAACAATCGTTGACCGGCCTGTATAAATGGGCCTCATTCCCGGAACAGCAAAAAAAATGTGCATGCCTCCTGCTGAACAAACAGGCTTCCATCCGCCTGCTCTAAAAATAGCATAGTAACCCTCCATCTCCGCTTTAGGAACGTCTTGATAGTCAAGACTATAGATGAGGTGGCGAGGATTGCTTTTTCGAAGCGTATAACCTAATGGTGCAAAAGATTGAAGGATCCACCCTTTTTTGGCCAGCTTGCTTAACTTTTTCATATCTTTTCCTTCAGAGAATGCCAAGCCGCCTGATGAAATATAACGCTTGTCCTTCTGTTTTTTCATTTTCCTTCCCCTCCTCTAACAGTTGGAATGACAGCTCGCCTTGTTGAACCGTATGACTTCGCCTGCTTACTTCATTGCAGAGCATATTTTTGCCCTTTTCGGTAGCTTTATAGATTTTTCGCCTACTATGTGTGAATTCCAGCAAAGTAATGAGTCCCGTGATTGTTCAATCGCATAGACTTCATTATATCCATTACCGATATATCATATAACGATATAACAAATATATCCAAATGATTTGTCAATAAAAATAAGCTGCCGGAAAGTTCCCGGCAGCCCCAACTGTTATTCCTTTACTTGATATGTCCATCCTTCTTCCTGGTACACTTTCTTTTCTTTCATCAGCTTGCCAAGCGCCCGCTTAAAAGCACCTTTACTCATCGAAAAACGCTTTTCAATTTCTTCCGGGAAGCTCTTATCGCTATAAGGCATGGAACCGCCTCTTTGCAGTAAGTATGCGTATACTTTTTCAGCGTCGTCTTGTTGAACTTCCTGCTTTCGTCCAATAAGAGACACATTAACAGAGCCATCCTCTTTTACATCGATAATACGCCCATCTACCTTCTGTCCGAGCCGCGGCTCTTCTTGCCGCTGAGACTCATGAATGAATCCGCGATAGCCTTCTGCTGTAATAATAAATGTGCCCACCTTCGTTGCACGATAAACAATGCCCGTTATATCCTTATTAAAATCTTTCTTAGAAGCTTTGGTAAACTGTTTAGCCATTACCTCTTCTGTAGCCGGCTTGGCAAATAGACGGCCTCTCTTATCAAGCCTCAACGTGCAATAAAGTCGGTCTCCAACAATTGGCCGCACGGAATATAGGAACGGCAAGTCATCTTCCGACACAAGTATATCTTTTGTAATGCCGATCGAAACGAACACACCGAGCTTTTCCTCTACACCAACAACTTCTACCCATTCATACGTATCTTGTGTAATCATCGGCATCTTCATCGTTGCCGCAAGTCGTCCCTGATGATCTTGGAAAAGAAAAACTTTCACCGGTTCATCGGGGTCAAATCCTTCTTGTATCTCTGAATGATGCAGCAAAACTGTTTCTTCTCCGTCTGTCAGAAACCAGCCAAATGGCGCTTCATTTTTCACATCCAATGTGACAATCGTGCCAGCTTGTAAATTATACATATAGGGTAAATCCTTCTTTCACTTATATTTATTAACAATTTTCCCGTTTCGGCTTTAATTATAACAGGCTTTTGGGCAGGCGCATCGTTTCTGTAAAAAAACTTCATTCCAGAGAATGAAGTTTTTTACAAATTAATTTATTTTTTGCAGTTCAAATACTCGCTTTGGTGATTTTCCGTTGTTATCTACTGTGAGAATGAGACCGACGTTCGGAGCAAAATAGTAGTAGAAGTTTTCCGAATCCTTGATCTCAATGACATGTTGGAAAGTGCCTGCTGGTGTCTTAACTGTTTTATTGACTGATAGGACACGATGATGAACGCCGTAAAGATCGTCCTTCCAATAGCTTCCTTTTTTTAGCGGCAGCTTAATATTCAAAAAGATGAAATCAGAATTGGCCAAACCTAAGCGCATCCACTCTTTATTCTCTCTATAAGCATACCCATTGTCCCCGTTCACTGTCCAAACATCCCAGCCGTATGCTGTTCCTTTGTATGCCCAATTTTCCTTCCCATTCTCTACATCATAATACGTATATCGATGTTTTTTATTAAGCTTTAACCCGTAATACACTGTTCGATATTCTTTGTTTAATTCATACTGCACATCTTTTGGAACAGGTGTAAATTTAGCATAGGAATTTTTCTTAATAAATGTTTTTTTATAAAGATGATAATACCCTTTTGTGACTGCAAATACGCTTGCTGTCTGGCCTTTTTTCAACGTTTTTACTTTTACAATTTTCCCCTTTGATCGTGTAAATAAAGGGGTATCTTTTAAGATAGTTACTTTGCCGATCGTCCCTTGTTTTAATTCTATCCCATCCCAAATAACGGCGGCATCCGCTTTTGAGAAAGGCAACGTGATAGCGGATGAACAAATCATTGCAACTGCCATTAAGAGACACGCTATTTTTTTCATCATTTTTCCCCTTTTCTAGTAAAATATCCCTTTAATTATAACATGTAAAAAGTGGCTCGTCCGTATCGTTTAATAAATTTAAAAAAGGGGAAGTTAAATTATAATTAACGCTCTAAAAAAGGTGGTAAACACAATGAGTAAAAAAAGAGGCTTATCTTCTTTAATCAGGCTAGCTATTAAATATGGACCGATTCTCTATCCTATCGTTAAGAAAATGCTGGATAAACGCAAAGCCGCCCGGGTTATGCCTACTCAAAGATAAAAAACTCCAGGCAGACGCCTGGAGTTTTTTACAAATTAATAGGAGTTTCTTCTGTTACCTGATTGTTCTGTAAGTCCCTGCCAGTGATAACCAGTTTATAAGTGCCCTCAGGCATTCTCTTTACATTTTCATTTGTCCCATTCCAGGAAAGACGGTGACTTCGGGCCGGCAACGCCTTTTTATTCAACAACGTTTTGACTAGTTGTCCTTTATTATTGTAGACAGCCGCCGTGACAAACAAGCTTTTATTAATGGTAAATTTGATATTTACATTTGTTTGAGAAGCTGAGGAAGCTTCATTAACGACTTCTGCCTTAATAGAAGGCGGCAAGTTATGGATCAATTTAACTGCTGCTTTCTTCGTTAAAGATTGATGATTATCGAATGTCCGGAACACAATGGAATATTTTCCTGCCGGTGCTATGGTACCGTCTGCCAGCTTTCCATTCCAATAGGCAACAAAGCCGCCTTTTTGCGGTGCTGCTCCGCTTATAAGCGTGCGGACATTTTTTCCATTTGCACCTTCTACATACACCGTTCCTCTCATGCTACCGCTCACAGAAAGTCCAGCTCTAAGATTATTGCTGCCGGTGACTTTAAATTCCGTTGTATTAAGTGAAATGCTTCCCATCGGTTCAGGTGTTGCTGCAAGCGCCTTATATGCATCAACGCGACCATTCCCATAAAAAGAATCCCATGATTTCGTTCCTAGATCTACAGATGACTTGTATAAAATCCGTGTGACCTGTTGCGGAGATAAAAAAGGATTTTTTGACAAAACGAGTGCGGACGTTCCTGAAACAACCGGAGCTGCCATAGAAGTGCCATCCATATAGCTATAGGAGTTATTAACCGTTGTTGATAAAATGTCTTCCCCTGGCGCTGATAGATTAATATAGCGACCAAAATTAGAAAAGTCAGCGATTTTATCCAACGAGCTGGTCGCACTGACGCTAATAACGTTAGACAAAGCAGCTGGGTAAAATGGCAAACTGGTATCCTCATTTCCGGCAGCTGCAACAACCATTGCACCTTTATTGATAGCATAGTTTGCCGCATATTCTATAACATTGCTATACGAATAGCTTCCCAGACTTAAATTAAGAATGTCAGCTCCTTTATCCACTGCATATATCATCGCTTCAGCAATCGTATAACTATCTGCATACTCTCCTTGAAATACATTAATTGGCATAATCTTTACCCCTGGAGCGACACCCGTTACACCCGAGCCATTCATAGCCGCCCCAATAATCCCTGCAACGTGTGTGCCATGGTTATCAAACGGCAAAGCGGTACGGCCAGTTACTGCGTTATACGGATTCACAAGACGACTTTTAAACTCAACATGACGCGTATCCATTCCTCCGTCAATAACTGCGACCGTAACTTGGGAGCTGCCGCGTGTTCGGTCCCATGCTTTCGGTGCGTTAATCTTTGAATGAAACCATTGGCGATTATAATAAGAATCGCTTGGCTTAAATGTATTAGTAAGCTGATAATTGGGCTCTACTTGTTTAACTGCCTCTTCCTTCATTAACTCAGCTGCTACTGTTGACAGCTCTTGTTTTTTCTTAATCGATGCATGGACAAAAAGACCATGCTGCAGGCTATCTTCTTCGGATAAACCATATCTTGTATAAATCGCTTGCCGTTCCGCTTTCTCCAGCGCACGATTAAACTGAATGATCAGTTCTCCTTTTGCATAATCCCCCTGAAATTTCTCCTCCACTGGCTGCGATGGCTCAGCAGCTTTTACCTGATCTGTTCCTGTTGTAAATATAGTACACGCTGTCACCAAAGCAGCCGTGCTAACTACGGCTGCCTGTCGCAACCTTGATCTGATCCCCATCCTGCTTCCTCCCATTTCATTCATAAAGTGCTAATGTATTCCTTTGCTAACGGGAATATTATAGTTTTTTTATCCCCTGGCGTCTATCTAATTTTTATGACAATAAACGGTGAAGCGAAGGCACAGGCGGACACAAGCTAGTGAAAAGCCTGATAAACAGGCAACTGATCAAACATAACGCCGCTAACTTTTCAGAGCTGTGCTGCTGTTTTCGTTTTCGTTTAATTTCTTCCTGTTTATGTTATAATAGAAAGGAATGTAGTTTCACTGGCTTCTACCCGCTTTTTTAAAGCATTTTGCCCCTTTGTTACATACAGCAAAAGAAGATGAACGTTTCTATTTGATGGTCGTTGGGTAAATAGGATTAGACGAACTTTTAAGAACGGAGATGAAGAAAGATGAACGCAAAAAAATTATTGACTTATGGATTAGTAGTAGCGATCATGCTGCCAAAGATCAAAGAAAGATTGGAAACGCAACAGCTACGTAAATCCTATCAAAATGCGCATCGTGTGCGTATGAATCATAACAGCATTCTGGGGAAAATCTCCGGCTAAAACTAAAAATTAGGTAGTTGAACGGCAAACTCGGAAAGTACAAAAGTACTTTTCGAGTTTTTTATTTCTTTTCCAATGTTTGCTTTCCCTTTCACTTAGTAAAATGGTTTGTCAGTAAATTGCAGTTAATCTTTTTGAGACAAAGTGGTATAATTAGGAAAGATTGGAGGAGTACGTATGGCCCTGCATAACGTAATGGAGGATATTATAAGAGGAATCCTCTCGGATCAACTCGATCATTTGCATCTTTCCTGTAAATGCCAAAAGTGCCAGGAAGATATCTTAGCGCTTTCTCTAAATAAGGTGCCTTCAAGGTATATCGTCGACGACAAACGACAACCGTTAGTAAAAGCTAATTATATGATTAACACACAAGATCATGCCAATATAGTAGCGGCTGTTGCCCAGGCGGCGGCTGTTGTCTCTGCCAATAAACGCTGTACCATCCCAGAAGAATAGCCTATGGGTTAAAATGAAATATTTTCAAACAAAAAACCGCCCAAAAGGACGGGTTTTTTTGTTAGACGCCGAGAACAGCTGTTGTGCTAAAAAACTCTTTGTACAAGGCTTTTAAGACGTTATTCGTCTCTTCTTCCTTAATGCCAAAAACAAGGCTGACTTCAGATGAACCTTGGTTAATCATTTCAATATTTGCTCCAGCTTGCGAAATAGCAGTTGTCGCTCTTGCTGTTAAGCCTTTCGTATTGTTCATCCCTTCACCAACAAGAACAACCATAGCAAAATTATGTTCAATATGAACATCATCCACGTTTAATTCTTCGCGGCACTTTTTGATGATTCGTTCTTCTTTTGCTGGAGTGAGTTGGTGGCTGCGAACAATAACTGACAGATCGTCAATTCCTGAGGGAGTATGCTCATAGGAAATTTCTTCTTCCTCCAAGATTTGAAGCAGGCGTCGGCCAAAACCAAGTTCGCGGTTCATTAAATACTTGCTGACATAAATGGTAGAAAATCCACCATCTGCAGCGATTCCAATAACTGGACTGTTTGAATATTCACGCTCAGCTACAATCATCGTTCCTTCCGCAGAAGGATTGTTTGTATTTTTTATACAGACTGGAACAGAATGCTGGAATGCTGGCATTAACGCTTCATCATGAAAAACAGAGAATCCAGCATAAGATAGCTCTCGCATTTCCCGGTAAGTCATCCGTTTAATCTCGACCGGATGGTCAACAATCTTTGGATTAGCAGCAAAAACTGAATCTACATCTGTAAAGTTTTCATAAAGCTCCGCACGGATAGCTGCTGCTAAAATGGAACCGGTAATATCAGAGCCTCCGCGGGCAAACGTCATCATGATTCCATTCTTCGAGTAGCCAAAAAATCCTGGAAAAACAACAATCCCTTTGCGATCGCGCAAATTACGCAAATTCTCATATGCCTCAGGCAAAGCACGGGCTCGTCCAGGTTCATCGCTGACAATTAAGCCCGCTTCCTTCGGGTTAACATATTCAGCTTCCAGGCCGATGCTTGAGAAATAAGCAGCAATTAACTTGGCATTATTATCTTCTCCGCTCGCCTTCAATTGATCAACGAATAAATCCCGGTTTTCTTTGCTTTGTTTTACACGGTCACGCAAGTCTTGCTCAATTACTTCAACAATTTCGTTATCCAGACCGAGCTCGGCTGCTATATCTGCATACCGTTCTACGACCGCCTGTAATTCTTGCTCCGCATCCTTTTCAGAAAGGGAAGCTTCTGCCAGGCTGATCAGCAGGTCGGTTACTTTAATATCGTCATCAAAACGTTTACCTGGGGCGGAAACAACTACAATTTTTCGCGCAGCGTCTTCTTTAATAATGGCAGCAACCTTCTTGATCTGTGCTGCACTCGCTACGGAAGTCCCCCCAAATTTACATACCTTCATTCCCACTTCACTCCTTAATCGCTGTTAGATTTTCATGATGGAAAAAGTTTTATTTGAAAGATTATACCACTGTCTGCATTAAAAAAGAAGAAATAATCTGATATTTGCTCAAGCAATTAACAGTCCTCTCCCATGTCCCGCTTGTTTATTTCATTTAATTTAGGGAATATCTATTACATGTACGCTAGTATTGCTGCAAAACTGTCATAAAAGGAGAGTGCACACTAATATGAAAAAAAATAAATCTAGAGGCAATAAAGCAGCCATGACTGCTCTCGCTCTTGGCGCGGCCTACCTTCTCAGAAATGAAAAATCCCGAAGTAAACTGATGAATCAAATTAAGTCAATGGCAAAATAAATGTGCCTATATACTGCTGGAAAACAAAATATTCCCCACGGCTTGATCTGATTAAACCGAACGCCATCCGTCTGCTATCACACAATTTTTGCCAAGAATATTTTGTTACTTGAAAGCGCCGAGGAATGTCCCCGGCGCTTTTGTTTTATTGGTTACTATCTGTTATTCGATTTTCTAATCCCGGTGTGATATTTGGATGTGCTTGGAGATAATCTCTGAACATTTCCCAATCGACAAAGCCCGGTTCGCTGACACGGCCTTCTTCATATGCTTTGCCAAACATTTCGTAGCCGTCTCCACCTTTAGCTGTAAACGTGTTTGTCGCCACGACGTATGATTCATTGTCAGCAAGCGGCACATATCCTTCAGCTGTTTTCACTTCTGCTGTTTGCACCCGTTCACCGACCGGTTTGCTGCTGTCATAAGTAAATTTTAATCCAGACATTTGCAAAAAGCCACCGAACTGTGCTGGCGCTTCTTTAACGCTGTGTTCAAGAGCGGCACGAATTTCTGCTCCCGTCAAATTCATGATGGCAAGCGAATTGCCAAACGGCATAACTGTCAGTACTTCATCAAGCGTGATGTCGCCTTCATCAATAGAAGCACGGATGCCACCGCCGTTTTGCACAGCAATAACGGTATCTTTATTAATCGTTCTTGCTTTTTCGAGCATGCTATCTGTAACTAGATTGCCCAGATTGGTTTCTTTCGTCCGAGCATCGGCACGTTCACCGTTTAAAGCAACCGTTGTTTTACCAACGACTGTCTTTTTCTTTTCATCAATTGCCGGTTTATATTTGGCTAGAATTCCTGCTGCTTCCGCATCATCTTTGAGTACGTAGGTGCCATCTTCCTGCTTTGCATCAATTTCAATCAATTTGCCAGCATGCCCAATGACTTTCCCATTTTCATCAAACTTGACATCCAATGTGCCTAAATATTTATTGTATTCATTTGCTTGGACAATAACCGTCGGCTCTTTTCCTGTTGATTCCAACACAGGCTCTTCAAGCAGATCATGAGAATGGCCGCCAACAATAACGTCAATGCCTTCCACTTCTTTCGCCAGCGTCACATCATTATCGCCGCCCCCATCTTTAAAGCCAATATGCGTTAAAGCGATAATTTTATTGACTCCTTGCTTTTCAAATGCAGCAACGGTCTCTTTCGATCTTTCTAAATAATCTTCAAATGCAACCCCTGCACCAGGGCTAGAAATATCGACCGTTTCTGCTGTTGTTAAGCCAAAAATACCGATCTTTTCCCCATCCACCTCTTTGATAATACCATCGTACACTTTTCCATTATCCGGAAGAGCGGATATCCCGCCTTTAACAAATCCTTTAACATTTTCATCACTCGTAAAGTTGACGTTTGCACTTACAAAGGGAAACTTCGCCTTAGCAATAAAGTTAGCGAGCGGCTTTGTGCCTAAATCAAACTCATGGTTGCCGAATGTCATGGCATCGTAGTCGACTAAATTCATAAATTCTAAGTCAGCCTGACCTAAATACTCGTTAAAATAAAGGGTGCCGGAGAACACATCGCCAGCGTCTAACAACAAAGCATTCGGCTTAGCATTCCGCACTTCCTTAATAGCGGTTACTTTTCTAGCTATATTTTCGATGTGTGCATGTGTATCATTGCCATGCATAACTGTTAAATCAAATTCTTTAGCAGGCTTTTCAGACAAGCGATGGAGGAATAGTGCCCACTCTCCGCGCTTTAAATGATCATCTGCCCCGAAGCGGCTGCTCGTTTTTCCTTTTGTTACTCCGCTCTTAATAAGGACATCCACATACTTAGCCCATTTGCTGTTTACATCAGTGAATGAGGTTTTTGTAACGCTCTCATCAATGTTAAGGTTGTAAGCTAAAGCGAGCAGGCGGGCTGTCTCATTACGGGTAATAGGAGCAGCTGCACCAAATGTACCAGCTTTTTTCCCAGCTACAATCCCCTTCTCAGCGAGTGCATTGACTGCCCACTGACCTCGTTTTGGCACATCTGTAAATCCAGCATTTTTATATGTACCCTTTGGATCGATACCTAAAGCTAGAGCCAGCTGAATCGCTGCATCCACACGAGAAATTGAAACATCGGTGCCAAACTGACTAGCAGTTAATCCCTCTGTAATTCCCTTGTCCATTAAATAGGATACTGCTTCCGCATATCTAGCAGGCACATCCTTAAAGGAACTATTTTCGGCTGAAACCCCAATAGGGCTTACTGCCGGCACCACGATAGCAGCAGTTGCTGTTAAAGCTAGGAACTTTTGAGATGATGCATGTCTTTTTCCCAAATTCTACTCCTCCTTTTATGGAAAGAAACCTATATTAAAAGATTAGTAGTTTTCTGAAAAAAAGCAACCTATTAAGGATAAAACTTTAATTAGATGATTACTCTACTATAAACCATGATAATTTAACCAGGTATTTAGACTCTATATTTGCGTTTGAAGGATCATAAATCAAAAAAAAACATCTTTTTTCCTTGTTATCTTATTCATATATTTGTCTGCAACCTATTAACCTAGTGTTATCTGCTCATTTTGCAAAATAAGATATTAAAATATTTACTGTTTTGCTAAAATATGTATGTGACTAGACAGATTATACGTAAATGGGGTGTATCAAGTGAGAAAAGTAACAAAACTTTTAGTGGCTTCCTTATTGTCACTAACTCTTTTAGTGCCGTCTGTAAGTGCGGCATCGTCCGCAAGCCTGGAAGGAAGTTCAGAAGGCAAGACTTCGATGGATAGCCATGCGACAGCGGCAAACGCAACGAAAGCAGCATCATTTAGCGATGTGCCGAAAAATTTCTGGGCTAAGGATTCTATTGACTACCTTGTTCAAAATGGGATTATTTCCGGCTATAAAAATGGGAAATTTGGTGTGAATGATCCGATTAAACGCGAACATGCGGCAATCATTTTAGCAAAAGCACTTGGCGTGGATAAAGAATCTGCTCCAAATCCGGGATTTAGAGATATTCCTGTTACTCATCCTGCCTATGATGAAATTGCTGTTTTAACAAAATATGGTGTTTTCAGCAAGGCGAAATATTTTAACCCGAGCGGCAAGTTAAAACGCTCCCATATGGCTAAAATCATCACAGAAGGCTTTGGGTTTGACTATTCTTACCTAGTTTCCTTTAAAGATGTGAAAAGCAGTGATCCATTCTACAAATATATTGCTACTCTTGGCAGTGCTGGAATTGCTGGCGGCAGCAATGGCTATTTCATGCCAAATAAGACGCTTAACCGTACAGAGTTTTCCGTCTTTGTCGCTCGTGCTCTTGAACCGCGTTTCCGTACCGGCGTTCAAGTAGACGTTCAAAGCGTACAATATTTATCAGACGGCCGTTTGAAAATGAATCTGATCATGTATAACAATACTCGTCAGTCAGCGTTTAACATTAAAGGAAAATATGAACTTTATGCAGGCAGAACGCTCGTTGCCAAAACAAGCACAGCTAGAGAGTTCAAGAATGTAACTATCGGCGCTAACCAGAAAAAAGCCGTTACCTTCTATTTCTCAACAAGCGAGATAAAAAACAAAGTCAACTTGAAAGACATCTCTCTCGGCTATGAGCATTCTTGGAAATACTATCAGTAATCAAAAAGCAGGATCCATTCAGGATCCTGCTTTTTCTTTTTTAACAGCCTGTCAGTCCGGAGGGATAGGAGCCACTCCCCGTTCTCGTTCGGCATTGATAAGCCCGCCTATTAGAAGGACAATGGCAGTAAGATAAAACCACAGTGTAAGGATGATCACTCCAGCAAGCTGCCCATAAATACGCGTGTAGTTGACTGCACCGGCATATTCACCGAAGATAACAGACATAGCCTGCCAGCTGATCGCGGCAAAGACAGCGCCCGGAATCACAGATTTCAACTTTTGCTTGCCGCTCGGCAAAATTTTGTAAAACAAAATAAAAAAGCCAAATAAAAATAATGTTCCGAGCCCCCATTTGATCGCTGTCCAGGTTTTAAGAAAAGGGCTCGCGGTTTCAATCGTACCGATCACCTCTGCTGATATCAACAAATGAAGCAAATGCTCAGCCAAGGGAATAAGCAGGGAGAGCGGAACAAGAAACATAAAAATAAGCGTAACTCCTAGATCTCGTATCACCCCTTTTAAAAAACGAAGAGGGCGTTTGATTCGATACGCTTCATTTAATGAGCGAACTAGCGATTGAATAGCCATGGAAGACAGCCAAAATGTAGAAAAGAAGCTCAAAGAGATTAATTGACCTTTTCCTTTTTGCAAAATCGCTTCCACATTTTCATGAATGAGAGCATATGTGTTAGCCGGCGCATAAGGGCGTATAACACTGAGTATGTCGTTTTCCTTGATAGGAAGAAAGCTCACTAATGAAAGCATGAAAATTAGAAAAGGCACGATGGACAGCAATAAATAATAAGCTGTCTGAGCTGCATGGTCAAAAAACTGTTCAGTAAAAAAGCGAATGCCTAGCCGCTTTACGAACCTTATAAAACGCATGGATTCATCTCCCCCGCTTGCACTTTCTTAACAACAACTCTTCTCTAGTCAAATCTCTTATTTAAATTAGTATATCCCGGAAATTAACTGAACTAACGGCTATGTGATTGAATTTACTTAGAAGCATACAGGAAGAGTCCACGTATAGCTCCCACATACATTTAAGTATTTTGTTCTTTTAGCTCCGATATTTACCGTAAGCTCCACCACTAAGTATGAAAGAATATAAAAAGAGCAGAGAAATTCTCTCTGCTCTTTTATTAGTTCCGTTCATCTATTATCTTGGCTGGTCATCAATCGTTCCGCTGTGCACCATCAGCATGGACATCAGTGCAGCAACATAAATAGAGACCGCTGGTGCTGTCAGCACATGTCCCGCTGTTGTGGCAATGCCTAGCGCTAAAATAAAACCGACGCCATACATAACATAAGGGATGGTGAACGTTTCTCGTATTTGGGAAACGAAGTAAATGATAAAGCGAACAGCATAATATAATAGGGGGGCAATAAGATATAAAAAGCCGATAATGCCGAGTGAGAAGAAGAGATCGTAAAAATCCATCTCTATCATCTTAGGCTCTTTCCCTGGTTCCGGCATTTCATAGTTTCCGGCAAAGCCCATACCAAACATTTTCTGCAGGACGGGCGCTTCTGCAAAATCCTGCTTAAAATCGGCTAAGTATTTCTCCCGACTGCTGAATACAAGGTTTTGGAGCTGTTCCTCAGTAATCGTTGGCTCTTGCTGTGTATCTTCTGGCTCCTCTTCAGGCTCTTCTGTCACTTCCTTCTTCGGTTCCTCTTTGTTTATATCAATGTTCAGAATGCCAAGGTGAGCATACATATTATTAAAAACAGGTGTAAACGGAGTAGAAACCGCTAGTGCAGCAAGAAGAAGAAGAGAAACTAGCATATTTGCCCTCGTTTTTTTCGTCCGTTCCTTCGTTAAGTAAATAATCAAAAGAGAGATACACGCAGCGATTAGAACAATGACGATTCCCCCATAGCCTACTTTCGTACCGAGAAACAGCATAGAAATGGACAGTAAGATAAAGGGAATCCAGTAATAACTCGTTTTAAAAGATTTCGTTTTCTCGATCGCATAAACTGCGGTCACTGGTAAAATAATGGCCATGATGGCACCAATTTCATTTCCGGCAAAAAACCATCCAGTAAAACCGACTTTTGTATGGGAGTAGTTGGATAAGCTCGTACCAGTCAGAAAGGATACAATGAACACGGCACTGATAATAATGGAAGAATATAAGAAGTATGCTGTTGTTTTCTCTATCAATGGCACACGTTGCTTTTTCAGCTGTAAATACAACATATTAAAGCCTAAAAATAAGATTGGAAAGTAAATGACCTTATTGTAGAATTTTAATTCTTTAAATAAAAAGTATGGATCCTTTAAGTTCATGTTAACTGCAATATTGATCCCGATGACAACGGCTAGTCCAATTAAATAAAAAATGTACTTTTTTGCAAGCCGGCTTGAAAAAGCCAATTTCAGTAATATTAACAAAATTACCGCCATATAAAGTACGCGAACGATGACACCAACCGTAAGATTCACATTTAAAATCATGAGAGATGCCGTAGTCATTACGTCAATAACCGGCTGCAACACTAAAAATATAAGCAGCAGCAAAAATGTCTTCTGATTCAGCATGTTGATCTGTTCCTCTTCCCTTTCAATTTCCTTTTATATAAACGATTAAAATAATCTGTCAATCGTTGCTAATTTCTTATGTTGTTGCCATTCAAACCAGACAATAAAGCCTTAACGGCCCGGCCTATGTACAAAAAGCACCTTTTCCATTATATCACAAAAACGAAATAATCTTTCGCAAAATTTGAGCCCAAATTTAATTGCCGCCTTTGTATTCTATCATCTTTTTCTCTTCCATACTATCTATTTCATATGATAACTTTCACGTTTTAAACATCCTTTCTCTATCGTATTTTAAGATAAGGAGGCAGAGAATCGCCCGTTGCTCTTTTACGTCGCTTTTTGTCCTTTACAGCAACCATTCCCCCCTTTATTTCCCTAACATGCCACAGGAAAATCATTCAGTTTACAAGAGGCAATTGTAAGTTTTTCTATAATTTAGTAGTATAAATCTATCATGACAATCGGAGGGGAAGAAAATGAGAAAGTGTGGTGCTTGCGGGCATATAAATGAAGCAGACGGAGTATTCTGTTCCAAATGTGGAACTTCTCTAGATACCCAATCTTCACGCACTACCGGCCGTGAGGAAGCAAATAGCAAAAGAGGAAACTCGTCGAAAAAGAAAATCCCCCTTTTGCTGGCCTCAGTTGCCATTTTATTAATCATTCTATTTACCGGCTACCAAATGCTCAATAAAAAGTATAGTGAAGAAGCAGTCATTGAACAGTTCAAGACCGCTTTATCAAAAAAAGACAAAAATGCTTTAAAACAGCTGATCGTTCCAGCTGACTCTCGGATAAAGGTAAGCAGTGAAAGCTTAGACGCTTTATTCATGCTGATTGATAAGGAGCCTTCACTCGTTCAGGATATTGAAGAATCTCTACATAACGAAGGTCTGGGCAGTAACCTGTTTTATTTGCGGGAAGATGGCAAGCATTATGGCTTGTTCAAACGCTACGTCGTAGATACCCCCGGGTACTTTATTCATACAGATAGCACTAGTGAAGGAACCACTGTTTATTTAAATGATAATGAGATCGGCGTGTTGGATAAGGCAAAGGAAGCACAAGAGTTCGGTCCTTTTTTAGCAGGTTCTTATAAAGTAAAAGGAATGAAAAAATCCGCAGCTGGCTCAACAGAAGATGAAGTTGTCCTTGAACTGGCAGGGACGAAAACAGAAAAAGAAATCACCTTAAACACAGGCAATTCTGAAGAAGAAACAGAAAAGGAAGAAGTGAAGGAAAAAACAGTAGTAAAAGAAGTAATTAGGGAAGTTGCTCCCAAGTCATCACAGGCCAGCTATTCATACTATCTTATCCCTCATAGCGATTATGCCTACTTAACTTATGATGATTTATCCGGCTTATCCAAAAGCGAACTTCGACTCGCAAGAAATGAGATATATGCTCGACACGGTTATATCTTTAACTCAAAGGATTTGCAAAATTACTTTAGCAGTCAATCCTGGTACAGTCCAAACCCAGGATATGGCGGCAGCTTAAGTTCTGTAGAGAAGCACAATGTAGACTTCATCAAGTCATTTGAATAGGAGCTTTGCATATGAAAAAACTCTCTATCGCTGCCGTTTTGATCGCCTGTTTTCTATCATTTCTTCTTTTAAAAATAGATTCACGCTCGGAACAAGGACTTTTGAACAGCCTGTTCACTGAAGAATCGAAAGACAGCAGCCCGGCAATCGAAAAAAATGTGAACAACGAAACGAGCGAGAAAAATCAATCAATAGAAGAAACTCTCTCAGCTAATGAGCATCCGAAGGAAAACAAACACACGGAAGCTGTGGCAGAGGAACAAAAACCGAATGCCGCCACAAAGATTGACGATCCACCCGCACCTAAAGCGATTGATAAGCCGTTCCTTGTTGTTATCGACCCTGGCCATCAGGCAAAAGCAAACCTTGAGCAAGAACCCATTGGGCCAGGCGCCAAAGAAACGAAGTATAAAGTAACGGGCGGTACAACGGGGGCGGCTACAGGAAAACCAGAATATGTTCTTACTCTTGAAGCCTCTAACCTGCTCAAATCACAGTTAGAACAAAGAGGAATAAAAGTCATCATGACCCGCACCATGCATGAGGTAAACATTAGCAATCAGGAGCGAGCGGAAATTGCCAATAAAAACGGCGCCAATTTATTTGTCCGCATCCATGCAGATGGAGCAGAAAGCGCAGCTGTGAACGGATTTTCTGTTTTAGTGCCAGCAAAAGAAAGTCCGTACACTAAGTCCATTTTTGATAAAAGCTATCAAGCTGGCCAATCTGTATTGAAAAGCGTTTCCGCAGAGGTTCCTCTTCACCAGGGCGGTATTTTCTTCAGAAGCGATATGTCAGGCTTTAACTGGTCCCGCGTACCTGTCATTCTTCCAGAGATCGGATTCATGACGAATCCGGAAGAAGACCGAAAGTTATCCGACAGCGCCTACTTAACGAACTTAATGTCCTTGCTTGCCGACGGCATTAAAAATTATGCAAGCTCGACGGTTGATCAATAAATAATTAAAGCCGCCCTCTCCTTTAGAAAGAGGCGGCTTATTTTTTAACATTTCAAAAAATATTTACGTTGCCCCTTCCCTGTACTATACTAGAACAAAATAATGAGCAGAAAGAGTGTGTATTTTGAATAGTATACAAACGTCGTCCACAGAAAAAAGCATTGTATTTATCGGCTTCATGGGTGTGGGGAAAACAACCATTGGCTCCCTTGTCGCTAAAAAGCTGGGTCGCCCCTTTGTCGACATTGATGAAGAGATCGAAAAAGAATATAACATGTCCATCAATGAAATTTTTGCCGCACATGGAGAAAAAGGATTCCGCGAAATCGAGAAGCAAACCATCCGTTCCTTTTGCGAGCAGTCTTTAAAAGTCATCTCCCTCGGCGGCGGTGCCTTTATGCAGCCTGAAGTGCGAGAAATTTGTTTGGCCAATTGTCATGTTGTTTATCTGGATATGTCATGGGAACCATGGAAGGAAAGATTACATGATTTAATTGATAGCCGTCCGGTTCTTCAAGGCAAAGATCTGAAGGAAATCGAAGAGCTTTTTTATAAAAGAAAGAGCGCTTATGCCATTAACCATACCACTCTTCTTGTCGACTCACTAACCGCCGAGGAAGCGGCTGATTGCCTTATAGGCTCCCTGCAACTTGGAGAGAGTTTATCTAAATAAAGACCAATATCCGTTTGGAGCCATTCACTTTGATATTTGGTGTAGCTCAGGCGGGACGGGCTATGATGGCTCATATCCCGTTCTGCTCCCCTATAAAAAGCCCTCGACCACCTACCTATTCGTTTATTCATCCCCACAAGCTAAGATCATACCCAAAAATACCATATAACCGATCGTCCAGCAAAGCTTGTCTTTTGCACTCATGGCCGTCTTTATTTTCATAGGTTCTTCCCCCTCCCCTCTGGCTGCTTACTCGTTATTTCTAGGATGCAAATAACAACTGTAGTTTATGCGCATTTCTCCTTTCTCCACTACTTTTGGATGTTACTTAACTGTATAAAATTAGCGAATACCTAAATCTTTTTTCCTAACTCTCCCTATTATTTTTTGTAAAAATGTTCTATTATTACTATTGTTCGGCAAAAAAAGAGAGGAGAATTATTGAATTGAAAAAAGTTTTTGTTTCATTTTGTGCTTTTGTTTTAAGTTTTAGCCTGTTTATTCCTTTTGCTAAAGCCGCTCAATTTAACGATGTAACAAAAAATAATCGTTTCTATAAGGAGATCCTTTTTTTATCAGATCAAGGGATAATCAGTGGCTTTCCGGATGGAAATTTTAAACCCGGCCAAGAAGTCACCCGTGCAGCAGCAGCGATTATTATTGGCAAGGCATTGAATTTGAACGGTGAAAAACGACAAACCCAATTTAAAGATGTGACTCCTGCCAACATAGCAGCCGGTTACATTGCATCTGCTGTAGAAGAAGACATCATTTCTGGTTTCCCAGACGGTACTTTCCGACCAAATGAATTTGTCACACGAGGCCAGATGGCTATCTTGTTATCAAAAGCTTTTGAACTAACAGATGAAGACACCATTCAATTTTCTGATGTGCATCCTAAAATGGCTGCTTATCCTTATATAAAAAAAATGACGGCCGCTGGAATCGCCTCCGGTTATGAAGACAATACCTACAAACCTGATCTTGTACTCAAAAGAGAACAGTTCGCTGCATTTATGGCGCGTGCGCTCAATCCATTTTTCATTCCCGGCCAAGAAGCACCGGACTTTTCCGTCAGCTTTTTAAATGTAGGACAAGGAGACGCGACTTTGGTTGAATTTCCTGATGGAAAGACGATGCTCATTGATGCCGGTCCTTCTGAAGCAGCCATTAAGCAAGAGCTCGCTGCGCTCAATATAAAAAAAATCAATGTTTTTGTCGCTACGCATCCCGGTGATGATCACATTGGCGGCGCAGATTATGTCATTAATGAAATGAATGTCGAAAAAATATTTGACTCCGGTTTACCAGGAACAGATGAGGAATATCAGCAGTACGTTCAAGCAGCTGAGAGAAAAAAAATCGACCGGAAAATAACACAAACCGGTCAACAGCTCTCTCCTAACAGCCAGGTAGATGTTGAGGTTCTCCACGCTAATCGTCATGCCAAAAATATCGATGACGGTTCCTCTGTCATCCAGATCACTCATGGAGAGATTAGTTACTTATTAACTTCTGAAGCCGGAAAAGCGGTGGAAGACCAGTTGATGGCAAATGCTTCTCTCCAGGCAGATATCTTAAAGACGGCCAAGCATGGGGCGGAAGGAGCCACTTCACAGCCATTTATAAAAGCAGTCGATCCGCTTATTGCTATTTTTTCAACAGATGGACGCACAGGCTATCCTGACGAAAATGTAAAAAAACGACTCGAAGATCATAGGGCTGATCTCTTTTCTACTGCCAAGGGAACGATTGTTACTATGGGCTCTCAAAATAGCTTTTACATTTTTCAAGAAGATAGATCTAATGTAAGAAATAACGAATTTGCTAGTTTTTCAGCGTCCAGCTTAAAAAGATACACGCTGTCCGACAAGTAAAGCAGAAAAAAGCACTTTATCTGTAGTAAAGTGCTTTTTTTGTTAATTTAAAACATATTTTTACTTTTTTTAGATATTTCATCCTAGTAAAAATTGTTTATAACTGGTACAATGAAATAGTATAGTAGAATAAGGGGGATTTGATACAAAATGGAATTTATTGAAAATTACAAAATCACAACCAATACCATGGCGCTCGTAGAAGAATATCATCAAGACTATAACTCGATCGTTTATGACAAAAATGGCATCTACTACACAAAACAAACCGTACGTTCCCTATTGAACGAAGCTTGCATCGAGAGAATCTCTACCTATGATGGCAGGATTAAAGCGGTGCGCCAACGCTTTCCCTACCGCAAAAAAACACCTCTGGTTATTTGCCTTCAACAACGCATCTGCGCCTTCCCTACTACATCACCAGACAACTATGGCTGCAAATGGATCTTCCCGTATCATATTCATATGGGCACCATGAAAGATGGGCAGCTGGTCGCCTCTTTTAAAAATGGGGTCCAATTAACTCTCTCCTGTTCACTCTATGTTTTTAACCGCCAAAGAGAACGCACTGCCAACTGCCTTAATTATTTTGAAAGCAATTTATTGAGCTAAAAATAAGGGCCCGTCCTCTGCTGTTTTACAACTATGCAGGACGGGTCCTGCTGGATGTACGGATTAGCCGTTTACACAGGACCGCCTTCTTCCCCATTCCTCATATATTCGTCCGTACCCTTTGCTTTATAACCCCATGTAGTGTGGGAACCTTTTGCGGACAGGGACATTGCTTTAACATCCCTCTCTACTCTGACACTAAATAAACATAGAAAAATGACAGATTATGTATGGTTTGGTACGATTGTTTATTATGAATAGGGAAGAGAGGACTGTGTACACATGATCAATGTATTATTTGTTTGTCTCGGGAACATTTGCCGCTCTCCAATGGCAGAAGCATTGTTTAGGGATCTAGTAAAAAAAGAAGGCTTGAAGGATCAGATTGTTGTCGATTCTGCAGGCACTAGCGGATGGCATGTCGATTCTCCGCCACACGAAGGGACATTAAACATCTTACGAAAATATAAGGTTCCAGCAGAGGGACTTGCCGGCAGACAACTCAAAAAAGAGGATGCCGAAAAATTCGACTATATCATCGGCATGGATGAAAGCAACATACAAAATATTAAAAAGATGCTCGGCCAACCAAGACAGCCACATATCATTCGCCTGCTTGACCTAACAGACCATCAAAAAGATGTCCCTGATCCGTACTATACTGGCGACTTTCAAGAAACATATGATCTACTGAGTGAAGGTTGCAAGCGGTTATTAGAGAAAATTAAAGAAGAACAACTGTGAAACAGCCAAAGTTTCCTGCTGAGCTTTTAAGCTTTTAACGCATTTAAAGACAGCCGTCTGCTGCATAAAGCAGTGAACAGCTGTCCTCATTTATTTTTACCGGCTTGCTTTTAAGTTTTTTAGTATATTAATGACAAAGAGAAGGATACCTAGCACGGTCAGTGTAGCACCTGTGGCGACTCCTGCAGTGTAGGAAGAAGATTTTGTGGTAATCAGCAAGAATAAGGAGAGCATCATAATAGGCAAACCAATGTTGTGGAGCCAAACGTGGGCTTTTGCCATTCCATTATGAGCGAGAGCGGGGAAAAGATGATAAACAATACCTGCAAGCATTAAAGCAGTCCAGCCAAGAAGATTTACATGTACGTGCACACTCGTTAAGTCATAGGAATGAACGATAGACATGTAGTACCCCAATAGAACGCCTACCGCGAAGTACACAACAGAAATCTTAATTAACCGAATAGCCATTGTTACTCCTCCTTTCTTATCTTAATTTATTGTGAAAGTTCGCTATAAATGACTCATCTGAAAAAAATTTTTCATAAGAAACTGCCCTCGCTCATGCTTGTTTTAGTTAAAAAAGTAACCATCGTTAAACCTGTGCTAGACTATATATGTAAACAGCCGAAATTTAAATGAAAGGAAGCGAAGCATTGAAAAAGTTTACTTTTGTCATTCCCATCATGATTCTCGTTGGATCCCTCTCTTTGTGGATGCTTAACAAAGATTATTCGGAAATTCCCCTTCAAACAAGACTGTTAATTACAGCGGGTGCTGTCATTTTTTCAGGAATTATTTCTTATTTTTTACTGGGCAGCGATGGTGAGAATGCTACCTCTTCTTCCTCTGGAAAAAAAAGAAAAAGCAAATAGCCAATTCTTTATACGTAAAAAAGCGGACCCGAAGAATTTCGTGGTCCGCTTTTTATTCACCCTTTAACCTAGCAATCTACTCTGTCAGTTAGTTGACTTTCACATTGATTGATGAAGTAGCCAGCGCCACTTTTTCATCTTTTGGTGTAACATAAACCACTAACGTACCTTCCGCACCGTTAGCTATAGTACCTGCCACCATTCCTGAAGAAATGGCAGGAGCTACTGAGAAGTCAGAGGATTTGCCAGAATAACTAACCGTTAATTTTCCTAATACCTCTTCATTGTCTTTCTTTTTATTTTTATTGAGATCTACAAAGATATCTCCATTTGTATCTATCTGAGGCATTAACTCTCCATTGCTTAGCGTAACATTTTCTGGTTTTAGTACCACAACCTCTGTTAAAGCTCCTGCCTTCGTGATATCTTTCACTTCTTCAAATTTTACCGACTTAATTACAGGGGTAGAGTCCGTCACCGTAATTGTGACCGTTTCTCTTGTTACCGTTCCTTCTTTAACAATGATTTGAGCAGTTCCCGCTTTTTTGCCGGTAACGGTGACTGTCTTTTTGTCTTCGTTTACCGCAACACTTGCCACATCTTCATCTGAAGAAGAAACTGAGTAAGCTCCACCAGCTAAAGCTTCAGAACCAATTTTAAATCCGCCTTGATTATATGTGTTCCAAACCAGATTCACTTGATTGTCTCCAGAACCGAACGCCACGTCCAGCTTTAAGTCGTCTGTAGAATTAGCTGTTTCCAGCTTTCTGCTAGCGACTTTATTATCATCAGAAATCGAAACAGCAACAGTTTTTAAAACTTGCGCATTGTTGGCATCTTTGATTTCTAATGTTGTGTCTCCTTTAGCAGAAGCTTTTGATACCACCTTGAATTCAGCTTTGCCATCCTTTGCACTGATTGTTGGATTCTCAGCAGCTGCGATTTCTGGATTTTTAGATGATATATTCAACTTGCCTTCATATTCATCCCCATATTGGTCAGACACAGTAAGTGAAACTGTATCACTATTTTCATTGTATAGCTTAACAGAAGACACACTTGAAGCAGCCGTGGCAGCCGTACGCGCTCCACTTACAACCGTTAATGGAACTTCTACCTTGGCAGCATCAGCCGTGATTGTAAACACAACTGCACCGGGCTTGATTGGCGTGATTTTGCCATCGCCATCAATTGTAGCCACCGTAGGATTAGAAGACTTGTAAGTAAGCTTTGGTATGGCAATCGTAGCCCCACTTAGAGATGTGACCTTGCCTGCTGTCAATTGAGCCGCACCATCCTGGACAGATATCTTGCTGCTTTTTACAGTAACAGCCCCTTGGCTGACACCTGTTTCTTCAATAGACGATACATATTGATCAAAATTAAGGACTTTTGCTTCTTTCAGTTCAGACTCTACCTTCGTGTCTCCTTTTTTAAGGATAACTTTATACTTGAAAGTATCGCCTTCTTTAATTTTAGCTTCATCAATTTCACCCGTTGAAGCATCAGCTAATACTGAAGCAGTCGCTTGGAATTCTACTGTATATCCCGCTTGCTTTAATTGTTCAATATCAGCTGCTCCTGCCCCATTATTAATTGTAAAAGAAAGGTACTGTTTATCTTTAACTGCATCCAGACGAACATCAGCTACAGCAACGGAAGTAACCTTTAATGAGTAAGTAAACGGAAATTGAGTGACTTTGTCTGCTGCGCCTTCCACTTTCTCAATAAAGTTTAATTTTAATTCTTTATCGAGCTCGAACGGTTTTTCAAATGTGATGGTAGCCGATGATTTATTCTCACTTACTTTATAAGCTACAACATTGTTCCCTTCTAAATTAAAATTTTCAGATTTTAATTGATCAAGAGCAGAACCCGTAACTTTGATCTCCTTATTGCTTAATGCACTTATTTCTACTACTTCAGGAGCAGCTGGATTTTCGTCATTTAACGTTTCTAATTTATAAAGGAAGATAGCCAGTTCTCCGCGTGTGATCGGATCAGATGTACCAAATTTATTGTTTGCCTTTCCAGAAGTAATTTTGTTATCTACTAAAGCAGCCACAGCTTCAGTGTAACGGGAAGATACATCTGAGAATTTGACATTAGCTGTATTTCCTTTGACTTTATAGGCTTTCGCAAGCATAAGCGCTGCCTCGCCGCGTGTAATGGAAGCATCTGAGCCGAATGATGTAGCTGTTTTACCGTTGATAATGTTTTGTTCTTTTAACGCATCGACATAAGATTTGGCGCGGCCAGGAACATCTGTAAAACCAGAATCCTTCGCATTATTGATTTGCTCTTCAGTTAAAACGGCTTTCGCTACCATAGAAGCTACGTCTACACGCTTGATTTCTTTGGCTGTGCCAAACTGTGTCGAATTAATCCCATTTGTTATTTTATGGTCTACTAAATAATCAACTGCTTCCTTATAACGGCCGGAAACATCTGAGAAAGAGGCTGCTGCCATTGCAGGGGTAACAGCCGTTGCCACTAGCACAGCTGTTGCTGCTGTTGCAGTGAATTTTTGATACGATTTCGGTTGAAAAGCCATGTATACATTCCTCCAATATTATCTAACATTTTCACAAGTTACCATACATTCTACATTATACAACAACATGCAGTAGATTGTATTTGCTGCTTTATATCCCCAATTGCGGGTTAAACATAGACTTAATATGATACCTGTTCCTGCCTCTTGCTGCTTGTATTGATGATATTCTCCCTAATAAATGCATTTTTTAATAAATACATACAATGTTAGGTTTATAGTTTTTATCGACAATATTATAAATATTTAAAGGCCAGCTTTTCCCATTGTAAAGTAAGGAAAAACTGGCCTCTGTTCTATAGCAAGGAATGAATCAGTAATTTAGATACATCCTCGTAAATTTCATCAAATTGCGAAAGCGGAAGAGGATTTTCCCCTTCTCCGAGCTCAATTGTGAACCCTGGCTTGCGAAATTCCTGAATAAACCAATCTTTAAAGCCTGAATGGCTATCGACATAACGGACAGCTTTGTAGCCGCTCACCCGGGAAAATCGTTTGGCGAGCCCTTCAGATTCAGGAGGTTCTAATCCTTCATATCCCCAATAGAATTCTTTTCCTTGTGTATGGAGAGCAATTAGCCTCTCGAAGCTTTCCTTCCGCACTAAAGCAGCCATCGCTTTTGTCTCTGGTTCAGACAGTGGCTGGTCTCCCGGAAAATCCCGGGAGGACGGTGCCTTTGGCTTCCGTGTTGCTTCATATTCCCAATTAGCAGGAAATTGCTTATTTAAGTCTACCCCCCGTATGTTGGCTTTCCAGCCTGAGAAGTCATAGCCTCCTTTATTGATCGCCACTACTTTTTCCTCCACTTCAGGCTGTGGACCATTAAGCACTAAGTTTACTCCATCTGGATCAACCATCGGCACAGCTGATAGCTGTGTTTCCATATATACAGGAAGGGCCCTCACTTCTTTTATGGTTAATTGATTCGTTAACGAAAGCAAATATTCGTTTAAAAACTGCATCAAAATAGGAGTGGTAATCCATTCGTTCGCATGAAAAGAGGCGTTGATCTGTATCTTCCTATCTCCTCTGCCGATCCTCAAATCGTAAAGCGGCAAACCAAGGACACTTTTTCCAGCTTCCTTTCTTTTCATAAACGGATAAATGGTTAGCAGCCGATGCATATCCCTTCTCATCTGTTGAAAATCATAAGGTTGCTTGCCATTCACAATCAGTTCAGTAACTCTTACCGGAATACGCACTTTTTGTCCGATTTGCAGTTCATTAGGATTTATATGGGGGTTCAACAACAATAATGCATCTGCATCCATATCTTGAGCGGCAGCTAACTTCCAAAGCGTGTCCCCTTTTTGGATGGTCCGTATGGTTGCGGTGAACCCCGGAATTCGGATAGCCTGTCCAGGCTTCAATTTATTTATATCCATGTTTAGGTTTGAGTCAATGATCAGCGCAAGTGGAATGTCAAACAACTGGCTATAGTACCAGAAGGTGTCTCCTTTTCTCACAAGAATCTCCATACTGCCTTACAGCCCCCTTACAAAGACTTTTTACCATTGTATGTGGCCAACAGCAGAGCTATGACTAAGGGGTCGATCCTTCAACGCTTTATAGCGAGGAAGAATCGACCCCTTCTCTTCAATAAGTTCCTTCGATTTTTTTAATAAAGTCATCCATCGTATGAGCAGGGCTGATCCCCTGTCTTTTTAACGTATACGGATCATCCCCAAGCCTTACATTTCCTGTTTCGGTCGTAAAAGCAAGACGGATACCGGCTGCTTTGGCCGCTTCAATAGTATGAGGAGCGTATTGGCCCCACGGGTAAGCTAAATATTGGATAGAAGACGGGTCTTTAAGAGCTTGTCCAATATATTCCCGTCCCTTCACTAGATCCGCCTCAATTTCTGCCGGTGTTTTTGAAACTAAATAAGGTACTTGCGTATCTTTTTCTCTTAAATGCATCCCATGGGTATGATGTTGAAAACTGAAAACACCTTCTGTTTCACTTATTTCCTTATGGCCCATGTACTGCAAGGTCATCGGATCCCACGGCTGTGCCTGGGCTTTCACCTTTCCTCCGATAACAAATACAACTGCTTTTTGCTGATTTTGTTTCAAAATAGGGTACGCATACTTTTGAGTCGACAAGTAGTTATCATCAAATGTGACTACTGCGACTTTTCCAGGCAAGTTTTGATTGCGGGTTAAATAGGCATCCAATTCCTCCAGTGAAATCGTCCGCCATCCATTTTGTTTTAAATAATTCATTTGCTTTTCAAATTCCGCTACTTTGATGACCATAGAATTATTATAAAACGGCGTTTCCTGTGGATTCTCTACCATGTGGTGGTACATTAAAACCGGTATTCCCAAATCCTCTGTCACTTTATTCTTATGGATATAACCAACCTGACCAGCAAAATTTATAAGATACCAATCTCCTGATTTCCTTACGACCGGATAACGGATGTTGCCTTTAATTATAGCTATCCCTTTTTGCTCTTTATCGATTCTGTTATATACCACAGCTTCTGACTTTGTAATAATTGATAAATTGGTATTGCTTGCTGCTTTTGTCGGCAGGCTTTTTTGTACTTTCTTAGCCACTAAGAGGCTTGAACTTTTTTTAACAAAAGCCGTCCCATTTCCGAAAGAAATATAGTAATAGCCGTTGTCCTCTTTTAGCACTTCGTAAAATTGATTGGGTAAAAGTGTTCCGACGGCTAGCGGGTTGCCACTTACTTGTTCGTAAGCTGCAACTTGCTGTCTCGTAGTTATCCATTTTGAAGAATAAGCAGCTTCTCCCTTTTCAACGAAAAGGCTATTCATCAAGACAAAAGAAATACTAATAATTAAAGCGATTTTACTACATAACCCCTTCAAAATTCCCACTCTTTTCTATAAAATAGCTATATTTTATTAATCAAACAACCATACTATAGTAACATAAGAAACTACTAATAAAAAGAAGAACATGAAAATAATGCCTACCATCCCATTCCTCTCTTTTCTAGATTCTCTTAAAAAGCAAGGCTGTTTTTTCAATAATTGATTGGAGCAGAAAGCATCCGGCTGCAGGAAAAATCAACCACCGAATATAGCAGGGCCGTTAAATACATACATAAATAAACAAGGAGCCTGCTAATCAGACTCCTTGTTTATTCTTCCTCTATAATAGTAGTTATCTCATGTAAATATTAACGAGTTCATAGCATCTTTCCCTTGTGAGCCGTGCTTGCGTGATCACATATTGCACAGACGCAAAAGACCCTCCTTCATATGCCGCGGCTTCTGCATTGGCTGTACGATCTCTATATTTGATCCACTGGCGCTGCTTATCTCTCAAACTTTTCATTTCACTGGAAGAGAGCTGGGTCTTCAGCACACCATAAATCTCATTCAGCGCATCATCCCACTTTTTGTAGATAGCTCCCTGTGCTTCTTGCATTTCCGCTGTAGTACCGTTTTCATACATGTAGGTTAAATCTGCTAAGCTGCCGTCTATATTATATAACTTTTGCAGATACTTATCTTTTTTACTGGCAGCCGCCTCCGCCTCAGCACGCGCTCTTTCTTTTTCCTCTAAAGCCTCAGCTGCTTTCTGTTGTTGCAGCCGCTCATTGATAGATTCCTCAATGCTGCTTACCTCATCTGAAAATTGAGAGAGCTCTTGGTTTTTCTTCAGTTCATTGATAGAAGCCTGTGCATCATCATAATTGCCTTGCCCGATAGAATTCTTTATCTCTTCTAACTTTTTTGCTACCTCTCCAGATTGCTCTTTTTGACTCTTTGCTGTTTTAACATGCTGTTCTAATTCCTTTTTAATGCTTCCTGCCAAGTCTTCCTCTCTAAGCAGGCTATTTGCTTTCTTTATCGCATCTTCCCATTTAGCATCCTCTATCTCTTTCTTCACTTCATTATAAGCAGTCAAATCTTCATAAAGTCCTTTCGCTTCCTCATCTTTTGGCTTTTCATCCATCGCCAGTTCAAATGAAGCCTGCGCCTTATCAAACTCCCCGTTTGCCAATGCCAGTTTCCCCTGTTCCATTGCTTTATCATAGGTACCGTTACTGCATCCGGCTAACAAAATCAATGTCAATATTGCTCCTGCCCTCTTCATAAGTTCCTCCTGAATGATGATAATTGGTAAGTATAAAGTACCATAATCTATTAGCTGAGTATATAGGTTGTGATAAATTGGACACTTTCTGCAGCTGCCCTCCCAGCTCCTGCTATCATCTATACAAACGAGACTAGGAGGACAATCGATGACACCTCTCCTTCTGCCAAAACTGCAGCCGTTGAAGGCGGCAAAATCCTCACTGTCAGAAAAACCGTCAACTGGCTGGCTACCAGAAGAAAGCGGTTGATTTAACAGGAAAAGCATCGTGCTCCGATGGATTGCCGTGCACAGCCACTTTCCCGTCGCTGCCTTAAATGGCATAAAATAAGGGTTCAGCCTCCCTAGTCGCATGAAAACGATAGAAGACTAAACCCTTAATATCTCATATGCATGAATCGACAAGCATAGAAATCCATTCTAATACATTGAAAAAAATACGATCCTATGGTAAATTTATATAGATAAACATTGTATTATTAATTTAAGTATATTATCCCTATTTTAATTATATAATACAATCTGTTTGTTAGTCAACACTTATATTTATTTTTTTAAGGGGTGTTTGCTGTGAATTCAGAATTTCAGCAGGAGCAAAAACGAGTAGACAGTGTGATAGAAACGATTACGGAGCAAATCAGCAGATTGGAGAAAGAAACCTCCCGATACCGGAACGAAGTGGTTCAGATCCGCAAACACTTTTGGGATGAAGTCAAGGTGAATGTTGATACCTTCGACGATTTCCTCGAAACCATCATCGGCTTGAGGCAAGAAGCTCAAGCTCTGTCCGTAAGTCAAAGCACCCACAGACATGCATCGAAACGATTGTCTGCGCTACGACGTATGCAGGAGGTTCCCTACTTCGGCCGAATTGACTTTACGGAAGCTGGCACTTCCACTCCGGAACAAATTTATATTGGCATCTCCACCCTTACGGATGAAAGCGGTGATCATTTCCTGATCTACGACTGGAGAGCGCCGGTTTCGAGTGTCTACTACGATTGCCAGCCTGGCCCCGCTGAGTATGTGACACCGGGAGGCGTAATCGAAGGCAAACTGGAGAAAAAGTGGCAATATCTTATTCGCAGCGGCGTTCTCCATTCTATGTTCGATACCAGTCTCACCATTGGAGACGAGATTTTACAACAGGTGCTAGGTAAAGGTACTGACAAACATATGCACAATATAGTAGCGACGATTCAGCAGGAGCAAAACCGGATTATTCGTCATGATCGCGGAAGACTGCTCATTGTCCATGGAGCAGCTGGCAGTGGCAAAACATCAGCCGCCCTGCAAAGGATCGCTTATTTGCTCTACAAATATCGAGATAGCCTGAACGCTGATCAAATTATTTTATTTTCGCCTAATTCAATGTTTAACAGTTACGTGTCCAATGTGCTGCCAGAGCTCGGCGAAGAGAATATGCAGCAGGTCACATTCCAAGAATATTTGGACCATCGGCTAAGTAAACAGTTCCAAATTGAACATCCTTACGAGCAATTGGAATATGTGTTAACGGCAGAGAATACTCCTGCGCACAAGTCAAGGGTTGCGAGCATCCGCTTCAAAGCATCCACCGCTTTCTTCGAGGCGATCCACTCCTACAGGAAATCACTAGAGTTATCTGGAATGTTATTTAAAAGAATTAGCTTCAGAGGAAAGACCATTGTTACCGCTCAACAAATTGCCGACAGGTTTTATAGGAGCGACACCTCACTCCGCTTTCATAACAGACTGGAACAGTTGAAGGATTGGTTAATACAGCAAATAGATGAGGCCGAAAAAGCCGAACGGACGAAACCATGGGTACAAGAAGAAATCGAGCTGCTTAGCAACGAAGATTATCATAAGGCTTATACGTACTTAGCAAAAAAACGAGGCTTTAAAGAGGAAGCAATAGCCGATTATGATATGGAGCCTAAAGCACTCGCCCAGTTAATTGTTCGGCAGAAGTTTAAGCCTTTACGGAAACAAATTCGAGCCTTTCGTTTCATCGATATCAAGAGAATATACAAGCAGCTTTTTACCGATCCTCTGCGGATCAAACAGTGGCTGGAGGAAACACCCTTAGAGTGGATGGATATTTGCCGGTTGACGATGGACGCGCTGGACGAAGACAAACTATTATATGAAGATGCTACTCCATTCTTACTGATGAAAGAACTCATACTAGGCTTTCAGACGAATAGCTCCATCAAGCACATCATCGTTGACGAAGCGCAGGATTATTCTCCGTTTCAATTCGAGTTTCTAAAACGTTTGTTTCCTTTTGCAAGAATGACTGTGCTAGGTGACTTTAATCAGGCAATATTCGCTCATGCCAGCGAGATGGTTGATTTTCAAACGCTTGCCGGTTTATACGGATCGGCAGAAACAGAAGTGATCAACTTGACACGCAGCTATCGTTCCACAAAACCGATTATTGAATTTACACGAAAACTTATACCTAGCGGCGACCGGATTATCCCTTTCGAACGGGGCGGCGAGCTGCCTGTACTAACACCATTGTCTGATCACGCAGACCTGCACCGCTGCATCGCCTCCAAAGTCGCAGATTGGCGAAAGCTAGGCTATCACAGCATTGCCATTATCTGCAAATCAGCTGAGGAAAGTAATCATGCCTATGAAGCCTTGTCCAGCATCGAGGACATTAAGCTCTTGAAAAACGGCTCGATGGAATATGAACAAGGGGTGGTTGTCATACCTTCGTACTTGTCCAAAGGCATCGAATTTGACGCTGTCATCATTTATGATGCATCGAAGCAAGTATACGGCGATGAAAGCCTGCGCAGAGTTTTCTATACTGCTTGTACTAGGGCGATGCATGATTTACAGCTTTACAGCGTAGGTGAACCAAGCCCATTTTTACAAAACGCTTTGCAGGAAAATCTCATCCAAACTTGAGTTCATTGGTTTTTTACGATGAATAAGCAATCAAATGAACCGGCCGGCAATATGCCAGTTTTTCATCGCGACTTCCATACTGCCGGCTTTTTTATATGGAAAAAACAACATTATTCACTGGCTAAATACAGAATGGAGATGAAGACTTTGATAAAGATAGCTGTTTTATCGGATACGCATCTGCCGAAAAAGGGAAAACAACTTCCCGAAATAGTCATGGAGGGAATACAGGATGCCGATCTGATTCTTCATGCAGGAGATTGGACGAGCCTTGATGTATATGAGCAGCTACGGGAAATAGCCCCTGTTATTGGTGTCTTCGGGAATGTCGATCCGCCCGAGGTAAAAGATGTTTTTGAGGAAAAAAGAATCATCGAAGCTGGAAGGTTTCGTATCGGTATCACCCACGGCCATATCGGGAAAAAGAAAAAGACACCCGAACGCGCATGGGAGGCTTTCCAACAGGAAGAATTGGACGCCATTGTGTTCGGACACTCCCATATCCCTTACTCGCAAATGAACGATGACACGCTTTTGTTTAATCCCGGTTCCCCCACCGACAAGCGGTTTCAGCCCAGATTCTCTTATGGCATCATTGAAATAGGAGAAGCATTAGAAGCAAAGCATATCTATTTTTAAGAACAAAGGGACGGAGTCTGGGAATTTCCAAAAGTAGTTACTGTATACAGTCTGGATAAACAAGCCATCATTCTTGATAAATACTTCTTGATTCCAGATAAATAGCACTTCTTCCTAAATCTCCCCTCCAGTCTAGATAAATAGTACTTCACTCTTGATAAACACAAAAAGAGAGCAGGCCTAGCGCCTGCTCTTAACAGTTATGCGATATATTCATCTGCCTCTATGTCGTCAGCAGCTTTTTTGCTATAGTATTTGCCTTTTGTCACAATGGCGAGGACAATTGTCAGGACAAAGGCGATCACAGCCGCGAAGAAGGCAGCAACATTCTGCAAGAAGATTCCCATATATCCGAAGGCAGCTAAGGAGCCGATCACGCTAGCCACGATTAGAGAAACGACTCCAACCGGATTCCAGGCATACAAGTATTCCTGTCGATGTTCAAAATACCTCGGTCCGATTTTGAGTACCCTCTTCACAACGAAAGCATCGCATAAAAGCACAGCCGCCCAGGCAAGCAGGAAAACCCCCTGGAAAGTGAGCAAGCTTCCTAAATGATCCAACACACCGCCAAGCATTAAAACAATCGCTGCAATTGAAGTGAAAACCACCCAGAAATTCCGGCCCGGCTTAAATTTAAATACGTTCTCAAAAAAGTTAGCTAATGAAAGCGAACTGCTGTATAAGTTTGTAATGTTGATTCGGAGCTGTGTCAAGATCGTGAAGAGCGCCCCTCCAATGCCAAGAATTTGCACAAAGTAAACGCCCGGATTTTCTTCTCCCATCTGAACACCAAACCAAATCCCGATGACTCCCATAATAAAAAAGCAGACGAGCTGCGGTAAAAATCCTACAGCGAATACCCCAATTTTAAATTCTTCTTTTTTAATGAACCGCGCATAGTCTGACACGAGCAAAGCCATGATCCCCACGAGGCCATTCATAATCCCGATACAAGCAAGCAAAGAGGCTCCTCCGACTTCTCCTCCCTCCGGCAGAAACGTCCATATGCTTCCTGTGAAGGTAGATTTGTTTAGTACGATGAAAAAGCCTGCACCAAGCAAAAGAATGAAGAGAGGCAATGACCACTTTTGCAGCTTATCAAGTTGCTTAATCCCAAACCAGTTTAATGGAATAACAATCAAACCAAAAAAGATCATTAATCCCCATATAGGCACAAAGGAAATATATTCGTGGACAGCCGAAGCCATAATTGACCCTTCGATCGCACAGTACATAATAAAATTGAGTGCATAAATCAATGAAGTGATCGAAGCGCCAAAATAGCCAAATCCACCGCCTCTTGCCATTAAATTTACGTTTAACCCTGACTTCGCGGCATAAAAACAAATCCCTATTCCGACTCCCCCTGCTACGATTGTTGCATAAATCTCTGCCAGCAAGGCGTTCACTGCCCCAAATGAAATAGCCATTAAACTGCCCATTTGGATAAATAGCATAGCCGTTGCCACGCCTAGCGTGACATTTGTAATACTTGCCCAGCCCATCGTCCGGCCTTCTACAGGCACTTTTTCCAGTGAGAAGTCATCTTTTTTCTCTTCTCTGCTGATTTCTCCCTGCTCCGCTGGCTGTAATCTTTCTACCATCTCATCATCCCCCTACAAGCTTATTTGCATTTCTTCCTCATTTAAGAGTTAATTTCTATAAGCAAGTAACAAGCCAATTTATTGAATTTTCAAAATATATGTCAAATTATTTTTGATCCTTTCTTTGTACCTATTAAATAGCTCTTTTCTCTTGTTTTACATTTACAAAAATAGCAAGAACCGTTTCGTTTTCTTTCAAAATTGCAATCTCACTTTCAGTTTTGATGATTTTTCATGATGATAGAAGCCTATAATTTTTAAAACTAGGAAAAAGAATAGACATTGGACAAGGGATTGTATAAGATGGGCGGTAGAAACGAAAAAGTACTAGGAGGTTACCGTTATGAAGGAGGAAAAAGTTAACCAATACATAAAAAATATCGAGGGGGAAATGTGGCTTGTGGAAGATGATCGGGATAACTTAAAAGTAAGCTACCGTATCAAAGAGATCATTTTCACAGCGCAGTCTCCTTTCCAGCATATTATGGTTCTTGATACCTATGATTTTGGAAAAATGCTCGTGCTGGACGGAGTTGTACAATCAACTGAGAAAGATGGATACATTTATAATGAAATGATCACCCATGTTCCGCTCCATATCCATCCCGAACCGAAAAAAGTGTTAATTATTGGTGGCGGCGACTGCGGCGCAGCCAGAGAAATTATTAAGTATACAAGTGTTAAAGAGCTTTATTTCTGTGAAATTGATGAACTCGTTGTCAAAGCGAGCAAAGAGCACCTAAAAGGCGTTTCTGCCGGACTTGAAGACGATCGTGTCCATTATATTTTTGCAGATGGCATTCAATACATGAAAGAACACACAAACGAATTTGATGTGATCATTGTTGATTCATCTGATCCAGTCGGACCCGCAACTGAATTATTCGAATTCGGTTTTTATAAAAACGTCTTCGATGCATTGAAAGAAGACGGTTTGATGGTTTGCCAGAGTGAATCACCGATTTTCTATAAAGAAACAATGCAAAATACTTATCAATCTTTAAATCAGTTATTTCCTATTGTAAAACCATATACAGCTGTCGTTCCAACTTATCCCGGCGGCCTTTGGAGCTTTACTCTTGCCTCCAAAAAACATCAATCCTTTACTCAGCCAGACTATGAAGAAACGACGAAATATTTCAACAAGGGTATCTTAGAAGCAAGCTTTGCCCTGCCTCAATTCATGTTGAATGATAAAAAGTAATCAAACCGGGTACCGTTAAAATTAACGGTACCCGCTCTTTATTTCATGACAAAACTAATTAAGGGAGTGACACAATGGAAGTGAAGGTTAACGGCAATTCTCTGAAACTGGTGACAGGAGACATTACAAAACAAACGACAGAGGCTATCGTCAATGCGGCGAATGGAGCATTGCTCGGAGGCGGCGGTGTGGATGGAGCCATTCACCGTGCCGCTGGCAAAGAATTGCTTGAGGAATGCAGAAAAATTCGAGAAGAAGCATTAAAAGGAGCGTACTTACCGACAGGAGAAGCAGTTATTACAAACGGATATAACCTTCCCGCGCGCTATGTGATTCACACAGTTGGACCGATCTGGCACGAAAATACGCAGAATGAAGAAGCGCTGCTGTCAAACTGCTATCAAAACGCCTTACAGCTTGCTATGGAAAAGGAAATAACGAGCATTTCTTTTCCCTCTATCTCTACAGGCGTCTATCGGTTTCCTATTAGGCTGGCTTCAGCAACGGCTCTCCAAACGATCGTTCATTTTTTGCAAAATTATTCGTTTGGTGAGGTTGTAATGACGCTCTTCTCTCCTCAGGATTATCATGTGTACGAATCCGCACTTCAACCATTGATTGAGAAACATTAAAAAGAGATGAGGGGCTATTTAGCCTCTCATCTCCTTCAGTTAATAACAATCCCAGTTGTAGAGAACATTTGTGAAGTTAAGGTTCCGCAAATCTTCTTTTGTGATAAAAAAGTTTCCGACTCCACTGTCTCCCCACATGATATCAAGGTCCGTATCTGTATCCACCTGAAGCAGCAGCACATTGTGATTCCGATACTTTTCCCTGTAACTGCGCGGGTCTTCCTGAGTAAAAAAAGGATAGCCGCCGATTTTCGATCCTGTGGCTCCAAAGGCCTCTGCATAGATTTCACCCAATTCCGTGCCGCTGCTCATTTCCTCTAAATCAATGGAAAGTTGCTCCATGCGGTAATCACCTTCAGATATAGGCTCCTCATCTAATTCAAATGATAATTTAATTTCATGTGTCACCGGAAAGAATTCTTCTTCTCCGGGCTTTATGTAGTTAAAATCAGTTGTAAGCTTTGACCGATCATCCGTAACATCCGCATGGTAAAGAATTCGAAAATCCTTCTGGCTTGTTCCGTCCTCGAAATCCATTCCTAACAAATCATCCTCTGGCGCAATGTAAAATTGCAAGATGCCCTTCTTTGGAAAGTCCTTCATTGGCGGTACTTCGGCAAAGTTAATTTGAGCCAGCAGCTGGAGATAGACCCCGTTCTCATCTTTCGGATGCTCCATATTTTTAGGCAAATACGGATGACCGCCAAACTTACTATCAAGCAAACCCGTGCTCGTACGGAGGCCTGCAATCTTTACTACCGGCTCCACCGTCTGCTCCAGCTCTTCTCGATACGGTTCCAATTCTTTCGGCAAATTAAGGCTACGATCAGCAGACATAGAAAACACCCCTTCCCTGAATCACCAAATAGAAACATACGTTCCTATTTTATACTTGGAATTTTCCGATTGCAAGGAAAAGTTTTACAAAATATCGAGCCAAATTTTAATAGCTGTCGCGGCAATCAGGATCGCCAGCAGCCATTGTAAAGTTTTCGTATTCATTTTTTGGCCGGCTTTAGCGCCAAGCGGTGAGGCAATCACACTAGCAATAATCATAATAATGGCCGGCACGAACAGCACCTGGCCGGTCATGAGCTTTCCAGCCGTTGAGCCGATGGATGAAATAAAGGTGATAGCTAAAGAGCTAGCAATCGTCATCCGAGTCGGAATTCTCAAGATGACAAGCATAATCGGCACTAACAAAAATGCTCCGGCCGCTCCGACAATCCCCGCTCCAATGCCGACGACAAAAGCAAGACCGGCGGCGAGCCAGCCGTTAAACGTCACTTCACTCATCGGCCGGTCGTCCAGGTTCTTTTTCGGCACGAACATCATGATAGCAGCGAGTGCAGCCAACACGCCGTAAACGACATTGATGACTTCCTCTGACAATCTCTCAGAGCCAAAACCGCCGACAAAGCTTCCGAGCAGGACAGCCCCCCCCATGTATATAATCAACTTTTTATTTAAATACTCATTCTTTCGGTACGCCCAAACACCGGCAATGGTCGCAAAAAACACTTGCACCGCACTAATCCCCGACACTTCATGAGCGGTAAAAGCAGCAAATCCAAGAAGCGGCGGAATATACAGCAGCATCGGGTATTTAATAATCGAGCCACCAATTCCGACCATTCCCGAAATGAACGACCCGATAAAACCGATGAGAAAAATAACAAGCCAATAAGAAAGATCCATTTCTACCACTCCCATATTCAATCAAGTTTTTTCTGTTTCGCCCCCCAGACAAAAACGCTCACCAAGGAAGCGATCACTATAAGAACAGGAGTATACATAATCAAAAAATGATGCATGGGTCCATCCCTCCTATTCCATTCCTTTTACATATTGGCGGTTAAATAAAAACAGTCTCAGCAGCAGGTACAGCGCCGGAATTAAAAGCAGCAGTCCGGCAATAAACGCCACAACTAAATAAATCGCCATCGTTTTGTTCGTAAACCCATCGTAGATTGTCAGCACCGGGTACAGCAGATAAGGATAATGAGAGATCCCGTATGCCAGAAAAGCGGTGAAATACTGGAGCATGACCGCTAAAAAAGCAGTGCCGTATGCCTTTCGTTTGTAAAATAAAGCAAGCGCGGTAACGAAAAAGCCGAGCGAAGCAACGAACATCCAGGAAAAATCGACCATCCGGGCGAAGTGCTCAGAGTTATGTGAACGAAGAGCATAGAAGACGATAATCGCCGCGATGACCGAAGGAGCACTCCAGCCGAGCGTGTAGCGGCGGACAAGCTGTTCAGCCTTGTAATCCTCTGCCTTCCGTGCATAATATGTTAAAAAAGCAGCCGATATAAATAGCACACTTACAAGAGAAATCAACACAACGCTCCATGAGTATGAACTCGTTAACAGCTCTGTCATTTTCAAGTGAACACCGCTGTCCGTAATGTCCAAGAATCCCCCCTCGGAAATGGTTAACACTGTCGTCAGCGAAGCTGGGATTAATACACCGGTGATTCCGTATATAAAACTATAAAGCTTATTTTCTTTTGACCCGTACGTACCGAAGGCATAGTAGGAGCCGCGGATCGCCAGCAATATAATTGAAACGCTCGCTGGCACTAACAGGGCGGAACCAAAGTAATAGGCCGTCTTCGGAAAAAAGCCGACGATGCCCACAAAGAAGAAAACGAGAAACACATTCGTCACTTCCCATACCGGGGAAAGATAGCGCTGAATCATTTTGTGAAGAACATGCTTCTGTCCCGTCCAATCACTGTACAGACTAAAGAAACCAGCTCCAAAATCAACAGAAGCGACGATAACATAACCGAACAAAAAGAGCCACAACACACTGATACCTAACAACTCAAGAGACATGTAAATTCCCCCTTGCCTCTAGTTCCTCCTCTGCAGGATTGTTCTTAAACATGTTGCGCAGGACCACGACTGCCCCTACACCTAGAAGAACATATAAAGCACCGAATGCCATAATCATTGTATCCACATGAGGAGAAGACGTAGCCGCTTCCACTGTTTTCAAATAGCCACGTAAGATCCATGGCTGACGGCCCACTTCAGCGAAAATCCAGCCGACCTCAATGGCGATCAATGAAAGCGGAGCAGACAGTACAACCGCTCTCAGCAGCCATTTATTATACATCTTCTTTGGCTTCCATTTTGACAACACAACATAAGTGAAAGAAATCAAGAGCAACACCATGCCTAATGTGACCATAACATCGAACAAGTAATGAATATACAACGGCGGACGTTCATCTTCTGGAAACTCATTAAGCCCGACCACCTCCGTGCTTGGCAAGCTCCCTGCTAAAATGCTTAAAGCCCATGGAATTTTGACCGCACCGCTCACCTTTTGTTCTTCATCCAATTTCCCGAACAAAATTAGTGGGGCTTCTCCTTCCGTTTCAAAGTGCCACTCTGCGGCAGCAAGTTTCTCCGGCTGGTATTCTGCCAAGAACTTTCCGGATAAATCGCCGACAAGCGCCGTAGCGATTGAAAAAACTAATGCAGGAATTAATGTGATCCGCAACGCTTTTTTATAATAGCTATGCTTTCTGCCGCGAAGCAGATGATAAGCGGCAAGCGCCGCTAATATAAAGGCGGACGTCATGTATGCCGATACGAGCACATGCCCTACTTTCGTTGGGACGGCCGGATTAAACATTGCTTTAAGCGGTTTAACGTTCACAAACACTCCGTTGACAAGATCAAACCCTTGCGGTGTGTTCATAAACGCATTTACAGCTGTAATGAAAAAAGCGGACATGGAAGAGCCGATTACAACCGGAACAAGCAGCAGCAAATGAAGTTTCGGATTCTTGAACCGGTCCCATGTGTATAAGTAAATCCCTAAAAAGATCGCTTCAAAGAAAAAGGCGAACGTTTCCATAAAAAGCGGCAGCGCGATTAACTGTCCCGCTTGTTCCATAAAGGAAGGCCAGAGCAGACTGAGCTGCAGCCCAATCGCTGTCCCGGTTACAACTCCGACCGCAACGGTAATCGTAAATCCCCGTGTCCAGCGGCGGGCGAGCAATAAGTAGTGAGCATCATTATGCTTCAATCCCATCCACTGGGCGAGCGCGATCATCACCGGCACGCCGACACCGATCGTAGCGAACAAAATATGAAAAGCGAGTGTCATCTCGGTTAATATACGACTATATAAAACAGCATCATATGACATATTTCCCCCTCCTAGATCATCATCAAGCTGAGTATACTACCAAGAGCCACCATCATCGCTGTCCAGAAATAAGCTGTTTCTCTTTTTTTCATCGTATCTCTTCCTTTCTACTGTGATTGATAAGAAATCACCTTTCCCTTTCAGTATAGAAAGAAAGCGAGCACCGAGACATAGGGGCATCCCCCTATTCCTCTCGCGTTTTTGGCTACTTTATGAAGGTTTGGAGCGAAAGCATAAAAAGAGGATGTTCCTATGTTGCTTTGGAACACCCTCTTGAACACGATAGCCAGCGTTCTTTAATGAATATCGGAAAAATAGTTTTTAATGCCATATTGAATCATTTCATGTTTTTGCTTCAAATCCAGCTTGTTCATAATATTCGCTTTATGATTTTCGACGGTTTTTGCGCTAATATGCAGCTTTTCAGCGATTTCTTTATTCGTATAACCGAGCACCGTCAGCCGCAAAACCTCCTGCTCTCTTAGGGTTAACGGGGAAGACGGCTTTTCTTTTTCTTTCATCATCTTGTCAATTTGCTCTTCGCTTAAGTCGGTTCGGTAATAACGGTGCCCTTGATGCACATTATAAATTGCTTCATACAAATCACTCCCTTGGCTTTTCTTTAAAATATAGCCATGGGCTCCCGACTGGATCGCCTTGCGAATATACGCCTCTTCATCGTGCATCGTTAACAGCACGACTTTCATAGTTGGCTGCTGATGAAGAAGCTGTTTCGTTGTTGTAAACCCATCCAGTCCATTCGGCATGGAAATGTCCATCAAGACGACATCCGGCTCTTTCTGCATCGCCAGGACGAGCGCTTCGTGACCGTCTCCTGCATCAGCCACCACTTCAATATCCGCATAGCTTTCTAACAGTAAAATGATCCCTTTCCGGATTAAATCATGATCATCAACTACCATGACTTTCATCGATCTCTTCCCCGCTTTCATCTAACATCATTTTCGCTAAAATGGTTGTTCCTTTACCCGGTGCGGATTCAATATGAAAATGTCCGTTCAGCTGCTCGATCCGCTCACGCATATGTTCTAGCCCGAGCCCGCCTTTGGCCTGTTCTAGATCAAAGCCCTTCCCATCATCATGGACTTCTACAATCAATCGCCCTTGATCTTCTACGAGCAATAAATAGACTTTTTTCGCTTCTGCATACTTCACGACATTATGAAGACCCTCTTGTATAACTCGGTAGACATTGATCTCCACTGCCGAGGGCAACCGGCCGCTAATATTGGTCTTCAGTTCAATCGATAAAGAAGAAGTGGATTGAATTGTATGGATTAACGTTTCCAACGCGGAAACGAGTCCCAGCCCGTCCAAGCTCGTCGGCCGAAGCTGGTGGGAATACGCTTTAATGTCTGACATCGCGCGCTGGAGCTCTGCCCGCACCTCATTAACATAATCATGAAGCCGCTCATCAGCCTGAATGGTCGATTCAATCGCCTGCAATGCAACAGAGATAGTGTAGAGCGACTGACTGACGCCATCATGAAGCTCATGAGCCAGCCGCTTATGCTCCCGCTCCTGCACCTCGATCAAACGCTTAATCATCATTTTCGACAGCCGGACTTCCTCTTCCTTTTGCCGCAAGGTCTGATCGCGCAATACGAGCAAATACTCTTTTTCCTGGTGGTCCTGATCCTGGTAAATCAAAGCCGTGCTCATCTCGACGTCAAGCTTTTTTCCGTGGTAAACAGGCATTTGCGATAAAAAATATGGCACTTCATTGCGTGCAATTAAATAACAGCGGTTTTCGCCGGCTTCAGCCTTTCGTTCCTTACAATAAGAGCAAAAAGGAACATGCTCGCCGACCGCCCAGCCAGTGAGCCGACCGGCTGCAGGGTTCATCAGCAAGATTTCACGGTTTTGATCCATAACGATAATGCCGTCTTGAATATGTTCAAATATTTGATTCAAGTATTTTGGGTCTACCGGATACTGTTCCATTGGCCTGATCCTTTCATTTTTCTTTTCCACTATTGTAAGCGAAAAACCGCCGGTGATTCACGTCTGCCGGCGGTTTCGTTTATTCTTTTATGTCGGTCCTCCCAAGGAGAAGATTGATTTCCGCTTCTTGATCAACGATATGCTTTCTTAAAACTGATTGAACAAGCAACTGTCTTGTAGGAAAGAACCGTTATTTTACGAGCTGTGGCACGTCTTTCTTCCAGCGTGAAAAGCCCCCTAAAAGGTTTTTTACCTCTTTGAATCCCTTCGCCTGTAAAATGCTCGCCGCAATCGCAGACCGCACACCTGAACCGCATTGAATAAGAAGCGGCTGATCTTGCGGCACTTCCTCTAAGCGGTCCGGCAGTGTGCCGAGCATCATGTGAACGGCTCCCGGAATATGTCCGGCGTCCCATTCTGATTGATTCCGGACATCCAGTACAGCCACTTCTCCTTTTTCTACTGCTTCCTGCATTTCCACAGGCTCTACGTTCATATAACTTTCTAATTTAGAAGCTTGAGCTAAAGCAGTTTTCACATTCATATAGCCTTCTATACGGTCGATCCCAATGGAGCGAAGCCCTATTAATATCTCAGAAAGTTGACCTTCCTCAATCAACAGATAAAGCGGGGCTTCATAGTTCACGAGCCAGCCAGCCCAGTTTGTAAATGATTTATTAAACGGAATATTTACCGTTCCTGGAATATGTTCTTTAGCAAATTCAGCCGCTGAACGCGTATCAATAACCATATCTTGCTTAAGCCATTCATGAAGGGCAGAAGCATCCATCTCTTCAACAGGCACCGTCACATTCTTCAGCAAAGCCGGACCAACTTTGTTCACATGCTTCATGATAGCGAAATACTTAGGAGGCTCAGGCTGGCCATCGAGCAAAGCTTTCACAAAAGCCGCTTCATCGTTACATTTCATTGCCCAGTTAAACATCTTTTCATAGCCGACTGTCGAGGAGGGAATCGCCCCTAATGCTTTACCACACGCGCTTCCCGCTCCATGAGCCGGCCATACTTGTAAATAGTCAGGAAGCTGCTTAAAGCGTTGAATAGAGGTAAACATTTGCTTTGCCCCTTGATCTGCTGTTCCGCTGTACCCTGCTGCTTTTTCCAATAAGTCGGGGCGGCCCACATCACCGACAAACACAAAGTCGCCGGTAAAAATCCCCATTGGACGATCGGCACCGCCGCCGTGATCTGTCAGGATAAAAGAAATGCTTTCTGGTGTGTGCCCCGGTGTATGCATCACTTCCAATGTGATGTTTCCGACTTTGAACGTATCACCATCTTTCAACAGCTGATGATCAATCCTTTCAAGATTTTGGTATTTCCAATTTTCGTCCCCTTCATCGGATACATACATTTTTGCCCCAAACCGTTCGGCTATCTCACGAGAACCTGCCACAAAGTCCGCATGGATGTGTGTTTCTGCTGCAGCTGTCAGCTTCAGCCCTTCTTTGTTAGCCGTCTCGACATATTGTTCAATATTGCGGGATGCATCAATAACAAGTGATTCCCCTGTTTTTTGACAGCCGATTAAATACGAAGCATGAGCTAGCTTTTCATCATAAAAATAACGCAATAACATGTCCGTCACTCTCCCTGTTTTCTGCTTCTATTGAGTCTTTTTAGGCAATGTTTCAATCAGTGCTTGCACATAAGATAATACTCGCTGCACCGATGGATCTTTCATCCACTTTAATACGGTAAAGAGAGAAATATGCTGTGCATTCGCCTCTGCTTTTGCTTGTACTTCTTCCCATAGAGATTGACCTTTTTCCACTTTCTCACGAATCGGTTCTGTATATTCTTCCACACTATTTTGCAAATAAGCGATGGACTTTTCATCAGCTAATACATTTTCCACAAATTGAACAACTGTCTCCAGCTTTTCCATCAGTTCTAACAATAGAGGCAGTTTCTCCAGCAAACGAAGGGCAGCTTCCAGTGTGTTCATATCGATATTTATACCGTCAATCTTCTTTTTCACTTTTTCCATCGTATGTTCATCTTCCAGAACAGATTGTCCAAAGGTTAATAACTGGTCTGCCTGCTCTATCTTTGCTGTTAAATCAGGCAGTTTTTCAATCAGCTTTTGAAGAGAAGCCTGCACTTCCGGTTTGTTTAACTCATCGACCCAGTCCTGTTTTGAAATTGAAACCGTCATTTCTCTCCACTCCCTTCCCGCTGTTACATAATCCCTTTCAACATGCCATCCCAATATATAATGGGCAGCAAATCTTTTTTCATCATATACATACTGCGTCTTTCTTTCGCCTGATTGATCGGAAAAGATTCGCTCGGTATTTTTCCATATTTAAACTCCGCTAATACTAAGCTATTGTAGCCTGTTACAAGTGGACAAGAGCTATACCCATCATATGCTGCCTTCATCGGCTCTTCTTTTATGAGGGCAAGCATATTTTCCGCTACAACTGGAGCCTGCTTACGGATCGCTGCGCCGGTTTTGGACGTTGGCAGATCCGCACAATCGCCAAGGGCAAACACATTTTCATACTTATGGTGCTGAAGTGTATTTGGATGAACATCGACCCAGCCTGCTTCCCCTGCTAAAGAGCTTTCACGGATAAAGCCAGGCGCGCGCATGGGCGGAGTGACATGGAGCATGTCGTATTTCACTGTTGTTTGCTTTTTCGTATCTATATTTTCAAATACCGCTTCTTTTTGGGCTGACCGGATTTCAACTAAGTTTTCACGAAAGCGGGCATCAATTTTTTTGCGAGCCACCACTTTTTCTAATGTTTCACGGTATTTCTGAACATCAAAAATCGCCGGGTTGGCCGAACCAAAAATAACGTTTGTCTGTTCTCTCAGCCCCGTGCGGCTAAAATGATCTTCCGCCAAATACATAATTTTTTGCGGAGCTCCCCCGCATTTTACTGGTGTGGCCGGATGCGTAAACACAGCATTGCCGCCTTTAAATGTGCGGATCGCTTCCCACGTATAATCTGTATACTCATACGAATAGTTGCTGCAGACTCCGCCTTTGCCGAGGGCTTCTCTCAAGCCTTTCACGCCCTCCCAGTGGATTTCGATTCCAGCTGCTACAACTAAATAATCGTAAGAAAGAGACTCCCGATTCGCTAACTGAATCTTATTTTCTTCAGGAGTAAAAGAAGCAACGGCTTGTTGTATCCAAACGGCTCCTTCCGGAATAACCTCCTCCATGCTGCGTTCTGTATCTTCTTTCTTGGCTGCTCCCCCGCCAACTAACGTCCACAGCGGCTGATAATAATGCTTATCTGCTGGATCAATAATGGCTACATCGTTCGCAAGCGATTTCATTCCATTCAACAATCTAGCAGCGGTGCTAATGCCTGCTGAGCCCCCGCCAACGATGACAATACGATAGTGTTCACTCATCTTTATCTTCCTCCCAGTTAGAATAATGACAAGTACAAGCTCTGTCCCTGTGAGTAACTCTGTGCTTATATATTCATGATAGAAGATACTTATTCGTGATACTATAGGGGGTTCCCCCTATATTTAATAGGGCCAGCTTTTTCTGAAATAAAAAAACTCCTTTGTAGAAGTTGATTTGTTAATAACAAACAAATCTTCTACAAAGGAGTTTCCACTTTGACTATTAAACTGCAAGAGGGCCTTGATTTTCTGCTCTCCTCAACCATACTGCGAATAGTTTCTATCAATTTTCCAGAATAGCCATCACTTGTTTAACGGAATGAACCGATTTATCGAGAGCAGCTTTTTCTTCAGCGGTAAGCGGCAATTCAATGATGCTTTCAATGCCTTCTCCCCCGATAATCGTCGGCACACCCAGATATAAATCCCGGTAGCCGTATTCTCCCTCCAGATAAGCAATGGATGGAAGAATTCTTTTTTTATCACGGATGATCGCTTCCGCCATTGTCACAAGAGAAGCAGCCGGAGCATAGTACGCACTTCCGTTTCCAAGCAAGTTGACGATTTCGCCGCCGCCTTTTCTTGTTCTTTCCACAATGGCTTCCAGCCGATCACTCGGGATAATTTTTTCCAATGGAATGCCTCCCGCGTATGAATAACGGACGAGGGGAACCATATCATCTCCGTGTCCACCAAGGACAAATCCAGAAATGTCTTCCACAGAGATATTTAATTCTTCGGCAACAAATGTGTTGAATCTCGCTGTATCGAGTACTCCCGATTGACCAATCACCCTGTTTTTTGGAAAATTAGTTGTTTGGTAACAAACATATGTCATTGCATCGACTGGGTTACTTAACACGAGGATAAAGCTGTCCGGGGCATATTCCTTCACCTTTTGCGAGATGGAACGCATAATTTTAGCATTCGTCGAAACCAGGTCATCACGGCTCATACCTGGCTTTCTAGCAATGCCCGCCGTAATGATTACCATGTCTGCGCCTTGAATCTCCCTATAATCAGCTGTCCCTTTAATCTTCGCATTAAACTTTTGTACAGGGCCGGCTTCCAGCAAATCGAGCGCTTTTCCTTTTGTCGGATTGCTTTGTTCAGGTGTATCAACTAGAATAACGTCTCCCAACTCTTTTTGGGCGATCATTAAAGCAGTTGTTGCCCCGGTAAAGCCTGCACCGATCACCGCAATCTTTGGACGCTTAAATGCCATGGCATTTGCTCCTTTCTACCTTATTCTTCTTTTTTAGGGGCTGGTTCAGCTTTCTTCCGATTCGTACGATTAGAAGCAGGAGCCGGCTTAACAGCAGACTTTTCTTCTATTTCAGAAGCTTGATTTAGTTGCTTTCGTCGTTGAACCATCCCATATGTTTCTTCATCCATACGGGGGATGACATGGGCAGAAACCAACTCTCCAACACGTGCTGCTGCTTCTCTTCCAGCATCAACTGCTGCCTGGACAGCGCCTACGTCTCCTTCTACGAGAACGGTAACGAGGGCACCATCAATTTTTTCTTGATTGACTAATTCGACGTTTGCCGCTTTCAACATGGCGTCTGCCGCCTCAATTGAACCAACTAATCCGCGTGTCTCAATCATTCCAATAGCTTTTGGCATCCATCCCACTCCTTTCTACTGTTGTACAATCTCAGTGGAATCGACAATTCCAATAACGACAGCGTCAATCGGAAGAGGATTGTCCGGCATAATAAATCGGGCCGATCCTCCTTCTGTAATGATCACCTGATCACCTATGCCCGCTCCAATTCTATCAGCTGCAATAATTGGTGTATGGATAGATGAACCATCAGGATGGATAGGCTGGACAAACAATAGCTTTAATCCAGTAAGTCCATCTTCTTTTCTTGTCGCCCATACATTCCCAATAACAGTTCCCATTCTCATCTCCTCACCGCCTTACTTGTCGATCACCTGGATTTTTTTTCCTAACTCACGTGCTGTGTCTTTGGCTAAAGGGGTAACGATTGTTCCTTTTCCAACACGAATCACTTCTTCATTCATTTGTTTGACTTCATGCTGAGATAAGAGCTTGCCTTCAAAAACAGTGCTTAGCACTGGCTTTTCCTGCAGCACTACAGGAGCAGCTTGGACAGGCTGCCTTTGGCCTTCAACAATTATTTCGCCTACTTGTCCAGAGCGGATAAAGCCTGCATTGGCTTCATCAGTATCGATATGCATTTCTAAGCGGTAAGAAGGCGATACACGAATAAGTACCTTTTCAAAAGTGACCGGCCGTTCTGTTTCCGCCCTGACTTGAACGTACTGGCCATCCTGCACTTGAAAGCGCTCCGCATCCTCTGGCGCCATATGAATATGTGCCTGTGCAATAATCAATCCCTCTGGCAGATAGACACTGCCTTTCGGACCGATAACGGTAATTGGAGAAGATCCTTTAATATCACCAGATTGCCGGATCGGCGGCTTAAGTCCAAGTTTGAACGCATCTGTTTGACTTATTTCCACTTGGGTAAGATGGCGCGAAGGCCCGAGTACGCGAACCCGTTCGATCGCGCCTTTCGGACCTGATAAAATAACTGTTTCTTCTGCAGCAAACTGATTCGGCTGTGACAAATCACTTTTTTTCTTCAGTGCATAAGACGGGCCGAATAAAGCAGCCAAGTGCTGTTCAGACAGATGAACATGACGGGCCGATACAGCGATTGGAATGTGATTTGGCCTTTGTGCCAGCTCTTTTCTGCCCAACTGTTGGATTACCTCTTCCACAATGGATTGAATCCATTCTGAATCCATGAGCGTTCACCTCTCCTCTTACACTTCTTTGCTTACTCTACGATTTCTGGGGCTTTTGGCAAAATAGACTCCAATTCATTATGCGGGCGTGGGATAACGTGGACAGAATTCAACTCTCCAACACGCTGAGCAGCAGCTGCTCCTGCATCTGTTGCCGCTTTTACTGCGCCTACATCGCCGCGTACTAATACGGTAACGATACCGCCACCAACATGAACTTTTCCAACTAAGTGAACACTTGCTGCTTTCACCATTGCGTCTGCTGCTTCAATTGAAGCAACTAATCCTTTTGTTTCGATCATTCCTAATGCTGTCATTTCTCTTGCCATTTTACATTCCTCCTAATTTTTATTTGCTGTATTGTTCAATGACTTTATTGACTAGTTCCGCGACTTCTTCTACATTTACTTTTGCACTTTTTCCCATTGAAGCGATCACACTTTTTACAATCTGCTCGGTATCTGCGTTTCCTGTTGGCAAGCTGGATGATAATCCTCTTCCTTTTTTCGGAAGGTTCACCTCTTTAATTCCATAGGCCATCCGCTTAATATTGAGCAAATGACGGGCTGTGATATTGTCAGAGGTAATATTGCCACCAAATGACCCGCAGCCAAGTGTCATGGACGGGGCAAGCCCGGTCGTGCCGCCGACGGCTCCAACAGAAGATAATGTATTGACTAAAATTCTGGAGACTGGCATGTCAAGGGCAAATTCTCGTGCCAATGCGTCATCTTCTGTATGAATCGATAAGCTGTGGCCACGGCCACCTAAATCCAGAAGACGGCTGCATAATTGCTTTGCCTCGGCTTTGTTTTTTGCTGTATATAGCGCAAAAATAGGGGAGAGTTTCTCTAAAGAAAAAGGCACTTCCTTGCCAATTTCGGTTTCTTCTGCGACGAATAACCGAATGGAATCGTCAATATGAATACCGGCCAGTTCAGCAATGTATTGCGGGCTTCTGCCAACAATTTTCGGGTTGACCTTGCCAGGCACCGGAGAAATTACCTTTTCCATACGGGCCTTTTCTTCTTTATTCAATAAGTAAGCCCCATTGTTTTTTAACTCGCGCAGTGTGACAGCTAAGATGCTCTCGTCCACAATGATTGCCTGCTCTGTTGCACAAATCGTTCCGTAATCAAATGATTTGCTGTCTACAATCATAGCCACTGACTTTTCAATATTGGCTGTCTTTTCCAGATAGACCGGCACGTTTCCAGGCCCCACTCCGTAAGCTGGCTTTCCTGAGCTGTAAGCGGCTTTTACAAGCCCTCCGCCGCCTGTCGCCAAAATTAAGTGAACATCCGGATGCTTCATCAGTGACTGAGTTGCCTCCATCGATGCGTAGGATAGCCAGCCGATCAATCCCTCTGGTGCACCTGCTCCCACTGCTGCCTGCTCGCAAACCTTCAGCGCTTCAATCGTGCATTTCACCGCATAAGGATGAGGGCTAACAACGATGGCGTTGCGTGTTTTTAGCGCAATTAATGTTTTAAAGAAAGCGGTCGATGTCGGATTCGTTGTCGGAATAATAGCAGCCACTACGCCAAACGGTGCAGCAATTTCCACTACTTTCTTTTCCTTGTCTTCTCTGATGATGCCGACAGTCTTTTCATCCTTAATTGATTCATATACCGCTTTGGACCCTACTTCATTTTTTATCTTTTTATGTTCAGCTACCCCCATGCCCGTTTCCTCTACAGCCATCACAGCCAGCTCCTGAGACATGGCGAAAGCCGCATCGGCTACTGCTTTAACAATCTGGTCCACCTGTTCCTGTGAGTAAGACATATAACGTAACTGAGCTTCTTTTGCTTTCCTAACCGCTTCCCGCATTTCCTGAATGGCAAGCAAGTCGCGATCGATTGCTACAGACATACTTTCACACTCCTTCAAGGCTTTCCCTACTTAATCTGTCAGTAGCGAAGCGGATTTTTTGCCAGTTCGATAATCGTTTCCCGAAACGCATCGGCAGCTGCTCGGCAAGCTGATTGGCTTCCTGTTAACAAGCCGCCGCCATAATTCGTTTCCGAGGGAGGTTCGAACAGTTCGCAAATATCCACATCCGCTGCCTTCAATGCTGCATCCAGCCCGTAAATTGCTTCAAGAGGCGGAGCGATTAAATAGGCTAGCGCATCTCCTTCGTTAATTCCAGCTAAAGACGATAAATAGCTTCCGGTCCTTGAGACGACATGAGCGTATAATAGATGGCTTTCTTCCTCATTTAACGCTTCAAAGAAAGCGCCGGATTCAATTGTCGTCTCCACTGCTTCCAGTCCGCTTCTTACTTGCTCCGGCGTCGGTCCAGCCAGAATGCCGATCATTTCTCCAGATAATGGGCCAGACGAATAATTGGCTCCTGCATAAAAAGATTTGGCGTACACGACATCGACATCTGCGTACTTTGTCGCCTCGTCCAGTGCCGTGTAGCCAATGTCATCGCTCGTAACCGTAAACATTCCGAGGCTGCGGTGATGGCTTTTCAGCTTAAACTTTTCCGCCAAGCCTTGATCCACATTCGGAATAACCCGCACAGCGAGAATTTCAGCTTTTACACGAGGTAAGTGCATAGCTTGTTCCACCTCCTAGCCTTCTTTTTTGACGAGTGATACACCACTAGCTTGGTGTTTTAGGATTTTTTGAACGACGGTTCCGAGATAGGCACCTGCTTCAACCGGCGGAATGCCGCCTTTGTGAATATTGGAAACGACCATCCGGTCAGCTTCAATGACACCTTTTCTCGGCTTATAACACATGTAAGCACTCAGTGACTCTGCACTCACAAGACCTGGTCGTTCACCAATCAGCATAACGACCACATCAGGTGTTAGAATTTCACCGATTTCATCCATTAAAGCAACCCGGCCTTTGTCAACATAGAACGTCGTTCCTATATCGATCTTCAAGTTACTGAGCGACTGCTGTAAAGACAGGTAGACATCTTCTATATTTGCTTCCACCGCTTTAGCGCTCAATCCGTTAGAAATAACAATTTGTACCGTAGGCGAAGCTTGACAGCGTTCTTTAATTATCTCCCTCGCTTCGTCTGACAGCTGGCGGCCATAATCTGGACGACGAATATATTCTTCCTTATCCTTCACTCTCGTCTGAACAGAAAAAACGCCCAGGTTCTCTAATACATCGGGAGAGACTTCCCCGTATACCGCGTCTACTGCTGCTGCATGATCGAAACGAAACTGAAGCCATGTGCTCGTTCTTGGACGGCTGCCAGCCCGGCCAACAGCAATCCGCGATGGTGTTTTCTTGCGGAGCTCTTCAAGTTGCTGTTCCTTTTTTTCTAATTTTGCAGAATCAGAGAGCAGCTGCCTGGATACCGGATTGTCCCGCTTTGCCCGTTCCGCCTGAAGAGGTTTAAACTGAACCTTCTCCGGCCCTGATTGAACTGCTTCAGCTGGTGCAGGAGCTTTTGGCTTCTTGCTCCATAAAGAGATTTCGGGTTCTTCAGGCGGCTGTTCCTGGCTAAGCTTCTCTACAACGAGCTTCGTAATCGAAGCAATTAATTCTTCCTTCATTCCCCTCGCCCCCTATTTGAAAAATATTGTCGGATCACCTGCATATTTGCTCAGTCTGCCGTTCTCAAAAATCCCCATTTTCTCAAGCCATTCAGCAAATTCAGGAGAAGGCGATTTGCCGAGCGTCTGTCGCAATGTAGCGATGTCATGATAGCTCATTGACTGATAGTTCAGCATACAATCATCACCCATTGGAGTAGCAATAATGAAATTTACCCCCGCTGCTGTTAAGAGCACTCCGAGGTCTTCAATGTCGTTTTGATCGGCACGTATATGATTCGTATAACAAATGTCCACTCCCATTGGCAGGCCGTGCATTTTCCCCATAAAGTGGTCTTCAAGACCCGCGCGGATGACCTGCTTGTTGTTGTACAAATATTCTGGGCCAATAAAGCCGACAACCGTGTTTACAATATAAGGATTATAGTGTCTTGCAAATCCATAGTTTCTTGATTCAAGCGTCATTTGATCAATGCCGTAATGAGCTTCTGCTGATAACTCCGAGCCTTGTCCGGTTTCGAAGTAAAGACGCTCAGGACCCGAACTTGTTCCAAGTTTTTTGGCCATGTCTGCTGCTTCATGAAGGAGCGGAGCCGAGATGCCGAAGGAGCGGTTTGCCTTTTCCGTCCCAGCGATGCTTTGGAAAATCATATCAGCCGGGGCTCCTCTTTCGATGGCTTTCATTTGAGTAGTAACATGTGCAAGCACACAATTTTGTGTTGGAATCTTCCATTCCTCAATGAACTCGTGGCTCGCTTGCAACAGCCTTTTGACGCTTTCAACAGAATCGTCTACCGGGTTAATGCCGATTACCGCATCGCCAACTCCATAAGACAGACCATCCTTCAGCGAAGCAACCATTCCCTCGATGTTATCTGTTGGATGATTTGGCTGCAGTCTTGAAGCAAGTGTGCCTCGCTGTCCAATAGTAATATTACATGTAGATAAAATCTCCAATTTGCTTGCCGCATGAACAAGATCCAAATTGGACATTAACTTTGCGACGGCTGCGATCATTTCACTCGTTAGCCCCTGGCTGATACGCTTTAACTCCCTATCTCCGGTTTCGTCATCTAAAATATATTCACGTAGTTCAGCAACCGACCAGTTCTGCATGTGCTTATAAATGGGTTCATTTATATCTTTTTCAATAATGAAAGACACTTCATCTTTTTCTGCTTCAATAAGCGGATTGTTGCGAATATCAGCTAAAGTGATGTCACTTAAAACAGACTTAGCTGCTATCCGCTCTTGTACCGTTTCTGCTGCAATGCCTGCCAGCCGATCCCCGGATTTTTCCTCATTTGCTTTTGCGAAAAGATCTTTCAAATCGTTAAATTGAAAGGTCTTCCCGCCAATCGTTGTTTTAAGCTTCAATTTGCCTGCCTCCTTACTTTATGAATGGAAAGTGAGTGTTTTAATGACTACAGGCACTACTCCTGATTCAAGAACCTGGCCGATGTCCATGTAATCGCCTTGTTCCACCTCAATTTGATCGATGCACAGCACACTTTCATCCGGCTTTAACGCCTGCAATGTCTGTCCAAGAACTTTTGCATGATCACTCTGCAACGCAATAATGAACGGCTGCAGTGGGTTTGGCTTTAGCCACCGGCACCTGACAAGCTCCTGGGCAATAGACTGAACATCTCTAAATTTAAGATGCGGTAAATTAGTTAAGTAGAGGACAAAATTCTGCCCCTCGTTTCTAGGGTCATATATAGAAATGGCTTCTTCCATGCCGCTGCGCAACTTGGTTACCCCCGTTGAAGCTTCCCCTTCAAATGAAACTTCAAAGACCGGAAGATTTTTTTGAGGAAGCTGACTGCGCTCTACTTGAATGGTAGCTCCGCTAATATCAGTCGTTTGCGTCCCTGCTCCAAGAACAGTCGCCCGCACTGTTTCATCTGGCCTTCTCCACTCATAAAGCTTCAGGCTCTCTTCCTTCATCATCGCTTGGGCAATCTCTATGCCGATATCATCATAAACAGCAGGAGAAGCAGTTGGATCTTCTATTTGATACATGCACTCTGATACGCCGCCAGAAAAAATAATCGCGTCAATCTCGCCGGCCCATTGCGGAGGATGGCCTAACAAGAGAACTTCATCCCCGCTTATCATCGACTTGTTCAACACCCTTCCGATGACCGCTGCCATGTATTCTGTCACCTTATGAATATCAGGATGGTCTTTATTGTCACCCTCTTGCAGCGACCAGCCTTCCTGTCGGATCAGCCTTTCAACAGGTGGGGAAATGCTATGAACCTTTTTATCTTTGAACTCAATAAGTCGACCACCGATGTGAAGTGTGCACGTACCTGCCAGCTTGCCATCTTCATAGACAGCAAGATTGGCCGTTCCACCTCCAATGTCAATGTTAGCCACTGACTTCCCTGTTCGCTTCGAGTAGTTATAGGCTCCCGAGCCTTTAGCCGCAATGATGCCTTCTAAATCTGGACCAGCAGTTGCCACTAAAAACTCCCCAGCTACAGCAGACAAGTGATGAACCGTTTCCTCTGCGTTTTGCTTTGTAGCCGTTTCTCCGGTAATAATAACAGCGCCTGTTTGAATGTCATCTGGTTTTACACCCGCTTTCTCGTACTCGCTTTTCACGATGCTCTCAACTGCGTCCATATCGATGACTGTGGAGGACACTAACGGGGTCCGGAAAATCGGACTGTGGTATAGAACTTCTTTATCGATGATTTCAATTCTTGGCACGTGTGCTCCGCCGGCCATATTCATGAGCGAAAAACGGCTGATTACTAGTTTCGTTGTGCTTGTTCCCATATCAATGCCGGCACTTAGCAACGTTTCTACATGGGATGCTTGGCTTTTCACACTTTTGCACCACCTTAAAAAAACAAAAAACGCCCCTGAGAATCCGTTTGCAACGAATTCAACAGAGGCGCCTTTGCCTGTTTCTATACTTTTGTGAATGTAATATGTTAAATATAACTAAAAAGTCATCTGTTGTAAAGGTTTTCACCTGAAAATGAAATCAAGCTGCTGGTGTGCAGCGGCATACTCCTTCATTTCCTCCAGGGAGCAGCAGGCAGCAAGATCTCGTAATACATCGATGTTTTTTCCGGAAAGGGCGGATGTCACAATAATCGGCCCTTCCGCTATCGCTTGCTTTAGTTTCTGAATCGTGCTTTCTATATTAGCAGCAGGATGATCTGCTTTCGTAATCACCCCTACCGGCAACTTGGGAATTCCAGAGCTAAATCCTGGAGGGAACACCATTTTATCTCCTGTAGCATCCTGAATATAAAAGACGTGTGTCACTTCTAAAGCTGTCGCCATGATATTTTTATAGAATAAAGGATTCTCAGTATATTCACCAGGTGTATCTACTACCCAGTCATGGTAAACAAGAGCCTGCGTCTTCACCGCTTTCACTGGTTTATTTAACAAAGCATTGGTTAACGTAGATTTGCCTGCTCCGATGGAACCGATTAACATGACTCTATTTTTCATTCCACACCTCTCCTCACGATTTGGTTATTGGTGAAGAAGTGTAACCGAGCTGTTCGGAAAGAAAGCGATTAATTTCAATCATAGCCATTTCCACTTCCGACACACTGCCAACGATGACTAAACTGCCTGTAAAACGATCGAGAAAGCCAATCGACACACTGGCGGCCTTCGTAGCAAGGTCACCGGCGATGATGACTGTCTCGCTTGGCGTCAACGTCAGTATCCCTAAGGCGCCCGCTTCCTGGATCCCGAGCTTTGTATACATATCGGGGTCCGGATTGGCAATTAAGTGGCTGAGTGTTATTTGCTTGCCAGGAACGAATTCCTGGATAAATCGTTGTTTCTCTTCACCCATTTGTCTTCCTCCTATTGTGCTGTTTCTTGCGTTTGTGTATTCCCATCTACCACTACTTCTCCCTCTTCTAAATATTCACCCGGGCGGATCGTTCCGTTTGCACGGTCCTCTTCTTCCAGACGAAGGGCAGTCGGTACCGATAACCAGTAAGCCAGACCAATAGCAACGACCCCTGCAGAAATCTTCCCGATAAGAACAGGTAAAATTAAATTAGGCTGAAAGTTAGCTGTGAAAGATAAGTGATCACCTAAAAGAAAGGCTGCACAAACGGCAAAGGAAATGTTGATCACCTTGTCTTTTGGTCTCATGTAACGAACGAGCTGGAACATGGCCAATATATTGGCAATCGTCGCAAGCAGACCCGCGCTTCCGGTTGAACTAAGCCCAATTTTTCTGCCACCTGCTTCTAACGGCTTAGCTGCATATTTACGAAGCAAATATACCATTGGGAACGCTCCAGCCAGCATGATGCCAATGTACCCTGCTGTTTCTAAAGCACGGAATTGGTCTTTCTTATCAGCCATGATTGGATCAAAGCCCCATACGCCGAATAAAGTAGAGAAAAGACCAGTAAAGATTTCGACGATAGAGAAGACTAAGACAAGTTTAATTGCTGCATCCATCACTTTCCCAAAAATCATAAAGCCGCGAATCATTGCTTTTGGGAAGAATTTCAGCCCCGCTGCAATGGCCACTACAAAAATGAGCAACGGCAATAAATTCACTAATATTTTACCGTAAGATAAAGCAAACTCGTAAGTCGAATTACTAGTTGTATCAATGACATCACGAACTTTCGTATTAAATAAAAGCGTTAAGGCACTGGCGATAAATGCTCCAATCGGGATCGTTAATACTCCTGACATCACTCCGAGTGCCATGTATTTATGGTCTCGTTTATCCAGCATGGCAAGCCCCATTGGAATTGAAAACACAATGGTCGCGCCTGCCATGTAGCCGACGATCATAGCCATGATCCATCCTTCATATGTTTCCTTTAGCACGCTTGCTAATTGGTAGCCTCCCATGTCCGTTGCCAATATGGCAGTAGCTGCGAGAGCTGGATCCGCTCCGACAGAATTAAAAAGTGGCCCAATCACTGAATCAATAAATCGGGACAAAAATGGAATAGAGGCCATAATACCTGCAGCCGGGACAAAAATATGGCCGACAGTATGAAGGCCGTTCATAAATTCTTTTCCAAGCCCTTCCTCTGGATTGCGAATAGCTGCAAAAGCTCCCAGCACGGCACAGGTCATGATAATATACACGACAATATTTCCAATCATGCTCATATAACTCGCTCCTTTTTTAATAATTTAAATAAAATGCAATAAAAAAACAGACCCCTCCCGGTGGTTTCATACCATCGTTAAGCGTCTGTGCTTAATTATTTATTCACTTGTCATTAGACCTCTTTATATTTAGCAATAATTTTATCAGCTGTCTGGTTCATCGACAACCGGTGTTTCATGCTGAATTTCCTCATTTTCTGGTAGGCCTCTTCTTCGGAAATCACCAAGTTTTTCATGAGCAGCCCTTTCGCTCTCTCGACAAGCTTGCGTTTTTCCACCTGCTCATTCGCTGCTAAAATTGCTTCCTGCATCGATTTCATCTTAGCAGCCTGGTTCAGTGCCACTTCAACAGCTGGCAGCAAGTTCATCTCGGATACCGGCTTGACAAGATAGCCAACTACATTTGCCTGCTTGGACTTTTCCACAAACTCTCTTTGACTATAGGCGGTCACTAAAATAATAGGAACATCCAGCTTGCTGGAAATGATCTTCCCTGCTTTTAATCCATTTAATTTAGGCATTTTAATATCCATAATAATCAAATCCGGCTTGAGTGAAAAAGCTAGCTCCACCGCCTTCTCTCCGTCACCTGCTTCTCCGACTACTTCATACCCGTTATCTTGCAAAATAGAGGAAATATCTAAACGGATAAGCGACTCGTCTTCCACTAGTAAAATCCGTTTACTCATACTCTTTTACTCCCTCCTGCTCCAGTGTAAATGACACGATGACAGTGGTTCCTTGTGAGGAGGACCCGATATAATATTCTCCGGATAAATCATGCTCAATTAAGTTCTTTACAATATCTAATCCCAGTGACCGCTTTACTTCTTTCTTCATCCCCACTCCATTATCGGCTACCGTTAACGTGATCTTGCCATTCTGTTCAGTAAAGTTCACATCAATTGTTCCGGAAGTACGGTTTTTAAATGCATGTTTAATAGAATTTTGTACTAGCTCATTCACAACAAGTGCAATCGAGACAGCTTTTTTAGAATCAGCTAAGATCGGCTCTCCGCGACAATTCAACTGAAAATCCGCTTGGTCACAGCCGCCGTTTTGAATGATCATTTGGGCAATTTTGTTTGACAAGCCGACAATGTCTACTTCATCATCGTCCACGTTATCATTTGCCAAAATAATTTCATAAACAGAAGCAATGCTTAGCACGCGATTCAAGCTATCCGTTAAATAGCCTCGACTTTCTTCGGATACGCCTTTCCTGATTTGCAGTCGCAGCAAGCTCGCTACTGCCTGCAAGTTGTTTTTGACCCGATGGTGAATTTCTCTAATGACGACGGATTTAACAACGAGCTCTCTTTCTTTCATGCGCAAGTCTGTTACATCACGAATAAGGATCAACATGCCCGTCACGTTGTCATCCTTATAGATGTCTACTTTTTTTACCTCTAAAAAGAATTTAGATACTTGAATTTCCTTAATTACAAGGTCCTTATTAGAATGAATGACGGGTTGAATAAAAGGCAGGACCTGCTCTGCCGGTTCTCCTTCACACTTATCTAAGTTATAGACCTCAGTAATGAAACTTTTGGCCGATGGATTTGCATAGACTATTTTCATAGAAGAATCCACAAGGATAAAGTGCTCCTTCATAATATCTGACAAGGCAGGACGCTCATGATCCGTGCCGAAGAACAGCTCCCATAACATCTCGGTTGCATGAGAAAGCGATTTCATCTCCTGCACTTCCTTAGGATCATGCTCCTCTTTAATAAGCATGCCAATCACTTGGTTATCGTCATTTTTAATAGGGGCCACACTTTGTTTTACAAAAATCCCCCTTTGTGTCACGGCTTTATTAAAGAGAATGCTTTTTCCTGCTCTCATAGCCAAAAATACACTAGGCTCAAATTGCTCATAGACCACTGTACCAACATACGGCTCATGATAGAGCGTTTCACCAGTAGAAGGAGAAGCTTCCGCTACAACAATCGCATTAGTGGGTTCTTTCATCTGACAATCTATGAAGACATTCGTTCCTGTTAAATCGGCAATCAATTGAAGCTGCCGTGAAACTTCCTCAATCTTTTCGATATCCCTCTTGCCTAACAAAGTATGCTCGCGGCACAGCCTGCCAACTTGAGAACAATTTAACAATAGGACACAACCCTCTATTCCACCAATATTTATAAAATTCCAAATAATTATCCACAGTATAATTTAAAAATTAAGCAAGTGTCAATCATCCATTTTTAAAAAACTGACAAAATATGATGGGATGTTTTTTTGAATTTCTTCCTTATAAAAAGAAGATCCCCCTTCTCTCTTCTTTGCTGATAGTCATTCAAGCCTATAGAAACCTCTCCATCTGCGCCATAAATTCGCAAATACTCCAAAAAACAACAAAATATTATAAAACTATTTTATTATAAAAAATCATATATTTCCAGTTTTTTCGTACAGAAGACACCAAATGGCCATTCCTGTCGATTATGTAATTATTAGCATCTGCTATAAAAATATACCTTTATAAAAATACTTATGGAAAAGGAGAGAGCAATGAGATTTGAAAAAAATCGCCGTTATTTAAAATAGTTTTTCATTGTCGGATACTCTCTTAAAAACCGGCGCCAATATCTTCCGTGTATGTAATCTTTCTTAAACGGCCAGCACAATATTTGTGAGGAACTATGTTATTAGAGGACTTTTCTCCACTTCACATCACTTCGTTAACTTGCCATCATTAAAATCCCCATATCTCCCCACCGAATCTTACTATTGCTGATTGGAAACAACAGGTTAGCCGGGTCGATCTTAAAATATGATCCCGGCTATGCTTGTCTTGACCCGGGAATACGAGGATGCGCGCTTCCTAAAAGGAAGATTCAATGCCAAATTTTAATGAAACAGTGGCTCAGTTTACTCCCATGATTCATCATGTTATGAACACTCTGCACATCTATAAGGATAGAGATGAATTTATCCAAATCGGAAAAATTGCTCTTTGGCAAGCACAACAAAAATTCGATGAAAGCAAAGGCTTGTTTTCTAATTATGCTTATGCCTATATGAAAGGCGAGATGAAGAAGGCGATGACAAAAACCAACCAAATAGAAGAACGGCATGTGTATCCCGATGATCTTTTTTGGGAAGCAAGAGTAGATGAACAAGAGGAGAAATCACTTGAATTAGAATTATTGCTTTCTTATACAGAAGGCTTGAGCACAAAAGAAAAAAACTGGATTATCTATACTTTTTATTACCATTTGACTGCAAAAGAAATAGCTGCCCAAGAGAACGTATCTCTGTCCGCCGTCAAAAAGTGGCGCAAGCAAGCCATCGCAAAACTAAAAAGCAAAGGCTCCAGCCTGCTCACTGATTAAATAGCAAAAAGCTGGAGAGCAAGCTCTCCAGCTTTCTTCATGCGCCTGGTCTTTATTTTGCAACCGAATCCTTTATTTCTTGAATTGCAGTTTATTGCTGACAGCACCGAACAGCTTGGAAAAATCATCGGCGAGCTCAAATTTTCTTCTGACAAGATTACAAATATTATTGCCATAGTCAAACAAATGGCCGAGCAAACCAACTTGCTTGCTCTCAATGCTTCCATCGAGGCAGCACACGCTGGCATACATGGCAATGGCTTTGCCGTAGCGGCTCAAGAAGTCCGCAAGCTAGCTCAGCAATCCAAACAATCTGTCGAACAGATCACTACACTCGTTTATAATTCGGCTTCATTCACAAATCAGGCCGTTAGTACGACGGCCGACGTTAAACAAAAAGTTTCTCTCGGTTTAGAGAACTCGGCCCAAACCCAAAAGAAGTTTCGGCAGATTCTTTCGGCAATCGATCAAAATGACAAACACATTAATCGAGTGGAAGCAGATGTAACAGAGCTTATCCAAATTATTCATGCAATCAGCGGCGATACCCGCAAAGTAGCCGTAACTGCTGAAAGCCTATACCAAACGGCCAGTACCCTGTAAAATCAAAATCCTTCAAATGTTAGACACTTGAAGGATTTTCGTATTACCTGCTTATCGAATTCCACGTTTCCTTCACTAAACTGGAGAAGGTTTGAATGGGCCATTCCTTTTCCCGGCTTTTACGGTAAACGATAGACGTGTTGAGCTCTCTTGAAAAACGATGAAGAACCGTTAATGTTCCATCTTTTATTTCTTTTTCAACAGTGGCTGAGCCTAAAAGGCACACACCTATTTGATTGAGGACAGATCGTTTGATCGTCTCTTCACTGCTGCATTCAATAAGGGAAGGGGGAGAATAATTCATCTCCTCAAATAGTTTTTCTGATATGGCTTCCAGATTTTTATCGATTAAGATGGGGGAATGCTCAAGCACATGAGACACTCCCAACTTTTTCAATAATTCTGTTGAGGCAACAAATAAGAGAGCCTCTTTATCAATAATGACTGATTCAATGCCAGGAAGCTGATACTCAACCCCGACAATACCAATGTCCGCCTTCTTGTCATGAACCATCTTGATGGCTTCAACACTATTACAGGAAACCAGCTTAATATTGACCTGAGGATACCGGCTGACATAGTCTCTCATAATCAAATATAAATAGTGAGCACAATAAAATTCCGGGCTGGCGATAACAAGATTTCCCTGGAACTTATCTAGTTTGTTTAAATCCTCTTTCATCTCTTGCAGTTGAGTAAAAATCCTTTCTCCATGTTTCTTGAGCAGCTTTCCCGCTGGAGTTAGAAATGTTTTATTCCCTGAACGAGAGATTAAGGAGTGGCCAAGCTCTTCTTCTAATGCCTTGATTTGAATAGTAACAGTGGGCTGTGTATAGCCCAACTGTTCAGCTGCCTTCGAAAGATTCAATTGTTCAGAAACCACCATGAATGTTCTTAAATTTCTTAATTCCATCCTTCAGCACTCACTTTTCCTATCATAATGATTCATTTTACATGAGAAAAGGGAATAGCCAAACTTTTATTAACCGGCGCCCATACTGTAGGAAATTCGCTCACAAAGCTAAAAGGCCACACAGCTGGCTTTTTCCTTCTGTATGGCCTTTCTTTATTATTTATATTTTTTACGGACGGATACGGCCATCAGATAAATAATTCAGCGCAGCCGCGATAAATACTTTCCCAATCATTAGCATCGCTCTTTCATCTACATCAAACTTCGGATGATGGTGCGGAAATGTGGCGTTAATTTCCGGATTTTCTCCACCTGTAAAAAAGTAAGTGCCCGGGACTTCTTTTTGATAGTAGGCAAAATCTTCACTCCCCATCATTGGCGAAATCTTCTCTACTTTCTCTTCACCAAATAGCAGTGCAGCCATTTCTTCTACTCGGCTCGTTTCAGCAGGATCATTCCACATAGACGGCGCATCCCTATAATAAGTATACTCACAATCAGCCCCCGTTCCGTCACAAGTTGACCGAGCCACTTGACCGATTGTTTCTTCAATTAATGTGCGCGTCTCTTCGTCAAATGTGCGCACAGTTCCTTTGATAGTTGCCGCATCAGGGATTATATTGGGCGCACTTCCACAATTAATCGCGCCAACTGTTAGGACAGCCGACTTCAGCGGATCGACACGCCGGCTGATGATTTGCTGCAAATTCAGCACAAGCTGGCAGGCGGTAACGAGAGGGTCAACGGTTAAATGCGGCTGTGAGCCATGACCGCCTTTTCCTTGCACGATGATCTCAAACTCGTCTGCGGCAGTCGATGCATATCCTTCACACACCCCTACCTGTCCTACTGGAACGTCAGACATGACATGGGCTCCGTAAATCACATCCACTCCATCTAAACAACCGTCTTCAATCATTGGCTTTGCTCCACCCGGTGTAAGTTCCTCGGCAAATTGATGAATGAAAACAATGGTCCCGCTAATTTCTTCTTTTACTTCACTTAATACTTTTGCGACTCCAAGAAGGGCTGCCGTATGGAGGTCATGTCCGCAAGCATGCATCGCTCCCGGGATACGTGACTTGTATTCAACTTCCTTTTCGTCCTGAATGGGCAGCGCATCAAAATCTGCCCGCAAAGCGACCGTTTTCCCCGGCTTTCCGCCTCGCAACAAACCGACGACTCCTCTGCCGCCTACCTCCGTGCGAACTTCCAACCCTAACCCCTTTAAATAATCGCTAATTTTTTTAGGGGTCATTTCCTCTTGAAAAGAAATTTCAGGATACATATGGAGATCCCTTCGAAAAGTGACCATCTCAGGGTATATTTCATCTAATTTGGCTGATAATTGACCGATCATGACAAAGACTCCTTTCTGTCTGTTGCTTCTTTAGCGACAAAACCTTGCACTATAACACTAACAATAATCGTCACTAACGTATTTAATGCCAAGGCAACAATTCCGATATCCAAATCCTTAATAACTTGTGGCAGGGATGGGAAGAGTGTACCGAAAGACGAGTTGTTAAATGTTGTATACATAACAGCTGCTACACCGACGACCATTCCGGCAAATGCTCCGTATTTGTTCACAAAATTATGTTTCAAAAAGCTGAAAAGCAGAGCTGGAAGCAGCTGGGCAATAAATCCATAACCGAGCAAAAGCAGTGTAACGATTGTGTTGCCGCCATTCACAGTAAAATATGTGGCAGCTAGCGCAACGACCGGCACTAAATATTTCGCCACTTTTGTTACTTGCTTGCCTGTTGCAGATGGCACCATTGCCTTATATACGTTCAATGAAAGAGATGTACTCGTTGCCATGAGCAGCATCGACCCTGGAACAAGTGCTGTTAATAATCCGGCTGCGCCAATTAAGCCGATAAACCATGGATCAAATGTTTGAATCGATAACTTCAATAGGGCAAAATCGGTATCAGCTCCTGTTAATCCTGGTACTTGTCCGATAGCAGTAAATCCTACAAAAAAGACAAACAGCAGCATTAAAGAATAAATCGGTTGCATAATCGTATTTTTTCGTATCGCTCTGGAACTTTCAGAAGAATAGATGGCATTAAACAAATGCGGCCATACCATCCCCCCAATTGCACTCAATAACGTAGCAGAAATGAACCAGGAAATGCTCAGTCCCTCATCAGGCAAGTGAAAAAAGCCCGGCTTTATTTTTTCTACCGCCTCAAACATCGGCTGAACCCCGCCGTAATAATGAAGAGGTAAATAAATACCTAGAAAAAGAACAATAAAGAAAATCATAAAGTCCTTCAAAACAGCGGTCCAGGCAGAACCGTGGATCCCTGATACCATTACATAAACGGTAAGGGCTGCTGCTCCAATCACAACGGCAACGGAGGGTGAAATCGCTCCATAAGAAGCAGCCGAAACGATAATCCCGAGGCCCTTCAGCTGTAAAATGAGGTAGGGTACCATAGCAATGACACCGATTATAGCGACTAACACCCCTAAAAATGGACTATTATATTTGCTCGCAAAGAAATCTGGCTGAGATACTAATTTTTGAGACTTTGCATATTTCCAAATCGCTGGAGCAATCCAATACATCATAATAATGGAAAGCGGTAAATAAACGATCATATAAGCAGCAGGTGCCCCTTTGTCATATGCCCAGCCGCTTCCGCCGAGAAAAGTAAACGTCGTATTCATCTCACCAGCGAGCAAAATGAAAATAAGAAAAGCTCCAAAGCCCCGACCTCCAACCGCCCACTGGTCAAGATCCATCTGCTTGCCCTTTTTCGCTTTAATTCCTAAAAAGATGGACAGCACTAAAAATAATAAAATAACAATTAATGCACTATTCATTCGTCCACATCCTCCAGATTCCTAGGATCGAAGTGATAAATCAACCATAGAAACCCACTAATTAATACCGTCCATAGCACAACCCAAAAGAAAATAAACGGCATGCCAAGAATATACAAATCAACTTTGTTTACAAATGGCAATCCCCCTAATGATCCGATGAAAGGAATAATTGATAACAGGATAATTCGCTTCATACATGCGCTCCTCACGAAGTAATAAATTGATTGTTCCCTCACTCACATTATGCATAGAAATTGTATAAACCAAACTTCAGATAAATACCACTAACAGTTGTGAAGATTCAGTAAAGTCTGCTTATAGCCTACCGATGTAGCCGCTTACAACTATTGCGCAATAGCTTTCTGCTGTACAAGCTTTTACTCTGTAATCCTATCACAGTTTCTCAGGCTCCATCATTGAAGGTTTATATACTTGCTATAAAAAAAATTAATACTTACATAAACTTATTTTGAATCTATGAGAAAAATAGAGAGTTTTATCTGAATTTTAAATAAACAAACGAAAACCTGACTCCCCTGAACGAATAATCATTCTATAAAAATGTATATTTTTTCATTCAATCCTCCAAAGAAATGACACTCATCATTAACAAAAGAATGCTTAGAAGCTCAACAAGTCTTTTAAAATAAAAAAGAGTTCCAAACAAACGTTTGGAACTCTCCTTTATTACATTGCGGTCGATGCGCTCATTTCCTCTCTTAACTCCTTTTCCTTTCTGCCATATAGGAAGTAATAAAGAACAGAAAATGCAAGAACAGCAATGCCTAGAATCGTATAAAGTGCACTATAACCAGTATGCGGGATAACCAGCCCGAGCACATAAGGACCAAACCCAAGGCCGGCATCAAGAAAGATAAAGAAAGTCGATGTTGCCAGCCCCATCCGGTGAGGAGGTGTCAATTTTACGGCGATTGCCTGCGTGCTGGACTGCATGTTTCCAAAACCAAGCCCGATTAAGAAGCCTGCTGCCAGCAGAGCGAAGCCGTGTGCTGCGGTACTGAGCAGAAGCATTCCTGCTCCAAATAGCAAAAATGCAGGATACATGACAAAGTTAGCCCCTCTCACATCCATTAACCGGCCGGTAAATGGACGGGAGACTAAAACGGCTGCCGCATACACGATAAAGAAAAAGCTGGCCGCGTCCACCAGGTTGATCTCAATCGCATAAAAGTTAATAAACGAAAGAACGCTTGAGTAACAGAAAGCTACAGCCAGCGTGACGAAGGCAATGGGCAAAGCTCTTGGTTCAACAAAGCTCGAAAGCTTCAGACCTTTGGTTTCCGCTGCTTTTACAGCTGATTCTAACGGTGGAACCTTCACTAAAAAAGCAACGGCCAGGCTAATTAATCCGAGGACGAGACAAAAAGAGAAAATGATCGGAAAGCTTGTATGCTGGCTCATGAACAATCCGATAAAAGGACCGATCGCTGTGGCGAGCGTCGCACTCATCGTATAGTACCCGATCCCTTCTCCTTTTCGCGTTGCCGGTATAATTTGAGCTACAATTGTACCGGTAGCTGTACTTGCTATACCGAGTGTCAGACCGTGGACAAAGCGGTTAAACAACAGAAAAGTAATGCCTAAATCTACAAAATATAGAGCTGTTGCTAAAATGAAGAAAATTAGGCCAATAAATAATGTTCTCTTGCGGCCGATAGAATCAATCATCCGGCCGATAAATAAACGCCCGATCAACGTCCCGATAATGAAAATCCCTGTTACAAGCCCCGCCTGGCTGGTTGATGCCTCGAATTCATTGACGGCATAAACTGCGATAGTCACCATTAATAAATAAAAAATCAGCGTTAGGACAAAGTTAATAGAAGAAACAACAATAAAATCCTTGGTCCATAATTTTGGTTTTGATTGACTCACACTTTCATCCCCTATTTTAAAATGTTATGTTGAATGTCTTTCATCATACGAATGGCTGTTAACTGCTCTTCTTCAGAAATTCCCTCTAAAATCTCTTGTTCGAATGCATCTACAGTTGCCCGTACCTCCTTATACACCTCGTTGCCGAGCTCCGTCAGCTGCATTCTCTTTTCCCGTTTATCCTTTGTCGGCACAGCTTCTAAATATCCGAGCTCTTTTAAGCGATGAACCGTTCGGGTCATAGTCGGCTTCTCCACACTCTGATAGTTCGCTAGTTCCACAAGTGTGGCAGATCCAAAATTAAACAGATAATACAACACCGTCCATTGCGCCCTATAGAGCCCATGCTGGCCAAGAAGTGTGTTCAGCCGATTTTCAAACGGGCGGTATAGCATTAACAATTGATAAAAGAACTTTTGAAAAGTTTGAATTGAAATCACTTCCTACAAAAAATAGTTAGCTTAGGTAACTAATTTAATATAACAAATAGCCAAATCTTTGTCCAGTCCTCCATAAATATTTATAATAAGGATAAAAAAGGAAGGAAGATCAGAAGTGCCCTTCAGTGAAAAGAAAAAAAATCACCGTTATTCCCTGTCTAACCTTTTTCTCGATTTGCTCCTCGCCATTCCGGAATTGCTGCTGCTGGCTGTCCGCTCGCTCCTTATTGGATGTAGATATGCCGTGCGCTGGGTGTTAGAAATCCTCTAGTCCTCACTCTACTCCTTTTCATGGGCAGCAATCACAAAAAAACAAGGGATTGCATACTGTAAATGGAAGTTACTATGAAAGGAGATCAGATAGATGGATTATAGAGATTACTCTGATTACTATTCTTCCTTTCCTTTTGGAGGAGAAGATCAATTACTGGAAAGTGAAGCTTTATATGATTTTCCAGAAGACCGTCAATTTCTATTTCCAGGGTTTCCGGGAGTTTCCGGACCGACCGGCCAGCAGCCGACCTTCGGATTACCGGGAATGCCACCTGGTCCTCCTCCAGGAATTCCAGGAGGAGGGCCGGGTGGAGGAGCCCAGCCGGGTGGCCCGCCAACTTCACCGCCTCCCGCCTTTACCCCTCAGCTTCAACAAGGGGGCATTTCCCCCCTCGCCATTGATCCCGGCGCCATAAGAGGATGCTTGTTCCGCTACACTTATGTTTGGCTGACAAACGGTCAGAGTTTCTGGTACTATCCAACCTTTGTAGGAAGAAACTCTATAGCCGGATGGCGCTGGAGAAATTGGCGCTGGGTATATTTTGGCACAGACTTGCGAAGAATCCGTTCCTTCCAATGCTTTTGAGGATTCATATAGCCCAGAGCAGGCTGCCTTTAGGCAGTCTGTTTCTCCTGTTTGCAGCATCATACAACTCATTGGCTGCTATTCTCTTTTATGGAATATATACAAAAGGGTCAGTCTCTCTAAGAGACTGACCCTTTCTTTTTAATCTTCACTTAAAATTCCAATCACACGCAGTAGATTGATGAATAAGTTAACAAAGTCTAAATACAAGTTAAGTGCCAAGAGCGGAACCATATCTGCAGTAATAGTCATACGCTTCATTTGGTTAAAGTCATACATAACGTAAAGAGAAAAAAGGACGGTTCCAATGATAGAATAAACAAACATGGCAGTTGAAGAAAATGGCCAAAATAAGTTCATAATCGATAACGTAAGGAGTGCTAATAAAACCGTGAGCAACAAACCGCTTAAAAAGGATAAGTCTTTTTTTGTCTTCACGCCAGCAACGGCCATTGCCAAAAACACAACAAACGTAGAGGCTAAAGCCCCCAATACGACTTGTGCTCCGGAAGTCATTAAATAGTAAGCAACAATTGGATAAGTGGTGATTCCGGAAAGGAAAGTGAATACATATAAGAACGTATAACCTACCGCTTTTCTTTTACGCAGAAAAAAAGCACCAACCAACAAAAGAATTTCTAATACAGCCAAAGGTAAAAACAGCGCTGGCGGAACAACCGTACCGACGCTCATTCCAAAAAGCGCCACACCAAGAGACAGCACAAACGCCCGTAGAACAGCATTCATATGGTTATGATTCGACGCTTCAGGTATCGTATAAGACGACATTTCATGACCCCTCCATTAATTTTTACTAACCTATACGGCTTTTTTGCCAAAAAGTTTCAAAAAAGCAGGTAAAAAATAAAAATCATTTAGATTGCCTGAGGAATCATCTTCTCTTACGTCCAGAAGGAGTTGTATGATCCTGTCTCAGGCGCTTTTAGAAAGCGTGCCTGTCTCCGATTTTTTGGCAAATGCCTTTTTTGCATAAGGATAGATCCAGTGGTCAAAGCCTATTCTTCCAGCATTGATTCCAGCAGCCAAAATAAGCAACCCAATAATAACCATTTGCGGATTTGTACTTGTCGTGCCAGAAAGCATGTAAGAGAAATTCATAACAAGCCCCATCAATACTGCATAGGAAGTGAAGGCTCCTAAAATCAAACCGAGACCGACCAGAAATTCTCCCCAGGGCACCAGCACATTAAAAATTCCGATGTTCGGCAAGGCCACTTCTCTTAAAAACTCGCCCCACCACGGCTGTACAGCCGGGTGATCGCCGGACATTTGTCCAATTGCCCCGCTTAGGAAGCCTCCTGCATCAAACTGTCCGCCGCTGATTTTCTCCCAGCCGGCATGCAGCCACTGCCATCCAAGATATAAACGCAAAAAGAACAATAAACCGGCCGCATAACGATTCTCTTTCAAAAAATGAATAAACATAAAAATCCTCCTAAACTATTAATTGATAATGATTATCATTATCTTTTAAAGGGACAGTATCGTCAATATGAAAATGGTAGCAAAAACAATACGTGACTATTTGACGAAATATTTAGAATAAACAGAAACAATGTAATATAATAGAAGAAGACAACTTGTTTTACATATCTGGATACATATAGGGAAGGGGGTGCTGTTTAATTAGTAAAGTAATTCCAGTTCATTACCTCGTGTACGACTCTGTTAAATTTTGATTGGAGGAGAACGAATGAGTGAACAAAAATTTCTGAAGACGCTAGGAAACAGAGATGTGCTTTCTTTGGCATTCGGGGCGATGATTGGCTGGGGATGGGTCGTGACAACCGGGCTGTGGATCTCCGAAGCGGGTTCGTTAGGTGCCATTCTTGCTTTCGTCATTGGCGGAATCGTTGTGACGTTCGTCGGCTTAACTTACGCGGAGCTGGCTTCCTCTCTCCCGCTAGCCGGCGGCGAACATGTGTATAGCTATAAAGCGATGGGAAGAGTACCGAGCTTTATTACTACCTGGGCGATCGTACTCGGCTATGTATCCGTTGTTGCTTTTGAGGCGGTTGCTCTTCCAACTGTCTTTGAATATTTAATTCCAAACTACAGCAAAGGTTACTTATATACAATTGCGGGCTGGGATGTAACAATCACCTGGGCGGGTGTCGGCATTCTTGGATCGATTATTATCGCCTGGATTAATTACCGCGGCATTAAGTTCTCTATGGCCATTACCTTTATTCTCACACTCGTTATTGCCATTGCCGGAATCCTGTTAATCACTGGCAGCTCCATTTCAGGCAGCACTGCCAACATGCAGCCGTTTTTCGAAAAAGGGACGGCCGGATTATTAACCGTTATTATTATGACTCCTTTTATGTTTGTTGGATTTGATGTTATTCCGCAAGCTTCCGAAGAAATTAATCTCCCGCAAAAGCAAATTGGTAAATTGTTAATTTTTTCCGTTATGCTCGCTGTCGTTTGGTATGTTGCCGTTATATTCGGTGTTTCCCGCATATTAACCCCGGCTGAAATGGCCGAATCGAATCTCGTTACGGCTGATGCGATGGCAAAAGCGTTCGGAAACAGTCCAATGATGGGCAACATTCTTGTGCTTGGAGGAATCGGCGGCATTTTAACAAGCTGGATTGGATTTTATGTAGGCGGAAGCCGGGCCATTTATGCACTCGCCAAATCTGGCATGCTTCCGAAATCTCTCGGAGAACTGCATCCCAAGTATAATACGCCGCATAAAGCGATCCTCTTAATCGCTGTTTTGTCTACTGCCGCTCCGCTGCTCGGACGCCCGGCTTTAGTCTGGCTCGTTGACGCCGGCGGATTGGGATTAGTCGTCGCCTGGTTTATGGTTGCTGTGTCCTTTATTATCCTGCGTAAAAAGCTACCGACGATGCACCGGCCATTTAAGCTGCCCGGCGGCACCACACTCGGCTGGATTGCCGCTCTCATGGCGCTTGGAGTCTCGGTTCTCTATATGCCTGGCATGCCTTCTGCCCTTGTCTGGCCGTATGAATGGATCATCGTCTTCGCCTGGGTCATCATGGGCTTTGTGTTCTATAAAGTATCGATGTCTAAATACGGGACAGCTAACTCCGACAAGCATATGGACGAGGAAATTGACCGGGTGATTCAATATGAGGATGATCCTGAATTAGAAAAAAAGAGTCTTTAGACTGTCTGGGAGCTGCCCAAACCGGGCAGCTCCTCTTGGTGATCATGCAGCGGACAGATAAAGAGGGAGTTTCCCTACGATTCAAAAATGACCTTCCCTGTAAGACGAGTGTCGTAACCGTTTAACTGCTCTAGCTGAGATCGGTATTCAGGCGAAGAAACGGCTGCCTTTATGACTTTGATCAATTCTGCATTTTCTTTTGTTTTTAAAATCACTACATCATATTGCTCTGTAATGAGAGGAATAAAGTCAACATTGACCATTTTAGCGGCGCTTTCAATGCCTACGCCAGCATCAGCCTGCCCGCTGGCTACTGCGGAAGCAACGGAAAAGTGGCTCGTTACTTCTGTTTCATAGCCTTCGATTGACCTGGCAGAGAGGCCGTTTATTCGCAGCTGTTCATCGAGCAGCACTCTTGCCCCGGCTCCTTTTTCCCGATTGACAATCTTAACAGGCAGATGGGCCAGATCACTCCATGTGTTAATAGTTTTCGGGTTTCCTGGCTGTACATAAATCCCAGCCGTTCTGCAAACCAAATTAATAAGAATAAACGGCTGGCTGACTAATATGCGCTTTACATATGGGAGATTGTACTCGCCTGTGTCGCCATCATACAAATGCACACTTACGACATCACATTCTCCTTTATACATAGACATGAGGCTGTTTAAGCTGCCATTATACAGTCTTAAAGGCGTCAAAGAAGCATGAGATTCAATATATTTGCTCAGCATGTCCAGTACGATGTCCTGACCGCTGATGACTATTTGGCTTCTCGCTGGCCTAGCTTCCTGCCGCTCTGCAGAAGTCTCTCTTTCTTCACGGGCTGTACCTGTCCTTGTTTTCAATTTATACTCTTCAAGATCTTGTTCTTCTACCCTCATTTGCCGGCCAACCCGATAGGCAGGCAGCTCCTCTTTTTTGATTAAATCATAAACAGTCAGCTTTGATACTTTTAATAGCTTTGCCACTTCTTCAATTGTATATGATGAGTCAGAATTCATGCGCTCACCCCCTCTTTCTTCTAGTGACATGTTATTATAATAAGACATAAAGAGTAATAATTCATATAATTTAATATTCGAAAGGATTATGATGGTGGCTGAATTAAAATTACAACACATCTATAAAAACTACAATAGAAAGGTTACGGCTATAGAAGACTTTAACCTTGATATTAAAGAGAAAGAATTTATTGTATTCGTTGGCCCTTCAGGCTGCGGCAAATCGACTATTTTGCGAATGATTGCCGGACTTGAAACAATCTCACAAGGTGATTTGCTGTTAGATGGCAAACGAATGAACGATGTGCCCTCGAAAGAGCGCGACATTGCCTTGGTCTTCCAAAACTATGCACTCTACCCTCATATGAACGTCTATCAAAACATGGCATTTGGGCTAAAGCTTCGTAAATATGCAAAGGAGGAAATTGACCGCCGGGTGAAAGAAACAGCGTTCCTCCTTGGTCTTGAATCCTGCCTGGACCGCAAACCAAGTGCGCTCTCCGGGGGGCAATGCCAGCGGGTCGCACTCGGCCGTGCCATCGTTCGTGATGCTAAAGTTTTTTTAATGGACGAGCCTTTATCGAATCTTGATGCTAAGCTTCGCGTTCAGATGCGCGCAGAGATTATAAAGCTTCATGAACGCCTGCAAACAACGACCATTTATGTTACACACGACCAGACAGAGGCCATGACAATGGCTACCCGTCTCGTTGTTATGAAAGAGGGAACCATTCAACAGATTGGCTCCCCGAAAGAAGTATACGATAATCCAGTCAATACATTCGTCGGAGGTTTCATTGGTTCACCGGCCATGAACTTTTTTGCCGGTACTCTTTCAGAGCACGCCTTTCAGCTCGGAACGGTGTCCATTCCAATTCCTGAAAGAAAGCTGGCCTGCTTGCGAACGCAAGGATACGTAAATAAACCGATCATTCTTGGCGTCCGCCCGGAAGACTTTTATACAGAGCCTCACGGCGATGCGATGATTCAAGTAAAAGCGGAAGCCGTTGAATGGCTGGGAGCAGAAGCCGTGGTGCACGGAAAAATCTCCTCCCATTCCTTTGCTATCCGGTTTAATCCAAGAGCTGACTTTCAATCTGGCCAGACTTTGTCACTGTCAATCGATATGAACAAAGCTCATTTCTTCGACTCAAGTACAGAAACACGCATTCTCCTTGGCGAATAGAAAAAGCAATTTTTTAAAAAGTACAAAAAAACTATTTCCGTTTAGTTATAATTAGATATAATCTTTTATAACTAATTATAAAATAGGGGTGTGAGGATGAAAAAACATTTTAAGCTAACGGGCATTTTATTGTTTGTATTGATGCTAATGGCGGCATGCTCAAACAATAAGAGCGCTGAATCAGCGGACAAGAACGCTGTCACTGGAAAACAGAAAGAAGTAGAATTAACGATTTCCGCAGCTGCCAGTCTGAAGGATGCGATGGATGATATGCAGGCAGCCTATGAAAAGGAACATCCCAATATCAAGCTGAAATTCAACTTCGGCAGCTCTGGTTCCCTCCAGCAGCAAATCTCTCAAGGAGCGCCAGTGGACTTGTTTTTTTCCGCAGCAGAAGAGAAGTTTGACGCATTAGTGAAAAAAGGAAAGATCCGTAAGGAGGACGGACTGGATCTTCTCGGCAATGACCTTGTATTAATTGCTCCAAAACAAGAAAAGGCTCCTATTAAGAGCTTTAAAGATTTAGGAAAAGCCGGCAAGATTTCGATTGGTATGCCAGAATCCGTACCGGCTGGAGAGTATGCAAAGGAAACATTGGAAAAGATGAATCTGTGGAATACAGTGGAATCCAACATCGTTTACGCGAAGGATGTACGCCAGGTTCTCTCTTACGTTGAAACTGGAAATGTAGATGCAGGGATTGTCTATAAAACCGATGCCCTTGTTTCAAGCAAAGTAAAAATCGCGGCTACAGCTGATCCAAAAATGCATGGACCGATTATTTATCCGGTGGGGGTTATTAAAGACTCCAAACATTATAAAGAAGCCAAGAACTTCTATCATTATTTGCAAAGCGATGAAGCGCTAAAGGTGTTTAAAGACTATGGCTTCACTTCTCAATGAAGCATCCATCGAAGAATTCCTAAGTCCGATTTGTCTTTCTTTAAAAATAGCCATTACAGCCGGTGTTGTAGTGATCATAGCAGGAACATTAGCGGGACGGCTGTTAGCAAGAAAGAACTTTAAAGGACAAGCCGTTTTGGAAACCGTACTTATGCTGCCGATGGTGCTTCCTCCGACAGTGGTCGGCTTTTTTCTCATCGTTGTCTTTGGAAAAAACAGCCCAGCTGGAAGGGCCATTGAATGGCTCTTTCATCAACCGATTATTTTCACCTGGTGGGCCGGTGTGATGGCTTCGGCTATTGTCGCCTTTCCACTCATGTACCAATCCGCCAAATCTGGTTTTCAAGCTGTTAGCCGCGATATCGAAGATGCAGCAAGAGTCGACGGAGCGAGTGAATGGAAAGTCCTTCTATTCATTTCCATACCGCTCGCTTCTAAAGCCCTCATTTCTGGAAGCATCTTAAGTTTTGCCCGGGCTTTAGGAGAGTTTGGCGCTACCTTAATGTTCGCTGGCAACATACCCGGGGAAACCCAAACCATTCCGACAGCTATCTACATAGCCATCGATTCTGGCAATATGACCATGGCCTGGCTATGGGTGCTCTCCATCGTCCTCCTCTCTTTCGTTATGCTGCTCATCGTGCGGATGAGACAATAAGAAAATAGATCAATAGAGAGCTGTCTTACGAAAGTGGACAGCTCTCTTTTCACATCGCTTTCCTTATTACTCAAATCTCAATGCTTGGCTCGGATTCATTCTTGCCGCTTTCAATGCCGGATAAATGCCAAATAAAATACCAACGGCAAACGAAGAAGTCAAGGCCAGCTTCACAGCCCAGAGCGGCAGAACGAGCGAAAAGATAGAAATGGTGTCATTCCAGAGTTCAATAAATAAATAGCCGATCCCCAAACCAATCAGCCCGCCAAGAAAACAAAGAAGAAGCGTTTCAAAGAGAAACTGCACCATCACTTGAAATGTCGTCGCTCCCAGTGCTTTGCGAATGCCAATTTCCCGTGTCCTCTCCCTGACCGACATGACCATGACATTCATAATTCCTGTTCCACTAATAATGAGAGCTGTCACGGTAATCCCAGCGAGCATTGCTTGCAAAATCGCTGTGACTTTATTAAGTGCCTCCAACATCTGCTCTTGCTTCACGACGCTGAAGTCAATCTCCTTATGATTTTTTTTTATAGCCGCAAATACGTCACCGTCGACCCGGTCAATGACCGCGGTGCTATCCGCTTCCACGATCATTTTGTTTAAATTTTTCATATTTGTTTCCTGTAAAGCCGTTTCAATCGGCATCACGACATTGTTGTCAGTACTTGAACCAAGTGAGGCATTTGGCGCCATAACACCGATAACCTTGTAATTCGTCCCGTTCATCACGACTTCTTTGCCGATAAGTGAAGCTTCCTGCTTCTCGGCCGCTGCACTCTGTGGCGCAAGCGAAGAAAATAGCCGCTGCCACCATGGCTTGGTCGCTGCGTCTGCCGGTTCCCTTGTTTCTTCCGGCCTACTTTCTTTTCCAAGCAGCCCTTCATAAATATTGCTACCTAAGACGACAACTCTCGCTTTCGCTTTTTGCTCTTCCTTCGTAAAAAAGCGCCCTTCAGCAAGCTTGGCATGCTGCACTCTGCTGTATTGATCCGTGCTGCCGACGAGGACTGCCTGCAGCTTTTTTATATTCCTCCCTTCTCCCGTCTGTACGGTTGATACAGTTTCCAAGTGAGGTGTGACTGAGCGGACACGTTCCACTTTTTCTATCTCTTTCGCATCCTCATACGTCAGCGTGCTCGGCACGCTCGTTAATCCGCTCAAAAGATCTTTTTGCCCGCTCACGGTATCGAGCACTCGGCCGGGAATAACTAAAATTTGCTCCGCGCCAAGTCCCCCCATCTGCTTAAGTAGCGTATCTTTCACACCAATAGAAATCGAAGTCAGCACAATGACCGCAAACATTCCAATGACGACACCAGCCATTGAAAATAGCACCCGAAAACGATTCGCCCATAGCCCCAAACATGCCAGCTTAAATCCTGTAAGCAGCTTCATTGGCCGACTCCTTCAATATGCCGTTCTTCAATAAAAAAATACGTTCTGCCCGTTTGGCTACTTCTAAATCATGCGTAATCATCACGATGGTCGCCCCGTCTTTATGTACGTGTTCCATTAATTGCAATACTTCATCGGTGGTTTCTTCATCCAAGCTTCCCGTTGGTTCGTCTGCCAAAATCAAGCCTGGCTCATTAACAAGTGCCCTTGCAATCGCCACTCGCTGTTTTTCCCCGCCGGATAGCCGGTTCGGCTTTTGATTCTTTTTATGCAATAGCCCGACTGCGTCGAGCATTTGAAGCACCTTGGCTTTCTTTCCATTCCTTCTTTTCTCCCCATACGTAAGCGGCAAAAGCACATTTTGATAAACAGACAGATTGGGGATAAGGTGGAAGTGCTGAAAGATAAATCCAATCTCCTCATTGCGCAAAGCGGTCCGTCTGCGTGCACTCATTTGATGAACACCCTGCCCTGCCAACTCATATTCTCCACCATCAAGCACATCTAGCGTCCCTAACAAATTTAACAATGTACTCTTCCCCGATCCGGATTTGCCCATAATCGCCACATATTCACCTTTTTCAATATGCAGATTTACTCCTCGCAAGACGGGCAGCTTCTCTCCGCCGGAGCGGTAAACTTTTTGTCCGTTCCGCATTTCAATCATGACATAACCTCCTCTTCCTTTACTAAATATAAAAACCCCGTGATTATCCGGAGCTTATCCAGCATAATCACGGGGTTTTTTATTCGTCTCGATCATTGGCATTTGAAAAACTGTTCAATTACACGTTTATCTTGGGCAACAGTCTGTTTGGCCTTCTTATGTATAGAAATACATAAAGAGTGAGCGCTAACACTGCTCCAATCATATCCAAAAACACATCATTAAGAAGTGGTGTCCGCCCTCCTGTATAGAGCTGGTGCCATTCATCCATCCCGGCATACAGGAAGGTGCCAGCTAAAGCCACCAGTATGCCTTTCCTCACCCGATTCGGCTCCCATACTACGTATACCCGAAATAAGGCGACAGCTAATAAACCGAATAAAAACAGATGAGCAAACTTACGGATGAAAAACTCAAGAAAATAGTAGTATCCTTGCGTCTCAATAGATATCTCTTTTCCCCAATAGGTTACTCTGCAGGCGGACAGCACGCCGGAAAAAGGTTCTCCGGGAAGCACCTGCTCCAGAAAGGGCACAAGCGATTGCTCCTCATAGGTTTGTGAAGAAAAAGAATAAATGATCCCCGCCACAATCAGCAGCATCGCCATCCTTACTAAATACTTCATGAAAAACTCCTTCAGTATCATTGAGTATCCCATATCCTTCTATCATCTGCTGGACAACAATCGGTTGGCCATTATTTCATTTTTGAAGCCAGGACGGCTAAAATTTCCTTTAAGCCATTGTTATAAGTATTAGAAGCGGCAGCAGAGAAATGATTCGCCTTTGTCTTGGCAGGACCTGAATACAAGTCTACTGCCTCGTAAGGCAGTGGAAATTGTTTTGCCAAATCAGCGTATACGTATTTTATTCTGTCGGAGCCGAGAAATACCCACCAGCCCATCGTAAAAGTTCCTGACAGCTCGTATGGTCCGTATCCATTGTTCCGCGTAGTCGCATAATTCCATCTATACAGCCCGTTACGGCCATCCATGAAATTATTTAACTTGTAATAAGGCTTCTTGTCATCGGGATCAACAAGAACCTTATCAAAAAACTGCTTTTCGAGCCCTTGGCGAACGTTCAGAAATAACTCTCTTTGGGATGAGCCTTTCGGATAGGCCTTAATAAAACTTGTGATCCATAGCGGGAAACGGTGGAAATGGGATGAATCAGCCGCTATCCCCTCTACTGGCTTTGCTGCCTGAATATTTTTTTTGTTATGGTACCCAGCATATAAGTAATCCGGATGGTCACTCCATACGCCCGGCTGGAATAACCACCGTCCATCTGCGTAAAAATGACTCTCTTGCTGAAATACCTGATAGTTTATTTTTAAAATATCTTTAAGCACCGGATCATTTTGGAAGTGTCGGCTTAAATCAGCAGCAATCGCAAATGTAAAAAACTCTTCATCCACGAATGCCCGATAATAGTGACGGTCTACCTTTTCATTTTCAAGCTTCCATAATACCCGTTGTCTCATCCCGCCCCGAAAATCTTTTTCTCCCCATTGCCACGCGGGCACTTCCAGCCATAGCTGCTGGATTTCACTTAATAAGTAATCCGCCAAATCATTAATGTGCTGCTTGTCGGCACCTTTATTCTCTGCTAATACGATATATTGGCTGATTAAATAATAATACTGCAGGGTGGACAACCGCTCCCCTTCCGCATGAATATTCAGCTCTTTGTGCTCGGCTGGGTTAAAATGCTGGAAATATTCTTTAAAATCACTTGTAAGCTCCTCATTAGAAGAAGAGTAAGCATAATGAAGAGGAACCATGAGCAAGTGCCCTGCATCATAAAAATCACGGCCGGATTGCAAGTCCTTTTGTAAATACACACGGATTGTGCTGTTCCACAAACTCTGTTCCTTCTCATTTAGCTTGCGGTTCACATCTTCATCCTCATGCCTGTTAGTAAAGATCGTTATACAGGTGACTGCGAAAGTAACCAGTAAAATAAAAACTATTAACTTCTTATTCACGGTATTTAGTCCTTTTTATTTGGATCTATTACAGACGGAAACTGTTTCTGCTTTGATTCTCGTGAAAAGTATGCACTCGTCAGATGCTTATTTTTCCTTTTACTGTTTTCTTAATTGTATCAATCACTTTCTGTTGCTGGTCTTCAGTCATACTTGACCCTGAAGGCAGACATACACCCTTTTCAAATAGCTCATCTGAAACGCTTCTTCCTTTTTCATGGGGATAATAAGCTGCTCCTGCAAATACCGGCTGCAGGTGGAGCGGTTTCCAGACAGGGCGCGCTTCAATATTCTCCGCCGCTAACGCTTCTATTAGCTGTGAAGGGGACACTCCAAGCTGGTCCTCGTCCATTGTGAATGTTGTCAGCCAGCGGTTATGCACGGTTCCTTCAAGCTCAGGCATAAATTCCACCCCATTCACATGGCTAAGTTCTTGTACATACCGGTTGAAAATAGCTCTTCTTGCTGCTACACGTTCATCAAGCACCTCCAGCTGCGCTCTGCCGACCCCGGCTAAAATATTGCTTAGGCGGTAATTATGGCCTGTTTCGCTATGCTGGTAATGAGGCGCCGGATCGCGGGCCTGCGTCGCCAGAAAGCGTGCTCTGTGCAGTGCTTCCTCATCGTTTGATATAAGCATCCCCCCGCCGGACGTTGTAATAATTTTATTGCCGTTAAAAGAAAACACGCCGAATTTGCCGAACGTCCCGCTTTTTCTACCTTTATATTCAGCTCCAAGCGATTCTGCCGCATCTTCAATGACCGGCACGTGATAGTGATCACAAATCGCTAACAGCTCATCCATTTTTGCACTTTGGCCGTATAAGTTGACGATAACGACTGCTTTTGGCAAGCATCCGGCTTTCTCAGCATCAACAAAAGCACGCTTTAAAGCAGGCGGAGACATATTCCAGCTATCGGGCTCCGAATCAATAAATACCGGTTTTGCCCCTTCATATACAATCGGGTTTGCACTTGCTATAAAGGTCAGTGACGAGCAGAATACGATATCCCCTTTCTTCACATCAAGCAGGCGGAGAGCCAGATGAATCGCTGCTGTGCCTGAACTAAGCGCTACCGCTCCTCGCATACGCACATAATCCGCCAGCTCCTTTTCAAAGTTATCCACATTCGGACCAAGCGGGGCAATCCAGTTTGTTTCAAATGCTTCATTTATATACTTCTTCTCTCTTCCGCTCATGTGAGGCGGAGACAGAAGAATTTTCGATGACTGTACCAACGTTCTCCCTCCTTCTCTTATGTGTAAAACTTTTAATCAAGTGACTCATGTATATATTGAATAATCTTTGCCGGTGTACCGACTGCGGTTACTTCTTCTGGTATATCATTGATGACAGCGGCACCAGCCCCGACGACTGACCACGCCCCGATCCTTTTCCCCGGAATGACAACAGCCCCTGCCCCAATATGAACGCCTTCCTCGACATGCACACTCCCGGTAAGAGCGGCATTGGGAGAAATGTGGGCAAAATCTTCAATCTTGTTGTCATGCTCAATAACAGCCGCCGTATTAATGATGGCATGCCGGCCAACGAAAGTATCCGCATTTATGACGGCATAAGGCATGACAACTGTTCCTGCTTCTACAACAGCCGAGGGACTGATCACTGCCGAGGGGTGAATGAGTACGGCAAATTGCGCGTCTATAGATGCTAACCGTTCGGCCATTTGCTTTCTTATCCGGTTATCTCCAATTGCTATAACAAACCTCACCTCTTCTCCCGCTTGCTTGAGCTGTGATGCATACGAAACAGGAGCGAAAATCAATTCGCCCCTTTTCTCGGGAGACGGATATTTATCATCTAATAAAGCAACTATTTCATATTCTGCTCCCGCTCGAATAATATCCTGGATAACCTTGCTGTGCCCGCCTCCACCGACAATCGCAATTTTCTTCATTTCTCCACGCCTTTCGAACCTGTAAACTTCTCCATCGTCACATGCCCCGTCTGACTGATTCCTTCCGATTTAAATACTTTTAACACGGTCATGCCTAATATTTTCATATCCAGCCAGAAAGAACGATTGTCAACGTACCACACGTCCAGCAGGAATTTCTCTTCCCACGAAAGCGCGTTGCGGCCATTCACCTGCGCCCAACCGGTAATGCCGGGACGCACCTCGTGCCTCCTCGCTTGCTCCGGTGTGTAAAATTCTAAATACTCCATCAGTAATGGACGCGGACCGACCAGGCTGAGGTCACCTTTTAACACATTAAATAACTGCGGCAATTCATCGAGACTCAGCTTCCGAAGCAGCTGTCCAAAAGATGTCAGCCTCATATGATCAGGAAGCAACTGTCCGTTTTCATCATTCTCATCAGTCATTGTCCGAAATTTATAAACAAAAAAAGGCTTGCCATGCAAGCCGGGACGCTGTTGTTTAAAAAGGACGGGCGAACCCAGTTTTAAGCGGATCAAAAAAGCGGTCACCAAGAGAACCGGCGACAAGAACATTAGACCAAGGAAAGAACAAATAATATCAAACGATCTTTTCATTGATTTCTACTCCCTCTGTGTCTTGCAGCATGACAGCCTCGAGCTGACCGCCTAGCACTTCCCATGAATAATGCTCTTTCACGTATTCTCTCAGAAATCTGCCCTCTTCCTGGAGCTTCTTGGCAGAGTGGAAAGCGTCGACAATTACTTGCTTCAGCTTTTCTAAATCATCCTGTGCATGAACCCCTTTCACTCCGCTCAACGAACCTGAGAGATCCGGGTTAGCGATCATGACAATCGGAAGGCCAGCAGCCATATAATCATAAATCTTATTCATGCTGAACCCCCATTTGTAAAGCGGGGTATCCAATATTGAAATAATGCCCATCTGAACCTTGCTCAATAAATAAGGAATATGAGATTTCGGCACCGGGTCTTTGAAAGTGATATTGCGAAGGTTTTCTTTTTGCACCCGTTCCATTAATTCTTGCTTTTTTGCGCCTCCCCCGACTAACAGCAAATGAATATCCGGGTGATCTTGCAGCATGGAAAATAAATCAATAACAGGTTCTAAATGATTAGCGATTCCATGTGAACCGATATAGGCGACCACAAACTTGTTTTCCAGTCCCTTGAACATTTCATCGACATGAAGCGTCTTCTCTACTTGTTCATATGGAGACAAGTTCACTCCGTTAGGAAGATAGATGACCTTGTTCGGATCGACTCCCCTCGACTCTACGTAGTTTTTCGCCTTATCAAACAGCACGATAATCCGCTCGGCTTTTTCGTATAAAAAGCTTTCTAACTTATATAAAACGATGGCTAAAGGGTGAGTGGAAGAAATTTTTCCAAAGTCAACAAATGTTTGCGGCCATAAATCGCGCTCTTCAAAATAAAATTTACAATTCGCTTTTTTGGCTGTTAAATACCCGACAATGGCTGCTAAAGGATGAACGCTTGAACCGATCACGATATCAGGCGACTCTTCTGCACAGCTAGCTATAGCGATTTTATAGCTTTTTAACGTGTAGCTTAAAATGTTTTTCACTCGTCCTAGCGAATGGCGATAAGCCGGGGTGTTAATCCAGACATACTTTATTCCATTGATCCATTCCACTTCACTCGGCTTTTCTTTACTGTGGAAGACCATCTCCTTTTTGGAAAAGTGATTGAACGAAGATGCAAATATTGTGACCTGGTGCCCTCTGTCAGATAAATGCTTCGCCAAATCAAAATGCCTCGTTCCGCCAACATGCGCCGGAGTGGTTGCGTAATGATTAAAGATCCATATGTTCACTTTATACCCTCACTCTTGATTTCTTAATAATTGCCCGGCTGGCACTTCCCTTAATTTTTTGGCCGGTGAACCGACAACAAGCTCTTCCTTTTGTATATCCTTCGTTACGACGCTTGCCGCAGCCGCTGCCCCATCCTCATGAATAACTTTTCCCGGAAGAATGGTCGAATTTGCTCCGATGCGGCCGCCATCTTTAATCGTGACTCCCTTAAATTTATCGAATCTTTCCTTGCTTCTGCCCATATAGTTATCATTGGTTGTTACGACACAAGGAGCAACAAACACATCATCACCAAGTTCAGAATAAGCAGTAATATAACAATTGGTTTCCAGCTTGCATCGCTTCCCTACTTTACAGTCATTTTCCACTGCGACTCCGCGGCCAATAATCGTCCGCTCGCCAATCATCACTCGCTCACGAACAGTGGCTAAGTCAGCGATAAATACATCATTACTAATTTCTGCGTTCGCATAAATAATTGCCGATGTTCCAATCGTGACACCTGATCCAATGACAGCAGGCGGAAGCTGTGTCGTTTCCGGTAAGATCGAGGATTTTGCTCTCGTTGGCTGTTTTCCAATGACGGCATTATCCTGGATAATTACGTTGTTTCCAATCTGTGTTCCTTCATATATAACGACGTTATTGCCAAGCACTACATTGTCCCCAAAAGATACGTTCTTTCCAATAACAGAATTATGGCCTCTGCTTACGGACACATTCATCATTGATCTCTCCTTAGAAAAAACCGCCTGGTAAACAGGCGGTTTTGATAGTCTATTTTGTAAGTTCTTTTGTTGTTTCCACTGATTTCTGTTCCTTCTCAAAAGCATTCTCATAAAATGCCACTATCTTTTCAATGATATAATCTTGGTCGTCCTGCTTTAACTCGGGATACATCGGAAGCGAAAGGGCTTCTTTAGCCGCTTTCTCCGTTTCTGGCAAGTCCCCCTCCTCGTAGCCAAGCTCTTTAAATACCGGCTGAACATGAAGCGGCTGCGGATAATATACCATGGTAGCAACTCCCTGTTCCTTCAAGTATTGCTGCAATTCATCACGTTTCGGCACACGCAATGTGTACTGGTGGAACACATGGTAGTTCCCTTGTTTCTGGACTGGCGTTTGGACAATTCCTTCCAGTTTAGTCTCCAGCTGATCTGTATAATAAGCAGCGCGTTCGCGACGGCTATGAGACCACTTATCCAAATAAGGGAACTTTACATTCAAAATAGCAGCCTGCATCTCATCGAGACGGCTATTATAGCCTAAAACATGATGATAATATTTCGGCTTGCTGCCGTGTACTCGGATAACCCGGGCCTTTTCTGCAAGCTCTTCATCATTTGTGACAATCATTCCGCCGTCCCCGTAGCCTCCCAGGTTTTTTGTCGGAAAAAAACTGTACGTTGCGGCTGTGCCAAGCTCTCCGACGCTCTTGCCGTTTTGTTTGGCGCCAATAGCCTGGGCAGCATCCTCAATCACAACTAGATTATATTCATCAGCGATGTGCCTGATCGCTTCCATATCTGCCATTTGGCCGTATAAGTGAACAGGGATGATAGCTTTTGTCTTATCTGTAATGGCTGCTTCGATTTTGGCCGGATCAATATTAAAGGTAACCGGATCAATATCGACATACACAGGTACTGCGCCAGCGCGCGCGATAGCTCCCCCTGTTGCAAAAAATGTAAAAGCTGTGGTAATGACTTCATCGCCTGCTTCCACTCCTGCAGCCTGTAAGGCAATGTGAATTGCGTCACTGCCGTTACCGACACCCACTCCATAATTCACTCCGCTATACTTGGCTACATCGGCTTCGAGCTGTTTGACATTATCCCCTAAAATAAATTGAGAAGAGGACATCACTTCATCCAGCTTGGCCATAACTTCTTTTTTCATTGATTGATATTGTTCAGATAAATCGAGCATTTTAATCTTCATAACAAACTCCTTATGTATCTAAATTTATTAAGCGAGACTCTCATAAACCGCTAGCAGCTTCTCATTTTCCCTTTCCCAGTTATATTCTGTTTCCACCGCCTTGCGGCCATTTTCCCCCATTCGCTCTGCTTCCTCCGGATGATCTACTAACCATTGGATCGCAGAAGCAATTTGCCGCGGATTTAACGGGTCGACGCAAAGGCCGCATTTCCCTTTTTCCACGATAATCCCTTCCCATAGCGGGAAATTGGAGGCGATTACTGGCAAACCTGCTGCCATATACTCAAACATTTTTACTGGAAGGGCATCAACGTAGTTTATCGTCGGGTGCAAGACGACGAGTCCTGCCTTTGACTTCCGGTATATTTCTTTCACACCTTCCCGATTTACATAGCCCAACTCATCTACTTTTGCCCAGCCTGGCAGCGCAGCGACCATGTCTCTTTCCGAAGCAGTCACAAATTTTCCACCAAGCAGCAGGGAGACACTTTCTGTAAATTGAAGAGCCTCCACCATTTCACGAATCCCTCGGATAGCGGTGATGCCGCCAACATAGCAGGCTGCATTTTCTTTTTCTGCCCAGGAAACATTATCAATCTTCAACTCTTCCAGTATGGGATAGTTATTAACATCACGCGCTTGGCAGCCCAATGTTAGAAAACGGTCCCGAATATGAGGAGTAGCAGCTAAAATGGCATCAAATTTCCGTGCCGCCCTATTTTCAAATTGTTCAAAGGCAGCAGAGATCCCTTTTCGCAGATAACTCGGCAGCCATTTCTTTGATAAAATTTGCCGCGGCACATCTTCATGGACATCATAAATCACTTTTTTGCCAGCTTTTTTCAGCTTTAAGCCGGCAGGGATTAGTTCAGGGTCATGGAAGTGATAGACATCCGCATCTATTTCGAATCCCTTTTTCAACACACGGTCAACTGTTTTAGTCATCCGCCTTAAACGATTTCCATTTTCCTTGGATACGCCGTGCAGCTGTACTCCATCAATAACGGAGTCAGGCGCTCCCGGTACAACAAGATGCACCTCATATCCCGATACAGCAAGAGAGCGGCACTCTTTAATAAATATTCTTGTATCGTTATGAGGATGGACTGACGTTAAGTGACATATCTTCATTTTTTACTCCCTATCGTATTTATTTCATTTGTAAACAGACTGTTGGCAAGCCAAAGCATTAAAATGGCAAATAAAATTCCATGCGTCAGCAAGGAGGTGAAAAATGCCGCATTAATCAATGACATGGCAGGGATCACGAGAATAGACATGGCCAGAAAAGAAGGCACCGAAACAGATGCTGTATCGATGAGCTTTAATAAGAATGCAAGCAGCAATGAAAATCCTAGCACCCCTAACACTCCAAAATTCAAATAAGCGTCTCCAAAAAACCCGACGTTAGGGGCAAAGTTTTCCCTGTTGTAGTATGAGAGCGCCACTAATTGCACAGGCGTCATGTGATAGATGTTGTCATTGATAAAGCTTAAAAAAGAATGGGAAAGCTTGTACTTCTCTATCGGCTGAAAAAAGTGGTAATAGACATAATGCAAGTTGCTCGGTACGAAAAACAAACGTCGGATAAAAATGGATGCCATGTAAAACGAACCAAAAAAGTGATAAATCCCAATGCATATCGAGAGCAACAGTGAAGAGCCTAAAGACATAACGAGCAGCAAATTATCTCTTAGCTTCGTTTTCTCAAACAGTTGGAATCCAACCAAGACTAACGGCGCAAAAAGAAAGCTTTTAAAGTTAGTCATCGAAAAAAGAAATACTTGCAATAAGATAAATATCCCGGCAATCTTAAAATTCCGCTTGTACATCGCAACGGCGATAACCAGCATATTGACGACATGAGCCTGCCATGGCAGCAAATAGGCCAACACCTTGTTATTCGTATTGGCGTATGCCTCTCGCACTTGATAAATTTCCATTAAATTCAAATTAATTCGACCGAGGCCGCCTTGTGCAATTAACAGCCCATAAACGATAAGCGACATGCCGCCAATGATTATGAAAGTTAAGCTTTTTCCTTCCTTAAGCTTCACCAAGCGCACTTTTGAAAACGTGCTGACGATCAAAATGATGAGAGATAAGGAAATAGTAATTGAATAAATAAACGGCCGAGGCTGGTTTTGCAGCCAAAACAAGGCCGTTAAAGGAATATACAGCAGCACAATGATTAAATAGATAACAATTTTGCTCGGTGCTTTTTTGCTTTCCAACAAAGAGATAGCAACTAGGAAAATTATTGAAGCCAGTATGTAGGACTCAACCATTTTCGGAAAAGATTCATATAGAATGAAGCCCTCATAAGAGAAAATGGGATTAATAATCGTTGTATAGCTGTATTCCAAAAGAATTTTTAAAGCAAGTAAAGAAATGAATGTGACTGTCTTTGTTTTTATCATGTATCTCTCCAAACAACGAATATATTCATTTAGTCGCGCGTATGACCGGGATCCCGGCTAATGTTAAAAATGAAAAATAAATATAAGCTGTAAAAAAGCAGTTCGTGAATGGAATATACGAAGACCACTCCTTTTATATTCAAGTAGACCGAGCTAATCCAAAGCACCGAAAGGGTAGAAACTGCCCTTATTCCTTGAATGAGAGAAAGCAGCTTCACTTTTTGTTTCACAAAAAATACGACACTGAGCGGAGAGACAACAAACTTGGCGTAATAGCCAAAGGCTAAGATTTGCGACAGCTCTCCTGCCATCCGCCATTTTTCACCGAATACAAGCGCAAATCCCCACGGCCCCGCAACAACAAGCAGAATGACAGGAAGAACGCCAATACCTGCAAGCAGCATGAGAACTTTTTTTAACACATGCAAAAAAGATTTTCCTTCAGCGTGCAACTCAGCTACTTCACTTAAAAACACTTGCGCCACCGAAGCGGAGATAAGGGAAATCGGCATGGCCGCTACCCGTATCGTTAAACTGTAAAATCCAACAATGGCTTCGGAAAAAAAACGCATTAAAATAAACACCGGAGCCTGGACAGCCAGGTTGTCAAAAAAAGCGGATGAGCTGTTGTACAACGGATAATGCTTATGCTTTGCCGCCGTCTTCCATAATAATGGAAAGTCGTATTGGCGAAAATCAAATAAAGAACCGATCTTTTTTATTCTCGTCTGATACATATTGGAAACGACGTAACCAAGTACATTTCCTAAAATCAGCCCAACCGATTGAAGGCCTGTCCAGCCGAACACGATGGAGGCCCCGCTGGTGACAGAGCTCCGGAGCACCTTCCCTTTAGAAAGCACTCCGAATTCCTTATGCTTGTTCAAATAATAATTTAACCCCTGAGAAATCCCCATGACGAGAAGTGTGAGCGGGATATATAACAGGAGCGACGAGGCTTTCTCCAGCTTAAATAAGCGAAGTACCGGATCATGAAAGAGCTGTTCCACTGCCAACAGAAGAACAGTAAAAAGTATAGAAGAAACGAAGACTACCTTGAACAGCTGTTGGCTTTCTTCCTCTGATTTCACCGTATTGATGGCAAACTCATATCTGCCTGTTGTATACACAATCAATAAAGCGCAGACAGACAAATAAAAGCTAAAATAACCGAACTCCTCCGGGCTGTATATTCTTGTCAGCACCGGTGAAGCCACAATATTAATCAATTGAGCAAACAAGGTAGCGGAAAATAAAGCTGCAAAATTTTTAAGAAAACGATTGGCATTTAACCTTTCCATTGCTATCATTACAGGCACTTCCCCGGCTATTTACAATTTTAAATATTTGCTCTGTTCCTTATTTCTGTAAGTGTTGCGCGTATCAAATATAGCCTGTGACTTTCTCATAATCGTCTGATAATCAAACGAGCTATGGTTCGTGGCAATGACTGTCAAGTCAGCTTGCTCAAGCAACTCGTCCGTCAAATGCGCCGTGGTATGTAACTTTCCTTTTAGCTTAAATTCCCGGACATGCGGATCGACAGCAGTCCAGTTAGCCTCAGCCTGGGTCATTTTCTCAAGAATAGGCAAGACCGGTGATTCCCGGTAATCATCAATATCTTTCTTATAAGCCACACCTAACACAAGAATATTAGAGCCTTTTAAAGCTTTTCCGCGCTCGTTCAAAATTTCCATACAGCGCTGAATAACAAATTCCGGCATGCTGTCATTAATTTCACCGGCTGTCTCAATTAGCTTTGTATGATAGTTATATTCGCGCGCCTTCCAAGTGAGGTACCATGGATCAATCGGGATGCAGTGGCCGCCAAGCCCCGGTCCCGGATAAAATGGCATAAAGCCGTATGGTTTCGTTGCCGCAGCATCGATGACTTCCCAAACATCTATGCCCATCTTATTGCACAGGATCGCCATTTCATTTGCCAAAGCAATGTTAATGTTGCGGAACGTATTCTCAAGCAGTTTTTCCATTTCAGCCACAGCCGGACTGGACACTTCATGCACATCACCTTCCAATACAGAGCGGTACATCGTAGCCGCTACTTTTGTACAGGTTTCTGTCATGCCACCAACGACTTTCGGTGTGTTTTTCGTGTTAAAGTCTTTATTGCCGGGATCGACCCGCTCCGGAGAATAAGCAAGAAAAAAGTCTTCGCCGCACACTAATCCGTTCTCTTCAAGAATTGGCTTAATTAATTCCTCTGTCGTGCCCGGATAAGTCGTGCTTTCCAACACAACGAGCGTTCCTTTTTTAATATGCTTGGCAATAGCTGTGGCAGAGCTTTGGACATACTCCATGTTCGGCTGTTTATAAACGTCCAGCGGCGTCGGCACACAAATGGCCAAAGCATCTACTTCTTCAATAAATGAATAATTAGAAGTAGCTTTTAGCTTGCCGGAGTGAACAAGTTCCTCCAGATCCGCGGCGACTACATCGCCAATGTAATTCTCCCCTTGATTTACCTTCTTTACTTTCTCTTGCTGCACATCAAATCCGATAACATCGTAGCCGGCTTTTGCCTTCTCTACCGCCAGCGGCAGCCCTACATATCCAAGGCCGACAACCCCAATGACGGCTGTCTTGTTTTTCAGTTTGGTGATAAGCTGTTCGGCTGTATTAGTGATCGTTTGTGTTGTCATAATTACTCCCCTTTACATACATACTTTGACAGGCTTCATATAAATTGGTTCATTTCTCGCAGCTGATTCGTAAAAAGCAAGAACAAGCTCCAAGGCTCCCCTGCCGTCTTCTCCTGTAACAGCCGGTTCTTTATTCTCTTTTACTGATTCCATCATGTCCTCAATAATGCACTGATGTCCCGGTGTTCCCCACGGATCAGATTTAACTTTATTTAATATCTCTTCGGTTTCTTCCTCGGACATGCCCTCAATTGTTAAGCATTCAAAGTAGAGGGCATTCGGACCGCCAATTTTCACTGTGCCTTTCTCGCCAAAGATCGTAATCGATTCTTCAAAATTGCTTTGATACACCGTTGTAGAAGCTTCCACTGTTCCAAGGGCTCCTGATTCAAAACGGATCAATCCGGTTGACACATCTTCCGCTTCGATGTTCCGCAAGCGCGTCGCTTCCATGCTGAAGATTTGTTCAGGCTGTCCCATGAACCAAAGCAATAAATCGAGAGTGTGAATCGCTTGATTCATCAACACGCCGCCGTCATACTGTTTCGTGCCGCGCCACGGAGCCTGGTCATAATATGCCTGATTTCGGTTCCAGTTGACGGTAGCATTAGCATGGCTGATTTTCCCCAGCAGCCCCTTGTTCAAAATATGTTTCAGCTCTTGCACAGCTGGACGAAATCGGTTTGGGTGAACAACCGCCAGCTTGACGTTATGCTTCCTACAGGCATAAATGATTTGATCCGTCTCCCTTAAATTCATCGCCATCGGTTTTTCCAAAATAATATGCTTCCGTGCTCTCGCCGCCTCTTCAGCTAATGGCGCATGTAGGCCGCTCGGTGTGCAAATGCAGACAATATCTATGTCCTCTCTTTGCAGCATCTCCGCAAATTCGCTAAATGGCTCTGCCCCGTACGTGTCTGTATAATATTCCATAGCTTCTGGCACCTTATCGCACACAGCGACAAGCTTTGCCCCTTGTATGTTTTCAATAGCTCTAGCATGTTTTTTCGCAATAAAGCCACAGCCTGCAATAGCAAAATTCATGACTAAACTCCTTCTTTCTATATTAGTAATCCGCTAACTTCCTTCATTAACTGCTGCAGCCCGTCTTTCGCGTTCGCGATATCTATTAACTCTTTTTTCAGCATCCGGCTGTTTTTTGAAGGAAGAGTATCAATAAATTCCCACAGCACTTCCGGTTCCACCTGAGCTGCCTTGCCGACATGGATTTTCGGGAAGACCTGTTCGGGATGAATTTCATTTTTGTTCAGCAATTCCTCGTACATTTTTTCACCTGGGCGTATCCCGGAAAACTTAATGCCTACCTCTTCCACGCTGAATCCTGATAGTTTAATAAGGTTCTTGGCAAGATCCACGATTTTGACAGGCTCTCCCATATCAAGAACGAAAATTTCGCCCCCTTTAGCAAGCGCACCCGCTTGAATCACAAGCCTGGATGCTTCTGGAATGGTCATGAAGTAACGTGTCATTTCGGGATGGGTAACGGTGACCGGTCCCCCTGCCTGAATTTGTTTTTTGAACAGTGGAATGACGCTTCCTCTTGAACCGAGCACGTTGCCAAACCGGACAGCGACAAAGCATGTGTTGCTTTGTTTATCAAGCTGCTGAATGATCATTTCAGCAAGGCGCTTCGTTGCCCCCATCACATTTGTCGGGTTTACCGCCTTATCGGAAGAGATGAGGACAAACTTATTTACACCAGCAGCACAGGCCGCTTCTGCTAAATTTTTTGTGCCGAAGATATTATTTTTAACAGCTTCCTCCGGATTGTGTTCCATGAGTGGCACATGCTTATGAGCAGCGGCATGATAGACAACATCTGGACAGTAGTCCTCCATGACCCGGAACATGCGCTCACGATCCTGAATGTCGCCAATGATGGGGATAATTTCAATCGTTTCCTTGTAGCGAGTGCGCAATTCCAAATCAATTTGATAAATGCTGTTTTCTCCATGCCCGACAAGGATGATCTTCCGCGGCCGGAACGTGCTGATCTGGCGGCAAATCTCCGAACCGATCGACCCGCCTGCCCCTGTGACAAGCACGGTTCGGCCGGTTACATATTCTGCGATGCTTTCAATATTAAGCTCTACTGGGTCCCGACCAAGCAAATCTTCCACTTGCACTTCGCGAAACTGGCTAACCGGCACCCGGCCAGTGATGACATCTTCAATGAGCGGCATAATCTGGACCTTCGCGCTCGTCTTAGCGCATTGTTTGTAAATATGTTGAATTTCGGAGCGTTTCAATGAAGGAATCGCAATAATAATGTGGTCTATTTTCCACTGCTTCACCAATCTCGGTATATCCGCTGTTTTCCCTGCTACAGTGAGTCCATGAATTTGCAGCCGCTGTTTGTTGGTATCATCATCTACAAGCACAACCGGATGGAAATCAGCATCGTTATGATTAAGCAGCTGCCGGACGACCATGGAACCACCGGAGCCTGCTCCCACAATTAACGCTCTCTTTTTTCCCTTACCCCTTGCCATAAAATGATTGCGGTACAAGCGCCAGGAAAAACGGGAACCGCCGATTGATAAAATATGCAGCATCCACGTAATTAAAAGCACGCGCACATAAATATCCTGAAAAGCAACGAGTTGAATAACAGCTGTCGTTATAACGGATAAGGTGACCGCTTGTACAATAGCTATCAATTCATGGACACTCGCATATTCCCAAGCTTTCTGGTAGAGCCTGTAAAGAGCGGCAAACAAATGATGGCTCGCTAAAAGTGAAATCGAACTAATAGCTAAGGTGCCTGCATTATAGATGTTCATGTAAGGATGCAGCAGGAAATAGCCGATATAGATGGAGAATAAAACGATAGCTGAATCAAGCGCAGCTAACAGCGACAGCCTTTTTTGATACGTCAACGCCATTCACCTCTCTCAATTTTCAAAAGTCATAGTGTTATGCAAAACAACTAATAGAAAACCACTCTCCAAATGGGCTTTTATTAATTGTCTTTCCAAATGCTGATCGCCAAGCTGAATAGATGAAGCTTGTAAAGAAAATTGGGCATCTAACCCACCCTCACGCTGCACTATTGACGACTCGCGTCTAAGGTCCCGGATATTCCAAACCCACAGTACAGCCGAGTGCCTCCATTGATAACGGTTAGGAGGCATCACCAGTTTTAAACACAAATACATTTTTACTGCTTTTTTTGGATATTTATCCAATCGTTTCAGTGAAAAAAATAAGCTGGATGAAATCCTGCTATTTAAAAGTTAGAAAATGCCTAAAAGCTTCTTCTTTTTATAAATTTTCTCCGGTGGATTTTTATGAAGATGTTCCCCATTTACGAGCAGCTCAGCATTTTCCTGAAAATAAGCTACATAGTCGCTTCCCAGCTTGCCCGCTAGCCGTGTATAGGCCTCCGTCATTTTAAATGTGCGCGTAGTTGTATTGTGAGCGTCTGAAGCGAGCAAATGTGTTAAATTAGCTGTGATAAGCTGCTCGGTGAATTGTTGGACTTTCCTCCCAAACTTACCGATATAAGAAGCGGCAGTAATCTGTGTAGCTGCTCCGCTTTTCACGAGATCGTACAGCCGGTCTGGCTTCTGGATAAACTCAAAGTTGCGCTCCGGATGAACAATGATAGGAAGCAAGCCCTTCATTTGAATATCGTAGAATAGCTGTTCGGTGTAATGCGGGACGGTGCTGGCAGGGAATTCAATAAAAAGATAAGCAGAATTTCCCGAAGCAGTCAGAAGCTCCCCCTTTTCATAGTCCCCCAGCAATTCTCCGTAAATCCTGATTTCCTGTCCCGGCAGTATGTTCACGTTCACGCCGGCTTTCTTCAACTCCTCATTTAAGTGATCAACACTCGCCAATATGTGGGCCCTTGTATTGTCGTATGCGCCATTCTTATGATGAGGCGTAGCGATAATAGAGGTAATTCCTTCTCTTTCTGCCTCTTTTGCCATAGCAATACTTTCTGCAAGCGTGGAGGCTCCGTCATCAATACCGGGCAATATGTGACAATGGAGGTCAAACATATGCTCATTCCCTTCTTTTCTACTTGACAAACAATGAAAAAAATCACATAATTATCCTATTAGGACAGGTGTCTATTTGCTTAGTTTTTAGTTGGTTACCAATTTTAAAGGTTCACTTGTTCCCATAATAATAGTAGTAGTTGGTTTCCTTTAATTTCCGGTTGTTTAACACGACCCCAAGCGGCTTCGCTTTTGCAGCCTGAAGCAGCTCTTTCGCTTTAATAGCGCCATCTACTTCTGTTTTGCCGCTATTAATGACGAGCAACGTCCCATCGCATTGGTTTGCCAATACCTGGGCGTCAGTTACCGCAAGCACTGGCGGTGTATCAAAGATAATCGTTTCATAGGAACGATAAGCTTCTTTAAGAAACTCTGCCATCATGCGGGAACCTAGCAGTTCGGCCGGATTAGGCGGAATGGGACCTGACAGCAGAACAGCAAGGTCTTGCACAGTAGTTTCTTTTACTGCGGCAGCCAAACTCTTTTGTTTGGCAAGAACATTTGTTAATCCGACTGTATTCATAAAGTTAAATGTATAGTGCATAGTCGGCTTCCTCATATCTGCGTCGACAAGCAATACCTTCTTTCCTTGCTGGGCAAATACAATGGCCAGATTGGCCGCTGTTGTTGATTTTCCTTCACCGGGGCCAGCGGAAGTAACGAGCAGTGAACGGATTTCTTGATCAACTGCCGAAAATAAGATGTTTGTACGGATTGTTCGGTATTGTTCAGAAATCGGCGATCTCGGATCCATTTCAGTAATTAGGTTCCGTCTCGTCTGACCAGGAGTCTCATTTTTCTTTCTTTTAAGAACCAATGCTTTCACTCCTCACAACTGCTTTTTTCTCTATGGAAGCATGACCTTTTTCTTTTTTCGCTGCGTGAATTACGGTCACACTTCCAAGCACAGGAAGCTCAAGAAGCTTTTCAACATCCTGCTCGGTTTTTACAGTGTTATCCATGTACTCAAGCAAAAATGCAAGACCGATTCCCACCATTAATCCAACGACCAAAGCGATAACGATATTCAAAAGAGGTTTAGGTTTGACAGGCGATAAGCTGTCGCTCGCTTCTGCTTCAGCAAGAATGCTCACATTATCGACATTCATAATCTTAACGATCTCATTTTGAAATACACGAGCCGTTTCATTTGCGATATCGGCCGCGATAGTTGGATCTTCATCCTGTACAGCTACATTCACCACTTGTGAATCCTTTTCACTTTGAACGTTAATCTTCCCGTTTATTTCTGCTGCTGTCATATCCAAATCAAGATTTCGAACGACTTTATCCAAAATAGCCGGACTTTTAATAATGACATTATATGTATTAATTAACTGCAGATTTGTTTGAACCTCAGCCGGATTGTATAGCTGCTGCTCTGATTTCGCCTGGTTCACAAGCAACTGAGTAGATGCCTGATAAACAGGGCTAAGAACGAAATAACTGATGACTCCACTAATCAAAGCTGCCGCAAATGTAATAAGCAATATCAGCTTGAATCGCTTCTTTAACGTACCTACTAGTTCTCGCAAGCTAATGGTTTCTTCCATAAAATCCTCCTAAGTAATTGTCGAAAAAGGAATTAATTATCGAAATTGTAGCACATGAAGAATAAATTTCCATAAGTTATTATCTGAAGTTACGGAAAATTAATATTATTGTAATGTTTCTTGTAAATATTACATATACGGAAATTACGAGGGTACTGGAAAAAAAGATATTTTACTTAGAAATGAATCGCTCCACTTCCTTCTGTTAGCCTCTGAATGACTTGCTCTTCATCCTTAATCTGCGATGTTACCCACTAACAATTGTCCTTCTCTTCACAGCCCACAATCTTCGACAACACTTTTTCTCTTTCTCTTATCCGCTTTCTTGTTTAAGGATTTTTCTATATTACTGCCAAAAAGTCTCTCCCCCTCTCCTTCTTTCTTGCTCCTGCATGATTTACTAATTTTTTTATAATCAAATAAAGAATAATTGGAACGAAACCCGATTATTCCCATAAAAAACTATAGACATCGTATCTCATATTTTTATGAAATTCAAATATTAATAAATAAATAGTTATATACTACCAACTTTATGTATATATTACTTTTTGAACTATTATTTGCTAATAGCCATGCTATACTATGTTAAAAATTAATTGGCGGAGGCTGGTAATTGTATGAGGAAGTTTGTCAAACTCGCTTTAGCAGCTTTTCTGATACTGGCTATTGGCGCCGGAGCTGCAATCTATTACTTTATGAAGGTAAAACAGTACGATGTAGCGGATCGAAAAGTAGACGAAATTACTGAAAAACAGTATAGCATTCAACTGCCGAATGGGACCCCACTCCCGGAAGGAATTAAAACAGATGAGGATGGTAGTGTTTGGATCGATAAAAACGGTCATTATATACTAGAGGACGGCAGCACGGTGGATCCGCAATCATGGATGACAAAAGATCGTCCTGCAAATAATGGAAAAAGTCCCAATGAAACAGTTAAAAAAGCAACAGTCGAAGAAATTAAAAAACGCTATGCACCTACGTTCAGCCACTTAGAAAGGCAGGCAAAACAGCAACTAGGTGCTTTAGTCGGGCAAGCTAAAAATGAGTATTCGGAAAAGGCTGCTAAAGGGGAAAAAATTAACCCTGCTTATTTTTATCAAAAATATACCGGTGCAGCAGACACGGTCGAAGCTAAAACAGATGCAGCATTTAATACTGTATATCTTACACTGGAAAATGAATTAAAAAGCAATCACTATAGCGCTTCTCATGCCAAGTCATTTAAAACAAGCTATGAAAATGCCAAAAAACAACAGAAGGAGGCATTGCTGTCGAAGGTTGCTGGCCAGTCATGAGAATAGAGAAGGGAGCGTATCTCTATACAGAGATACGCTCCCTTCTCTTCATCGTTCTCTCACTTCAAAATAAAAATATAAAAATCAGGTAATTATATGTATTTTTATATGTAGAAAAAAGCCCCATAAAATGGGACTTTTTAAATAAAGACAAACATCTACAAAATAATTAGGTTTATTGCAGATTTAAGTGCTCTTTAAATATAGTAGACACTCTTTCTTTTTCTTCATCAGGCACAATATAATAGTAGATACCGTCTATTTTCTTTCCGGTTCCTTCTATCTGCTCCTGCTTAATGTTATTCCGGGCACCGGCATAGTTCTTTTGAATGGCTCTCATTTCATCTACGGACAAATTCGTTTCCATATTCGTTTTCAACGCATCTAATATGTCGTTATACTTCCAAATTGAATTGATGCTTGCCCCTTTATTAAGGATACCTTGTATCACCTGGCGCTGACGGGCTTGTCGACCAAAATCGCCTTGTGGGTCTTCTTTACGCATTCTTGTGTACTCCAAAGCCTGCTGGCCGGTTAAATGGATCGTTCCCTTGTCAAAGCTCTCGCCCCCATAAGAGAAGGCAAATGAATTTTCGACATCTACACCGCCGACGGCATCTACCATTTCCTTAAATCCGTCCATATTCATTTCTACATAGTAGTCTACTGGAATATCCAGAAACTCTTCCACTGTTTTTGCAGACATGTCTACTCCGCCAAAGGCATAAGCATGGTTAATCTTATCCTCTTTTCCTTTACCTGCAATATTTACGCGTGTGTCCCGAGGGATACTTAACATTTCCACAGAGTTTTTCTCACCATTTACGGACATTAAAAGCATCGTATCCGAGCGTCCCTTATCTCCTTCACGTTCGTCTACGCCAAGCAGCAAGACCGTAAAGGCATCTTTATTTTTCAAGGACACGTCCTTCTCACGCTTCTCCGATTTTTCCAGCGCTGATTTATTTACGATATTTTTAAGAGCACTGTTAAACGAAGAATATACATTAAATGCGAAAACCGCTCCAATGACTAATATGATCAATAATATAAGGCTAACAAACTTTCTCTTTTTTCGTTTCTGTCTGGTCCTTCTTCTTTCCATTTTTCCATTCTCCTTTTTAGTTTCCCCTATGCACAATTTACTACTTTTCTAGATTATCACGGAATTATGATTTAGCAAGAAAAAAGGACAGGAATCTTCTAAATAAAACAAAAAGACGCAGGCAAACGTTTGTCAACAACTCAGTTCCTTATGCCTATTCTTTTGGATAAGAAAAAGCAGAGACTGCCTATTTTCTCTGCTTATGAACATGGCCGTTTTTGAAAAACTCCCTCTCTCTCCAGAAAATTCTCCTAAATCTTAAATTGATGAATCGCTTCCTGTAACTGTTCGGTATGCTGGGCTAATTGAGCCGCATGCTGGGCCAACTCATTAGAGGAAGCTGCTTGTTCTTCCATAGAAGCAGCAATCTCTTCTGACGTAGCGGCGGTTTCTTGGGAAACGGCGGATATTCTTTCGATCGCTTTCACAATATGATCTTTTTGCACTTGCAGCTTATCGATGGAGTTTGTTTCCTTCTGAATGATCTGAATCATATTTTGCATAAATGCCATTAGTTGTTCATTAGATTGGGTAACTGATTGGACCGCCTTTTTTTGCTCATCACTAATCCGGTTTGTCTCAGCCATGACTTGAACCAGTTCCTCTGTTTCTACGAGCACGCGGTTGATCGTTTGCTGAATGTCTTCCGCCGAACTCTTAGACTGTTCCGCGAGGCTGCGAACTTCATGTGCGACAACCGCAAAGCCTTTCCCGTGTTCACCGGCTCTTGCCGCTTCAATCGAAGCATTTAGAGAAAGCAAATTGGTTTGCTCAGAAATTTGCGAGATAGCAGAAGTCACTTCCGATATCGACTTTGACTTTTCGTTTAAAGCTGCCACAAGTCTTGTTACCTTCTGAAATGCCTGTTCGAGAAGATTGGAAGAATCGCTTAATTGTCTTACCTTCCCACTGGCATTTTCCAGTTGTCCCGACGCAGCATCCAAAGCTCTTTCTGTTAATTGCGCTTGTTCCAGCAATTGGTCAATCTCCCAATTTAACGACTGAACAGTGCCAACGCCCCGTTCGATTTCCTCCGTTTGATGACCGGCTCCATTGGCAATTTCCTCAACAGAGCGGGAGGCGTTAGCAATAGCCGAACTGTTCTCAGCCGCAATCGTGTTCAGTCCAACGGTCGATTTATTGACACGCTGTACGTTCCGCTCGACTTGTTGAATAAGGCTTCTCATCTTATCAATCATCTGATTATAGCTAACGGACAAATCACCAATTTCATCATTGGATTGTACGATAAATTGTTCCTGTAAATTGCCTTCCGCCGTTTTATTTAACGTGCGTCTTAAGTTAGAAATAATTTGAACTAACTTTCTAGCTAAGAACATTGCAAAGAGGATGCCAATCAGCAAACCGACAGCCATGCTCAGCATACCCGTTTGTTGAATGTCCTTCATCTTGCTGGCAAATACACTCTGAGGAGTAAAAGAAATCACTTTCCAATTCAGCTCTGGAATAGTGGAGGTGTGTGCTTTGTATTCCTTTCCTTTCCATGTGAAAGTGTGGGGCCTGTCTTCTTTTTTATAAAGATCCGTAATCCAGCTGAATTGGGAATGGAAATCCGCTGAGTCTTTCATTACATCTTCTACACCCGCGATCTCGCCGCTTTTGGCAGGATTCATGTTCTTCCCTTCGGACCCCTCGATAAAAGAAGAAACAATTACCCCCTGGGCATCGAGAATCGCCAGTTTATTTCCTGTCGACTTTTCAATCTTCTCTCGAGCTTCCCCAATTGTAGACAGGTCTACATCATAGCCGAGACCGCCCACCATTTTGCCGTTAGACATAACGGGCGTAATAATAGATGTCATGACCTTATTAGACCCTTCTTCTCTGTATACATCCATCCATAGCGTTTTCTTATGCTTGGATAATTGTTTATACGTTCTTGTTTCACGCACATCTTTATTGAAGTCGGCGTACGGTGAAATATGAATCTTGCCTGTCTTCCAATCCATGAAATAAGCGGACATGATCAGCTCATTATTTTCCTCTACCGTCTTCATAAGAGCCTCAATGGCAGGAATGGCATTTTTCTCTTTTAATTGATTGGAAACGATAGCAGAAAATTCTTCAGCTGATTGCTCAAATGTTTGAAGATTCATTCTTACCTGATCCGCAGTCATACCCGCATTGCTCTTGTTTGATTGGTTATCGTCTTTTTCTAGCATATCGCCAACCGTTTTGTACATAAACAAAATAGTCGCTGCAAGCGATAAAAAAACAGCCAAACAAATAGCGAAACTCCATTTTACACGGAGAGGGATTCTTTTCTTTCTTTTCTTCTCTGATGTAGCTCGTGTGCGCATCTGTTCTTAAGCTCCTTGATGAAATTTCCTGCATGTTGTTACTTAGGATAAATGTTTTATCGGCCTGTCTCCTCACATTTAAAGTAGTTTTATCAAGGAATAAAAAATAAGAATTTTCTATACAAGGCAAAGAATCTTTCTTGCCTTAATTATTTTTTTTAAAGGACTTTTTAAATTCCAAATATTGATCTTTGTATTCTTCATATGTGTCCCAGCTGTCAAACTTCAGCCCTACGATTACTTGTGAGCCGTCGGGATATACTGTTCGCTCATAGACACGCGTGTATGATTGGTCGTTTGCATCTATTCGATACCACTGAACGTGAGCCTTTTCCGTTTTTTCATTCTTTACATCACTTAATGTCTCCAGTGATGGATTTAACGCTATTTCCTCGGGATCTTTTTCTGCTGATCCTGCGAAAGCGAAGAAGGAAACCGGTGAATGTTCTGCCACAAACGTAACCATTTCAAAACCCGAGCCTTCGTCATTTTCATACGGATAAGAAGGCTCTGCTTGGAAATGTTCAGGACAGTCAATCGAAAAATAACCGGCATCAAATTGTGTGCCTCCTTCTGAGGTAACGACTCTTGAATCGGTATCGCCCCTCTCTACTGCTGACTCCTCTTCCCTATCCATAATGTTTTGATACTCTCCTGTATAAGGATTAAAATCAAAGAAGCCGTACGTCGCAGTATGTCCTTCTCCTGTTTTTGAATCGTCAATAACAAACTCATGAACCCAAAAGCGGTAGTTTCCCTTTTCTGTCATTCCTTCAAAATAAACTTTATATTTAGACTCAGCTAATCTAAACTCTTGGTAAAGCCGTGTTGCCGCTTCTTCTTTGCTGATCGGTTCTTGCTCCTTTGTCTTTTCTGACGGCAAGTCGCTTAGTTTAATTACATATTTCCCTTTAGAATTAATGTAACCTGTGTTTTGTCCGACTGTTACTTCTGCCAATCCTCCTCGAAAGGGCTCAGCACTTGTAAATTGAGGAGAGATCACCATTTCTCCTGCCTCATTTGCATACCCCCATCTTCCGTCTATCTTTACTGCTGCTAACCCATCCGAGAAAGTGGAGGCTGATTCAAATGCCGGCTCTTTAATCCACTCGCCTTTTTTGTTGATGATCCCCCAGGAACCGCCTGATTGAGCAAGGCTCGCCTGATTGCCAAATTCAAGTGCATCATCATACTGAAAAGGTATCGCTTTTTCTCCTTGCTTATCAATATAGCCCCAGTGCTCCTCACCTGTAGCTTCATCTAGAATCATCGCTGGAGCTAAGCCGTTGTGGAATGATTGAATGACTTGGTAGGTGTCTTGGGAAAGGATTTTCCCCTCTTTATCTATTAAATAAGCGTGGGCATACTGGCTTGGAAGAATAACGGCCCGCCCTTCACTAAACGGCAAAACAGTCGTTGTATTTCCTGCAGACAGGTTCGGCAGCTTTTTCATATCTCCATTCGTATCAATCAAATGGACCTCCCACTCTTCCTCGGCATCATTAGGATACACTCCAAGAGCGAGCCCTTCCGAAAAAGAGGAAGCAGTAAAGTATACTGGATGAATCTGAAGATTCCCCTTCTTATCTATATATCCATAACGGGGCATCGTCTCATCTTTACCGGCATTTGCTGAAATGAGCGCATAGCCATTAGAAAAAGGTTCAACTGCCTCATACTTGGACGTGAAAACTTCATCTCCTTTCTTATTAATAAAGTACGTATCTCCCCCTTTCGATACTTGAGCCAGTCCGTTCGAAAACGGAGCGGCAGAGTCAAATGGCCCCGATATGGCGATTTTGCCGTTTCCATTCACATAATGATTTCCTGTATCTAATTGCACGGGAACAGGCAGCCGTTCTGCTCCCGCTCTGTCCTGTTCACCTTTCACTTGACTGCCTGAATGAGAAGCGCTCGATCCCTCTTCTCCACATCCTCCCAGTAGCAGAAAAGCTCCTAATGCTACATACAACCGTTTCATTTCATCCCACATCCTATTTTTTACTTAAAGCGGTGAATCAGAAGAATTCTCTGCTTTGCTGTCCTTGTATACTTTGGCGTAAAGTATGATCCTTTAAAAGCTTGATTCTTTCCATTCGATGTCTTTCAAATTGATTTCATACGCTAAACAAGCGGAGGGAGTCCCTCCGCTTGTTTCTCAGCAACCCATTATCGGCTATCCTTTTCTCTACAGGCTGCTATACTACTTACCACTGGTAACTATATATTTTCCAGCTCGATTTCGAATATTGTTTAATCAAAAAGAGCTTTTGCTCGTATTCGTACATATCATCTTCGCTATTTTGATACACATTTAAGTATTGAGCGCCATTTTTTGTGTAATATGTAACGGTTGGAGGTTTGGGTGCGTCTTGAGCATACCAGTCAAATCCCCATATTCTGAAGGCTGGAAAGTCTGTAGCAATCCATTCATATAAAGGGTTGCCATATTTATCTTTTTTGCCTGTCGGCCACATGTCGTATTTAATCAGTGCATCAATATAAGAAGCCGTGTAGCTAGTGGCCAGAACAGAATGGATTTGCTTTCTCGTGTAAGAGCGCTCATAGCTCAGTTTGTCCATTGTGCCAATAGCCCGGTCTGTAATCCGTTTTGCCTCTTGATTAGACATCTGACTATAAAAACGCAAATATCCGGTGGAAACATACCCTTTCTTGTTATTCACCCTTGTTTCTGACCAACCATTCTTTGTTTGTGAATAGATCGTCAGCTTCGTGTTATTTTTTAAGGTTGCTATTACTTTGTAACTGCCGCCTGGACCGCTGCGAACATTGAGAACCCCTGATTTAATATCCACATACCCTGTTTTTGTCCCCGCTGCTTCTACATTAGATGAAAATATAATTGAGAAAGCCAAGGCAGTCATCAGCATAGCCAGAACTGTTCTCTTTATTTGTTTGCTTATCCCCATTCTCTCTCCCCCTTAAAATTAATAATTCTATTTTACTAGTACCAATTATCTAAGTAAATATTAACTTTTCTTTATTTTTACACTTTTTAGTTTTCTATTCATTATCTTTTTACTTGTCTGCGTAAAAGGCTCCATTATACTTGTTTGTTGATTTTGCCCGCTGGCGGACGCCTTCTGCTACAATTAACTATCGAAAAACAATATTCTTCAAAAAGTCTTACATAATATTAGATTTTATCCCCTGATGTCCTACTCTCTATAACGACTAAGTTTTCTCATCAAAATTTTTTCGTTGATTAACTATTAGTCATGGGTTAATGCCCATACGAGCGATACGACCCAGCCAACGAGAGACCAGCCAAGGAAAAAATTTAATGCGAAGATCGCTACTTTGTTTCGCTTGTTTCTTATAAAGGCGATAATCGTAGGAATTAAATAAAAGCATAAAGCAATGAATGCAACAATAAATAACGACATGATTCTATCTCCCTCAACCTATTTATTTGACTAGCCTTACTAAAAAAGGGCTGTTCAAAGTCAGGGATTAACTGACTTCAAACAGTCCTTTCTAATCCTTATGCATTATTTTGTTGATAAACGGTACAGAAAAATCGCTAACTGGCCGCGTGTTAATTTTTGGGACACACCGAAGGATCTAGCAGAAATACCATTTGTCACTTTATTAGCTACAAGGGCATCTACTGCGTCTCTGTACCGGTCAGATACATCCGTAAAAGAAGAAGAGCCGTTTCCGGACAGCTGATACGCTCGCTGTAAGATAATTGCAATTTCACCGCGTGTTAACGAATCATACGCGCCAAATCTCGTGTCTGTTTTTCCGCCAACAATGCCTTCTTCTTTCAAAGCATTTACCGCGCCAACGGCTCTTGCTGGCACATCAGCAAACCCTGAGTCTCTAGCTGTTTCTGTATTTAAATTCAACGCTTTCGCTAACCAGACAGCTGCATCTGCACGGCTGATGTTTTTGGAAACACCGAATTCTGTTTTAGACAGGCCATTTGTAATTTGGTGGCGGACTAAATAATCAACAGCTGGCCGATAAGCAGAAGAGACATCCTTAAACTGAACCGTCACCGGCTTTAATTCAGGAATGTCTAATGTATAGATTCCTTGAGAATTTGAAGAGTAGCCGCCGACGCTCACAAAATAATCTTTGTTAGGCGTCAGGCTATACGTGATAATTTGTGTATGAGGATTGTCTTCCTCTCCATTATACGTAGTTACCCGGTCGAGCTGTTCCCCATTTTCGTCAAGCAGCAACACTTCCGAATAGAAAAATGCACTTGCTTTGATATTTACTTTCGTAGGGGATTTCACGCGCAATTTGTAATAATCAGCGCGGTCGTTCCAGCTGATCAGCCCTTTTACCGTACCGGTACTTGGAAATGGCTGGGCAGTCACTGTCCCGTTGTTCCCTTCCGTTTCTGTATTGCCGGCTGCTGTGTGCGAGACCTTTAATTTGTATTTCCCTGTGTAGCTGGATGAATACTTGCTCACTTTCGCGTAATACTTGCCTGGCTCAAGATAAACTGTGAAAAATTCCTTTTTAGGTGTTTCCGGTTTTCCTCCCCGAACGCTCGCATCATCCCACACTCTTTGATCTGTTGTGTGATTGATTAGGCTGAAGGAAACTGCTTCAAGATAAGAATCTAGCTGAATGGTTACTTTCCCAGCCTGTTTTACGTCGAATTCATAATAATCCTCAGCATCATTCCAGCTAAGAAAACCAGTAACCGGTTCATGAGGCAAGGTAATTTTTTGGGCAGCCTCTGTTCCATTATTAGGCTCCATTTCATTCGCTTGTGAGCTTACAAAATCAGCCGTGACTCGATAGCTTCCGTTATAGGAAGAAGAGTATCGTTCAACAATAACGGTGTAGCTCCCCTCTTCTAAATCGACAGCATAATTTTCCTTAGCTGGATTATCAGGTTTTCCACCGCGCACGCTGTGAGAAAATACTTCTTTGTTATTTTCATCTACTACTTCGATAGACACCGCTCCAAGATAAGATTGCAAATCGATCGTAAACGTACCCGAATGGGTCAATGTATATGTATAGCGATCCTCGGTATTCGTATCTGCAAGCGTTCCGCTGTATGCCTGTCCAAATTCATTCTGGGCTGCAGAAACGGGCCCTGCCTGAAAAAGCACAACCATAAACAATAAAGCAAAAAAAACAGCAAAATTTCTTTTCATCGTATCCCTCCCAAACTTTTATACTAGTTCTTTTTAACTAACAAGATTATTTTACATTAGTAGGGATATTTTGCAATACGAAATATTTTGAGGATTTGCATCGAATATTCTTCCTAATGAAACGAAAAAAGTTTCAACATAAATCAACAAGATGAGCAAATGCCTTCTATTTCTTACCATTATTTTCTTTAAAACGATAAATTTTTACACCAATAAAAGAAAAAGGGCTATTTAACTGCCAATTTGCTATGATGTCGAAATAAAAAGAATACGTATATTTACTTAGATAAAAGTATTTTATGTATTTTTTTCAAAATATTTGATGTTTTTATACTAGTAAAAATATACCAGTTTGTTATAATGAAGAGGATATTGTTAAGAAGGGGGTTATATTGATGAATATAATGAAAAATTATGAGATTTCAATGAACACCATGGCTCTCGTCGAAGAATATCATCTAGAGTACAACACGATTATTTATGATGTAAACGGCATTTATTACACAAAGCAGACCGTCAAGTCCTTGCTTGAAGAGGCTTGTATTAAGAGATTCTCCACTTATGAAGGCCGGCTGAAGCCTGTCCGCAAGCTGCTTGATTACGTCCAAAAGACACCTTTGCTTATTTGCCCCAACCAGCGCATTTGTGCTTTTCCAATCACATCGCCACAAAAATACGGCTGCCCCTGGATCCTGCCCTACCACGTACAATCCTATGAAATGAAGAACGGCAAACTGATCGTGACCTTCAATAATGGCATACAGCTGCCACTTAACTGTTCACTGCGGATCTTCAAAAATCAGCTGGAACGGACCGCTAATTGTCTTAATTACTATCAGCGGATGATGTCCATGTTAAGCAACTCTCCTTTTGATGAGCTGTCTACCCACTTATAATTAGCGTCGTATGAATAAGAGTGTTAAAAGGGCTTGCAATCTATTTTTTAGCGAAAACTTATACATACTAAATGAGAAATCTTGTTTTATTTAGAAGAAGAGCTATCGTCTTATAAAAATACTAAGAAAGCCGCTTTTATAAAAAAAGCAGCTTTCTTTTCCTAGCTTTATCTGTTCGTATTAACACCCTTAAATTCTTTAATTGTTCTGCTAACTGGCACCGTCTGTACTTTATGTTTTTATCTCTATAGGGAATGCTTCATATAAAAATAGAAAGAAAGGCTCTATTCCCTGCAGAGGCTTTCTTATAAAATAATTTTCTTCCGTCAGATTGAAGGGATAATAAGACGATCTATTACAAGCTCACATAGAATTATTTAAATTAAAAGACCAGCAATTTATGCTTTATTTACTGGAATACAATAATCCGGATTGCTTTTGTTCTGCTCTTCATCTTGGTCAACTGTACGGTTGATGATCGTGTTTACATTACCGTCCCTTCAATAGCCTTCAATAATAAAGACTTTGTTAAAAATAGAGCCTGCTATTTAGCAGTTTTTTATCGTGTTATCATCCGAATGGGTAAAAAAAACCTCACCTAAAAGGTGAGGTTACAATCTTCGAAAGATTAGAAGTGTTTACTTCCATTTGATTCTCTTACTTTGACAGTATCGTCAATTGAATTTCCATCTTTATTCTTTATTAATCTGTGTGGAGTAAACTCAATATAGAAATCCGCATTAGCATCACCATTGGCATCTGGAAAAACATTATATAGATTCCTTGTAGAATCAAGTTCTATATAGTCTACAGAAGGCTCATTGCTCTCTATAATCACATTTCCTACAACCCTAAATGTGAAGAGATTAAACTCACCAATCAAAGCTCATTGTGTCTGACCATTGGTTGATCCCGATTGCTAAATGATTAGTCCCCGCAATATCTAGTTGGTTTCTTATTACTTGGGAATTTATTCTATTTTTTTATTTACTGTAATAACTGTAGATCTTTTATTTCCTACCTTGTCCTTCGCTTCCATTGTTATTCTTGTGCCGGCTGCATACTCTCTATCCAGCTGGATCGTAAAACTGCCATCTTCATTCGTAGCCGTTTCACCTGCTACGTTGTTATTTACTTTCACTACAACCGTTCCAGGCTCATTCAGTTTACCGGAAATGGCCGTCATTTTTTCGCTTACTACAGGCATAATCAAAAATACAGGAGCAGCCATGTCTTTTAATACATTCGTATAGACTGGTTTGCTTTCCTGGCCCGCCTGGTCTTTCGCTTTTACCATCACCTTCGTGTTGGCAGGCAATTCAGTTTGCAAAGAAACGGTGAAATTCCCCTGCTCATCTGACAAACCTTCGCCCAGTTCTTCGACAATCTGAAGACGGGCATCAACCCGATAAAGTTTGACTGACGCTCTTTCGGATACCTTGCCGCTCACAAAGCTGGATGTATGATAGATCGGGTTTACTTTTGCAAGAATAGGGGCCGTTTTATCTTGAACGGTAAGCACTTCTTCTTTCTTCAATCCAGCATAGTCTGTGATAGCAACCGTTACGTTTGTTCCAGCCATCAGCTTTCCGACAGGAATTTTAAAATTCCCTTGTCCGTCTGTCGCAACCGGTGTTTTAGTCATCGGCAATGAACCGGCTTGCACATAAATTTTTGCTTCTTCGCTCACTTTTCCTTCAAAAAGGGAGCTAGCATCATTCAATTTAATAGTATCAGCAAGCAGTTGAGGAGCTACTGTATCTTTTTCTACTGTGACAGTCACTGTCTCACTTTCCAACGCTTTCGGTTTAGCCAGATCTTTAGCTATTAATGTAATTATAGTACCTGGAGCTCTTCGATTTACTAAAATATTGAATCGCCCAGTCGCATCCGTTTTAGCTGTGCCAACTGCTTTTCCATCAATCAAAGCTGTAACTGTAGCGGCTTCACTCACTTTTCCTTCTACATATTTAGAAGTTTCATAGATTGGCTGAACAGAGTTTGTTTGAATAACTGGATTGGTTCCATCCGTCACCGTAACCTTTTTCTCAGACTTGGCTGTGCCGCTGTCCCAGAAGATAAAAGTGACCGGTGTATTAGCAGCCAGCTGCGGCACTGTAACTGTGAAATTTCCATCTTTATCTGTCGTAACTGATTTAATCTTGTTCTCGCCCACCTTTACTTCCACCCGGCCTTCTTCACTTAATTGGCCGGTTATCACTTGCTCACCTTTATCGGTCAAAACAATAGTTTGCGGTGAAAGCAGCTTAGGCGGAATACGGTCTTCTATTACCACTGCACTCGTTAATTTGCTTTTGTTTTGTGCTGTATCTGTTGCCTCTAAAGAAAGCTTCGTGCCTTTTGGCAATTTTTCTACAAGTTGAAGTTTAAACGAATTATTTTCACTTGTTGCTGTTCCAAGTGTTTTTTGAACAATTCCTTTTGAATCGACGACAGAAATTTTAACTGTCGCTGCTTCATTTACACTGCCTTCAATGTAATTGGAAGTATTGTAGACAGGATTTACTTTTCCGATTACCGGAGCTGTTTCGTCTTTTACTTCAGTCTCAACGGTTGTTACATTTGGTTCTTTGGCATTATCTTTAATAATAAGTTTAACCTGATCGCCTGCTTTTAACTTGCCGGCCGCTAATTTAAAGTTGCCATTTGCATCGGTTGCTACTGGCGTTTTCGTCAAAAGCGTATTTCCTATTTGCGCCTGTACTTTTGCTTCTTCACTTACTTGCCCTTCAATCAACGTCTTTGCATCTGAAGCGAGGACCTTTTGCAATACAGGAGCTACTGTATCTTTTAAAACAGCCACTGTTTTTTCTTCTGTTTGTTTTGTACCGATGGCCGCTTTCACAGTAACCATTGAGCCAACAGGCAAATAGCCAATTTTAATTTTAAAGTGGCCCGCCACATCAGTATTCTGGGTAACTACTTTACCAGTACTATTGACTTTCACTGTCACTTTCGCTTTTGCACCGATGTCCCCTTCAACATACTGAGAACTGTCATACAGTTCATTCACTGCGATAATTTCAATAGGCAAGTAGGCTTCCAATGCTTTCTTGGCGTCAATCAATTTTCCGCTAGCAACATAAGCTCCTCCTGTTGTCATCGCCTTGCCGGTTGTTTTTAATGCATTCATTATTTCTGCAGGTGTACCGCTGGAATGGACGCCCATCATTAAAGCAGCAACACCTGTGACATGTGGAGCAGCCATTGACGTTCCATTCTTGTACTCATACTCATTAAATCTAATGACTCTCTCTGGATATTCTAAATTCACTTTTGTCGTTGCTGGATTTAGCGAAGAATAAAAATCAGCATAAGGAATAGAACGAACCTGATAATTGCTAGATTCATAGGCTGTTCCACTCACGCCTTCTACGTCACCGGCGTAAAACTCATCGATGACATGAATCCCTAACATATCGGTAACAAATGAGCTTTCTTCATTGCCCCAAATCGCATCACGACCTGAAAGCAGCAAGCTGCCCCCGTCATTCATATACGTTTCCAAGGAATAAGTATCTGTGCTGGTCAAAGGAAATTCATCAGCTGTCCCATAAGCATCACCGGTAAACCAAATGACTGTTTTATATTCCTTTAACGTGTTGGCATCTGGTCCATTTTCTGATTGGTTGATTGTTTGAGTTGTATACGTATAACCCAGAGACTTTAATAACTCTTGATAAATAGATAGGTAAGAGCCCATATCCGCATCTGATTCATCATCATCCACTAACAGTACTGGAGACGATTTGTCTCCCAAGAAATTCATTGCTTTTTGAAAAGCCGCTTTTCTCTCTGTGAGGCTGGCGATATGTTCAAAACCAAACCCATTGACGATTGCTTTGTAATTGCTTCCTTTTACTTCTACTCCTGCTCCGAGGCGGGGCAAAGAAACGGGATCACGATGAGGAACTGTACTTAATATTGATACGCCAGGAGCTGACACATCGACTGACGACTTGCCATAGTTGGAAAAGCCCGCTAGTCTCCCTTGATTATCAACTGCTGCTACCGTAAGGATATTTTCACTCTTGTAACTGGCTGGATAAGAAGGCATCGAATCAATATTGCGCCCATCATTTCCAGCGGCCGCAACAAATAACATTCCTGAATCAGCAATCGCCCGTTCTAATGCATCTCCCGCAGTGCCATCATCACCACCCCAACTATTGTTGGAAATTTTCACTCCCATACTCTGCGCATATTCAATGGCTTGAATGGCATCAAACGTTGACCCGCCATCGGGACCAAGAAATTTAAGCGGCATAATTTTAGCATTCGGCGCAATGCCGGCAACTCCTTGTGCATTATCCATGCTTGCTGCGATGGTGCCGGATACGTGCGTTCCATGTTCGTCCCCATCTTCTTCATCATAGACAGTATTATCATTATTAAAGAAGTCCCAGCCATGAATATCATCTACATACCCGTTGCCATCGTCATCGACATGAGGCTGGCCGTTCTTTTCCTTTTCATTCGTCCATATCTTATCGGCCAAATCTGGATGATTAATGTCTGTTCCTGTGTCAATCACAGCAACCACTGTTTCCTGCAAATGTTTATCCTTAATGAAATTCCAAGCTTCTGGCAGGTTAATATCCATGTCAGACTTACCTGTCTGCCCTAAAATTGTCTGTCCTGTATTATTTAATCCCCATAACTCATTGGAATAAGAATCATTTGTGAATCCCGCTGCCGCATACTGATAGTTAGGCTGCACATGGGCAATCGACTTATCCTGGATAAGAGTCTTCATTAGCCCTTTGGCCGTCTGTTTTTTTGCATCAAATGTAACGAGGGCTACATTCTTATTTTTAACCTTCTTATTTACTTTGAGGCCATGAGTCTTTAAGACACTTTCCGGCTTCATCCCTTTCTTAAACTGAACAATCAACTCTCCCGGAACGCTCTCTTGCTTTTTCTTCTCTCGATCCGGCAAAGATAAAGAATGCACGTTTCCTTCTTTTAATTTATCCATTGCTGTGTTCTCTTCTTCTGCTTTGACCGGACTGGCCCCTACAGAAAATGCAGAAAACAAAAGTACTCCCGCTAATGCCGCTGAATATATGTTTTTCACTGCCTTTCCTCTCTTTCAATTAGGAATAAAAGCTTTAAAGTTACTTATATATCGGCATATATATCTATTACTTTTAGCATTAGTTTCTTTTTATTTAATAAATATTTCGACAAATATATAAAAGAATGGTCAGCAATAAATAAAAACAGAGAGTTGATAAACAACTCTCTCTTTTTAAACTCCTATTTAATTGTAAATTGCCGCTAGTTGTCTAGTTTCGCTTGAATACGAATATAGTTATAAATATAGAAACTCATATAACTTGGCCATTATATATAGAAAGCTGCTTGGAAAAAATCCCCCAATAGATAAGATTACTGTAGAAGAGAGTTATGGTACCCGTACTATAATTTTAGCAGTAAACTCTAGAAAGTGTTGACCAAAACTGCAATCCTGATCTAGAATTGGCAACTATACATGAGGACCGCTTTAGTACTGGTTATCACAGCTAAGCCTCCCCTTCTTATTTGAACTTATTAGAGGATAAAGAGCTTTCCTCTGTATCTTGAAAGGCGCTCTATGTCCCTTGAAATAAAGCAGGTAGAGAAAAAGTTACTTTTTCTCTACCTGCTTTGAATTAATAAACGGATACGGCTAAATAACAATCTTACTTTTCTTGGCTTTTTCCATAAATTTATCACTAGACTTATTGAAGAATTTTTTCAATCCTATCCCCATGATCAAGGCAATGATAAAGTAAACCACTAGATAAATAATTTGCTTCCACGCAAATCCCCATATGATTCCTCCCACTGCCTCTCTTAAAAGGGCAATCGCATGTGTAAATGGCAAGAAGGAATGAATATGTTGAAAGAACGGCGGGGCCATTTGAACAGGGAAAGTTCCTCCTGATCCACCAAGCTGCATAACCATTAAAACAATAGCTAATACTTTCCCTGTGTTCCCGAATACAGAAACTAACGTGTATACAATTGTGACAAAGACTGCGCTTATCATAATGCCAAACAAGACATACAGAAATTTATCTACTACATAGGTGTGCATAATAAACAAATTTCCGGTTGTTACAATGAGGGCTTGTGTAATACCAATCCCCACAAAAGTCAATAATCTGCCAAGGTAAGTTTCGTAACTCTTAAATTCTGCCTTTTCGTCGATATCTACTTTTAACGACGAAACGAGAAGTAAAGCACCTACCCATAATGATAATACGCTATAAAAAGGATTCATTGCCGAACCATAGTTCGGGATTGGATAAAGTTTATGCTCATCTAATAATACAGGTTTTGCAAGGAAATTACTTACCCCTGACGGATCCTTTTTCAAAATATCAATTAATTGGTCTAAGTCTCCCTCTTCCTCTAACTTCCGAATCTTTTGAGCGATATCGCTGACTGTATCTTTTGCTTTAGGAAAATATTTATTGGCTAATTCAAGCTTTTCTTTTCCCTCATCTACCCCCTTAGATGCTTTTTCAAGTATGGTACGAACTTTAGGAATTTTTTTGTTTACTTCATCTAAAACATCAGATACATCATATAAAGCGCTTGTTGCATCTCTTGTTATAGCTTTATATTTTCTAGAAAGATCACCACTAATAAATTGGATCATATCTTCTATCGAACTATCGATTTTTCTTGATAATCGATTTACATCTTCTAATTTATCTTTACCTGTTGATTTAGCCTCTTTAATGCGGGCAATTACCTGATCAATAGACGTTTTTGTATTTTTAAGATTATCCTGTATGGTTTTAATTCGTTCAATTTCCTCTGTAACAGTATTTGAGTCAATAAAATCTTGAACGTTTTGCAATCCATTTTGAATAGAATCAATAGAAGTTAATCCGCGATCGACTCGACCGACCATTCTCTCTAAAACAGCGATGGTTTTCTCAGGATTTTCAGCCGTTTCTAACAAATTTGCTAATTTATTGTCTACGGTGGTTTGCGAATTTTGAAGTTGATTGAACTTTTCTCGCATATTTTTGTCTATTTTTTGCAATTCTGACACTGCCTGATCCAATGCATTTTTGCTGTTCACATCATACTTTTTAATTGCTTCATCTATACGCGCCTGCGTTGTTTTCAAACTTTCCTCAAGTTGAGTTAATATTGTCAGACTTGGGCTTTCTCCCTTTTCTGCCATCTCTAAAGCCTTATCAACAATTTGTTGAGCTTTCTGAAGTTGACTTTGTAAGGATTTGAAGTTTTCTTCTAATCCAGCTATCCGTTCACTGTTCGTAATGTCACTGGCAATTCCTAACAAGTTAACTATTTTATTTACTCTTTCTAAATTACTCTCAATCAAAGAAGAAGTGTTTTCAAGCTCTTGTTTTACTAATTCAGGGTCGATTTTCTCTCTGTTTTCTTTTAGTTTTTGCACTGCATTTAAGGCTGAATTATTTATCTTGCTAGCACGCTCCATAATATCGGCCATTCCAGTAGAAAGTTCGTTTAACTCTTTAATAAGTGTTTGCACTCGCGGATAAAGCGTTGTATCGTAGTTTTCACTTAATGTATCTAAATTATCGGCTAGCTTGTCAGAAAGACTTTGAGTTTGCTTGATTATATCCACAGCAGGGTTATTTCCTGACTTTAAATCTTTAATCATTTGTTGAAGATTAAGTTTTAATTGTTTTAAGTCCTCCTCATTTTGTTCCAACGATTTTTGTAAATCTTTTATTTTTGAAGAATTTTTGAGACTTTGATCTTGTTCTTTTAAATATTTATATATATCCTCCAAACGATTAGATGCTTCATCTAATTTATTTTGTTTTTCTCGGAGAGAACTAATGAGTTGGTCTAGATCCTCACCTTTTTCCGATAAGTCATTTGTAAATTGAGGAACTTTCCTAAACGCTTTTTGAGTACTGCGTAAATTAGTGGTAATGGCATCAATAGTCTCATTTACTGTCTCTTCATTGTCTTCCAGCTTTGTAATTAATTGCTTGTTCAGTCTCTGTGCTTTATCATGTATATCATCCATTCGCTCGAGTGACTCTCCCGATTTGTCAACCGCGGCATCAGCCAAATCTAAATCACGCCCTGCAAGTTGTAATTTAGAATAAATGTCTGGCATATCCTCTTCTAAACGAAAGATGGCATTTCTGACTTTTTCAATATTGTCCTGATTACTTTCTAGTTCAATCCCAAGTGAATTAAAAACCGTCATAATTGTTTTATTTGCTTCTTTAATAAAATTGCTTTGAATATTTTCAACTACGGCAGAGGCACCTGATTTTGTTACTTTAGGAGAAATTGCATTGACTTTTTCATTGATGTAGTATTCAATCTTCGGTTTTTCAATGTCATCTGTCGTTACACTGATCAATTTCTTGGAAAAATCTTTTGGAATGATAATAGCAGCATAGTAATCTCCATGCTTCACGCCTTTAACGGCTTCATCCTTAGAAACGAATTTCCAACCTAAATTTTTATTCTTTGTTAAAGAAACTATCACTTCATCTCCAATATTGAATTCCTTATCCTGAATTTTCGCTCCTTTATCTAAACTTACAACAGCAATGGGCACACCCTTTGTATTTGAGTAAGGATCCCAAGAGGCAGCGATATTAAGCCAAGCGTAAAGAGAAGGCAAAAAAGCAACGGCAGCGATAACAATCAACGCCGCCGGGTTTTTAACAATATTTCTAAAGTCTGTTTTAACGATATAGAAAATATTCTTCATATATAAACCTCATTTCAATAACATTTCTCTATAGCAATCTATGAGCTATCAATAGCCTTTAATGGCTGAGTGAAATAGCGCTAGATCCATTTCGATGATGGCTTAAAGCTCTTTTTCTAACATCTCTCACTCTCCTAATACTCTTTTCCATCGCCTCAGAAAAACCCACATATGAAAAAACTAGACCCAATTCTGCATTAGCCATTGGATTGTTCTAAATAAGAGAAAAACTATATACTCTTTTTACGAATAGACGTTCTGTAAATATGGATAGCGCTAGTAACCTTTGTTCAAACAAATCATTTCTTGTATAAATGAATCGGCTAAGGAATTCTTTACTAGAACATTCTTTTGACAAGTGGCCTCATCACAAAAAAACGTTAAAAAATGAGCTTATAGCTGTAAACCTGCCTAATGGTAAAAAGCATTAAGCCGATAGATAAAACGCATCAATTATGTAAAAAAGTTCATTAATCGTCCCATGCTGATAAATAAACGTTAAAAAGAAAGCTTTTGTCACTTTCGTGCTATTAGACGATTCCTCTTCTCGTTCATAATCTATATTAAAAAAACATTTCAGAAATACCTTCATTAAAACAATATGAAAATCACCTTAATCAACCTGTTGTAAATCTATGCCATTTACTTAGCGCTCTTATCATTCTATAATAAATCAATTAAAGAAACTAGTAAACCATCTTTAGGCTTTCGGAGGAGTGCCCTTATAGATTCAGTTATAAGGGTAATTAATAAGAAGCCATTTATTTTGAATAGCTAGGTTATAAAAGCAAACTTTTATATTAGTATAGAGTTGATGCATTCACATATAAATCAATTCATGTCCGTTTGTTTTTTTAAAATCCTCCCAGAAAAGTCAACTTGTAAAAAGGATTATTTTAAAATAAAAAGATAGAATGGTCTCGTCCATTTCATCTAGACGGCAAGATGTTATATGCGCATAAAGGATATCCGCATTTACACATTCTATTATGGATATGTAAGAATGCCCTATTGGCAAGGCACTAGCCTGCCTCTTCTCATAGGACTTCAAACGTTCCGTTCATTCTGTTCCTTCTTTATTTGTTGAATGAATTAGCTTATATGACAGCTATCAACTCCATTTGGTTGATTCTTTGTATCCAAACAATCTATCCACATATCACAAAATAACGACGATCCCCTTCATTATCTTTAAACTCACGATATTCGCTTGTTTGACCGGTATTCTTTTCTCTCTTTCCTTTATACTCAGCCACTCTATTTGTTCTATTTCCCGTTTTTCTATATGTTCATTCCTATTTTTTCTAAATATAGAAATACCCCTCACTCTACAATGGAGTCAGGGGTATATGATTAGTTCATAATTATTATATCTATTTAACTTTTTTATTGGTTCTGTTATATTTAATTGTTGATTTTCACTGCAGGAGAACGCTTTCCGTTACAATCAACGATTAAAAAAACAACATTTACCTTTAACAGAGCCTTTTTATTAAAGCGGTTTTTGAGCAAAAAACCCTGTAAAGATCTCTTCTTCTCCGTCAGGAAGATGCCATCAACACATATTAGGCGATGGCAGTGATTCTCTTTCTACCCACAGAACTTATCAAACGTCTTTCGATACATTTCAAAAAGCAACAGACACTTCTCCTCAACTTTGAGATATTTCATTGAGAATTCCTATAATATAATCTGATGCTTGTTCACGTTGCTCCAAATCTTGTACCGCATAATTTGAATTATGTGTGTAAATTAATTTAGCAGAGGAATAGTCCTTTTTTTTGAAGGTCTTACTAGTAAAGATAACGTCAAATACATTTCTCGCATCATTTTTAGCTAAAGCAATGGTAGATCCTGTGCCAAATGCATTTCTCTCTGTACCAATAACATTAAATTGTTTGGCTACCTCTGCAGCTGTTCCTGCTTTAGCATATACAGCTTCACTGTAAGTAATTTCAAGTGCTCCTGATGCCAAATCTATTACTTTTGCACCGATAATGATGGGAGCAGCATAATCGTATACGTTTGTATCGTTAACTGCCACTTTATACTCCATTCCTTCATTTTCAATCCCATTTACATCTTTAAGTGTATCTGCCCCGATTGATACTATGAGTTCTCCGCTTTCGACAGCACCCGTTTGGAATTTAACCGAATCAGAGGTCGGGGTAATCGTTAATGTATCTTCATTGACTACATACTTCAGCAAGCTTGAACCTGTTAATGTGGCTGATTGGAAACGCCCGCCTATAGATTTTATAAACCCTTCCACTTTAAGATTAGACTCATCTAACCCGGACGCTACAATCTTTTCATCAAATTGAACTGTCACTTTTTCAGCGGAATGTAATATTACCTTTTTTATTTTTGGGGCTTCTATATCAACCCCTTTAACAATCGTTTGTAAATCAGCTTGATTCGTTTTTCTATTAAAATCAGCTACAGGGGCAGTTGATTTCGTTACACCTCTTTCGATAAGAACCCGGTAGGATTTTTTAATATCTGGGATAAACTTAGTAGCAATATCTGTATGGTCCCTTGCAAAAGCACTAGCGACATCTTTAATTACTAGTGTTTTACCAGTAGGGTCTCCACCGTAAACGCTGACTGTAGTTCCACCCGCAATTAGGTATCTTTCTCCGTAACCATCGATGTTAATGTCCCCTGCCTCAACGTCTTCAATAGCCACTGGCTGATCAAATGTCAAACGTAAATCCGCCTTTTCTTTGTTATCCACCTGTTGGATAAATTCAGCATTCACGATCGTAGCTGCCTCGTTTTCAGCCGCCATGGCTTTTATGTTACGAATCTCATCATTTACAGCATTACGAAATCTATCATTAACCGCCACTCCAGATGGTAAAGAAATCGTATAAGTCAATCCCTCATCAAAGGTGTCTTCTTCATTTGTCGTTATTACTAAACTGTCACCTGAGAAACTGACTTTACTCACGTCCATAGTTGTACCGTTGGCTCTTTGAATCGTAAAAAGATATACATTTACCAAAACTGAATCAGAAAGGTCCTGATCAAACGCAACCGTTATTTCATTTGTCCCTGTTACACGCGCCAGTTCCACTTTAGGCTTCGCTTTAGAAATTGTAGGGGTATTGAATGTTATAACCAGTTGAGAAGGAGGCAATGCAGAGCCGTTATCCGCTTCTAAATTAGGATTCGTTTTGATTTTATATGTTGTACCAGCTTGCAATACGCCTGGGTTAATTTTGAACTTAACCGCTGTTTTTGTCGTTGCGTCTACCCATGCAGAATCTCCAAGTACACCATTTACTTTTACGCCATAAGCATCGAACACTTCATAATTTGCTATATTTCTTGCCTCTTCATCCATCTTTTGATCGAATTTCACGACCACATCATTTCCATCTACCTTTACTTCAGGCAGTTCCAGGCCTTTTAAAAGAACAGTCGGATCGGATTTCACCTTTACATCCACGAATTGTAAATATCCCGTGTGTTCGCCCACTAAAGCCACTGTGTATGCTTTGCCTTCCACCAGCTCCTGTTCACGTTGATTCAGCTTATTGGGTTTTAAAATAACAATCGCCGTCTTTCTGTCCTCACTAAAGCTGAGCATTTCAGAAACGAAGTTGGCTGTCCGAGCTGATTCAGAACCATCAAATGCAACTATCTGATTTCCAGCCTTTTCAATGTAGGCAGCCAGCTCTGCATCAACCGCTTCATCAAAAGTGACTTCAATTTGTCTTCCATTGATCGCCTTTACTGATTCAATTGCAGGAAGAAGGGCTTCATCTTTAATCTGAGCGGCTCTATATAAGAAAATAGCAAAGTCCCCACGGGTAGCATAATCACGTGTCCCAAACGTGGTTTCCGATGTTCCCTGTGTAATTCCATACTTTACTAAAGCCTTTACCGCATACATGTATTGGCCCCCTACGTCAGTAAAAACAAGTTCTGTATCATCCGCCTCTAGCTTAAAGGCATTTGCAAGCCATACAGCCAGTTCCCCGCGTGTGATATAATCTTGAGAACCAAAAGTAGCTTCTGTTTTTCCGTTGGTGATCCCCGCTGCTTTAAGAGCATTTACCTCTTTGATTGCACGAGCTGGTACATCAGTAAAACCGGAAGCCGGAGCAGATTCACTATCAAGTCCCAGTGTTTTCACAACAAATATGGCTGCATCAACACGTTTGATAGGTTCATAGGTTCCGAATGTCCCATCTATTTTTCCTTTCATTCCTTTAGCAACTAAAAAATCGACCGCTTCTTCATATCTGCCTCCCGCATCAGGAAAACTCGCAGCAAAGGCAGATAGAGATAGATGAGCTGATGCGATCATAACTATAACAACACTTATAAAAAGTTTATAAACAAATTTTTGGAAAAGCATTTATGTAAGAAAACCCTCCAATACTTTTCAAATTTATCTTCATTTTATTCATCGTGAAAACAAATCACTTACAACATAAAGATCGTTAGAGATAAAATAGAATCAACAGAATTAGATGAAGCATACATCCATTTTAATAATAAAAAACAGCATTTTTCCATGGTACATATATCCAGTGACAAGGAATAATTATTTATCTTATGGCCTTTGTCAATCTAGACATGAAGCTTGTCCTTTCCATCTCATTTCATTGTTATTCTCCAGTTTAGCCCAGTCACACTATCCAATTGTTCTTTACGTCCATACTTTTCGCTTAACAAAAAAGCAGCAGTCCAAATGAATGGCCCACTGCCTTATTAATTATCAAATATATGGAGGTTACCTGACACCCTATCTTTGTTCCTCCATAGAAACTGTGACATTTTCTTCTGCACACAGAAAATCATCTTCTGCTTTTCTAAACTTAATACAAACATTATATCCGTTACCGGTGTTAAGTCTCCTAATATTTGTCTTGAAGCTTGTCCTAGGTCTTCATTATACTTAATATTTTCAAAAAATTAGATATTGTTATAACCCTCACTATCATTTCAACTTACAGTAACTGAAATTGTTGTGGTCTCAGTGGACAATTCAATTAATATAACTGAAAGCTCACAAGTTTAGAAAAAGGAAACGGTAACTTCTCCACCATCTATAAATTATAGCATAACTCCCAAATTTTCTTTTTGAAAATAAACCACCACATACAGCGTATCATCAGGAATAGTTTACTTACTCTAAAATAATTTTATAAAAAAAGAGCAATCATAAAAGTATGATTGCTCTTTTAAAGCCTTTTATTCAAGAAACGAATTTTAGGGAAATAAGTTTCTTATAGAACACCACTGACTGGGTCCCTTCGCTCCCACATGTTTTCTCCTTCTCGTATGTTACCATACAAGTCCAAACGGCATGTGATCCACACTACTATGAACCCACTGCCATCTTATCAGTCTCAAAAGCCCTACTTCGCCCCCTTTGAGTTATTAGGCTCATAACCATAGGCCGTTGTTATTATTAGAGGTTTCAACTAATATTTAGAATAACAGTTAAAAATAACGCCCCACGAATAAACTTAGAGTTTAAACATGAGGCGTCATTTCCACTTCTTTGACTAGAATACTAGTTTATGAAGTAACGTTTCGTTTATTATGATCAAGAAGTAACCTTAGCTGCACCTGTAAGTGTTTGTGATTTAGCTTTATTAGTTTTGCTATCTTTCACCTCTACTCCTGTTTTTGGAGCATATTTAATGTTAAGGTTTGGATAGTTTTTATCTAGTTGTAGAACTTCTACAGCTGTGCCTTCAGCATCTTCAAAGCTGAATGTTGCTTCGTTAGAAGTAGTGCTTCCAGCAACTGTTCCATAATTTTTAAGCTCTAATCCTTCAAATGTGAATTGGCTTGCAAACTCTTTATTGTCAGTAACAATTGGTAAAATGTTTTCTGAGTACGTAACTGTTAAGCTAGATTTCGACTCAACTTCCGCACCTACCATTTCTGGTGCTGCATTATCTACGAATAAGTAATCCTCAGATGTACCATTCTGTCCAGCAGTTGTAGTAGCTGTAGCAGTGATCGCATTGTTTTCTACACCATTCGCACCGACAAACTTGTTAGCATCAATTGTGATCTGTTGTTCACCAGTATTGAATTTAAGGTCAGAACGGTTCGTTTTAATTGTAACTTTCTTACCGCTAGTTGACACTGAAATATAGTTCGAATCACTAATTGTATCTTCTATAGCCACGGCATTGCCATCACGCTCAATAAGATACGCTTTTGCAATTTTAACGTCTTTCGCTTTAAGATCTTTTACTTCTTTATCAAAAGTAAGAACAATTTCATTCGCTGATACTAATTCCATACGGTCTACCTTTGGAGCTGTAACATCAATGTTAGATGAAATTGTTGCTTTAAGGTCCTCGCGGTTTGTTGGTGCGTTTGCTGAATCTGTTGCGATCTTTCCAGCTTTTGCTACGATTTCGTATGATTGACCATTTTCAAGTTCTAAACCATCGAATGCTGTTGCAACATTTTTAATTTTTAATTGTTTGCCGTTTGCACCATATTCAACATCGGCTGAGTCAATGAGGCTGTATGTTTTTCCATTAACTTTAATTTCAATTGCACCTGCTCCAAGTACATCTTGAACGTTTTGGTCAAATGAAAGAACTAAGTTTGCTTCTTTATCATTCTTTACATCACGTTCAAAAGCAGCCTTCATTGATTTTACAGCTACGTCATCTTGAGATTCAGCTTTAACGCTACCAGCTTTGTTTAATGCATTGTAGAAATATGCGTTTGCTACTACGTTTTCTGGTAAGCTTACTGTGTAACTGATTGTTTTATCAAGGCTGTTCTTTTCATCACCAAGTGTAGTAATTGTAACTTTTTTACCATCTACAGCAATAGCACCTGATTCAGCCAGCTTGATTTCTGTACCTGTCGGTGTCTTTACTTTAACGAGCTTTGCTAAGCTATTGGTATCTAAATTTTCATCTAAATCTTTATCAAATACTAAATCAATTTTACCTGCTGTATTTGCTCCAGCTGTTGTTACAGTAGCAAATTTCACCGTTGGACGTGCATTATCTGCTGAAGGTGTTTTGAACTCAATTACTTGGTTCTTTTCAGATAATTTATCGCCGTCGTCTGTTAAGATTTTGTCAGCTGCAGCAGCAGCAACTTTAATTTTATATGTTTTACCTGCTTCTAAAACGGTATTTGGTTTGAGTTGGAATTCAACTTGGTCTTTTTTAATCTTGTCGACCCATTCACCATCAGCACCATTATCATTAACAACAACTAAATCAGCTAAATTAGTTTTGATTTCATTACCTTTTTCGTCATGTAATGAATAGCTTGCTGCCTCAAAGAGCTCTGCAACATTGCCATCCATTTTTTGCTTGAAGTTGATTACAAGTTTATCTTGATCAGCATTTACTGTAACGTCTGGAACTTCTGCACCTTTTACAAGCACTTGTGGTGAAGATTCATAAACAACCTTAGCTGTTGTATTGTTATCTCCATCCATTAATGCAACACGATAGTTAACATCTGTTTGAGGAGTAGCTTTTAAAACAATTGTTGCTACCGTTTTATCTGCATTAAATGTTACTGTTTCAGCTACAATTGCTGCACTTGAGTTAGCATTTTGTCCACCGTGGTAAGCGATGAAACGGCTAGGTTCTTTTTCAATTTCACGTGCTACGTCAGCATCGATTGCTTTACCGAATGTTACTTCGTAGCGTGTATCGTTAATCGACTTTACCCCTGTAATCCCAGTAACTATTGGATCTACCGGCGGGTTCTCAGCTTTAAATACGAAGATTGCGAACTCACCACGTTTGATTGGGTCAGCTGTGCCGAATTGAGTTGGTGTTTTACCTTGAGTGATGCCAGCTGCAACTAATTTAGATACGGCATCAGTATAGCGATCAGATACATCGGTAAATCCTACTTCAGCTTTGTCTGTTAATTTATAAGCTCTAGAGATAATGATAGCCATTTCTCCACGAGTTAATTCATCATCAGCACCGAATCGTGTATCAGTTTTACCGCTGATAATTCCAGCTGCTTTAAGCGCATTAACCGCACCTTGAGCACGCTTTGGAACATCTGTGAAGCCAGCGTTTGGAGCGGCTGTAGTGTTTAAGTTAAGAGCTTTAGCAAGCATAACTGCTGCGTCCACACGTTTGATTTGCATGTCAACACCAAATTTCCCATCAGGGAATCCTTGAGTGATGTCATTTTTCACTAAGTAATCAACCGCTTCTTTATAACGGTCAGATACATCCGGGAAATTTGCAGCAAATGCTGGAGTTACTGCAGATGCTACCATAGTAGCTGTTGCCGCAGTAGCAACAAATTTACGATAAGACTTTGGTTGGTAAGCCATGTAATAGTTCCTCCTGTTTTGTAAAATATTCTTTAAATTTATGAAACCAACTAGCAAAAAAACCAGTTGTTCATTACATCGGTTGATGTCGAGAAATCTTTAGTCCCAATTTAACAATATTACGTAATTTACGTAATGTTTGTATTGGTTGGAAGATTTAAACTCAAAATCTATTCTACCAAAGTGCTATTGTTTTTCAACCATTTTTTTGCTATTTCCATATTTTAATAAAATTGTTACATTTGATATAAATATGAAAATAACTCGCCTGTTTTTGGCGATTCTTGTAGATAAAATTATAATTTGTGGCATGAAAAACCATAGCTTTCTCATTATATACCAATTAAGCAGGAAATTGAAAGGATTTTTACCAATAATTTTGTCTCTTTTCTGTTACAGTTGTAGAAAACTTGGAAGGGAAAGCGTTTTTTTGGCGCTATCTTTCTTAAAAAATCACAGAAAAAAACCTGAAAGGATGTCTTTCAGGTTACGTTTATTTCACTTTTGCCGGGCTGCTAGCTTTGTATACAACGCCCGGGTTTGCTGTTCGAGCTGCTCTAAAGAATAATGACTGGACGCATATTGATATAATATTTCACCCATTGCCGCGAGCCGTCCTTCTTCCTGGCGGCTCATGGCCTGGCGCAGGGCTTCGGCATAGGCCGATGGGTCTCCTACCGGCACGATCCAGCCCGTCTTCCCTTCCTCAACTAGTTCTTTCACCCCGCCGACATCCGTCGTCACGATCGGTACGTGCTGATTGGCTGCTTCCAGAAGAGCGAGCGGAAAGCTCTCGCTGTAGGAAGCGAGCAGCGCCAGGTTGGAGGCGGCGTAGATTTGATCCACGTCGGAACGAAAGCCGAGAAAGTGGACATGGCTATTCAGCTGTCGCTTCTCCACTTCCTGCTCCAGCTCCTGTTTGATCGGCCCATCCCCTACAAGCAACAAGTGCGGACGCTTGGCTGCTTCCATTTTTTGCATTGCGTCAAAGACAACGGTATGGCCCTTGATCGGGTGAAGGCGGGCAACCATTGTCATGACGAAGTCCTCATCGGTCAGCCCCCATTCGGTACGCGGAAGCGGCTGGGCCGTTTCTTTCGTAAAATGGATGCCGTTGTAAACGGTGTGGATTTTATGGCCGTCGATGCCGAGCTTCATCAGGTTCTGCTTAAATCGCTCGGATACGGCAAAGTAGCTGTCCATTCTCTTGACGGCATACATGCTGAGCGCCGTGAAAACTTTCCCCTTTACTCCGGACTTCACAAAATCAAGGGACGGGTCGCTATGGACGGTCGTCACCCAGCGGATGCCGGCTTTCTTTTTTAAGTAAATGCCGAACAGGTTGGCGCGCGGACCGTGTGTATGTAAAATTGTGAACTTCTCTGATTGGATGAAGTGGACGAGCTTTTTCAAAATGGAGAGATCGTAACGAGAGCTCTGGGTAAACACTTCCGTACGGATGCCCTTCGCTCTCGCCTCCTCCGCAAACGGACCCTCTTGCATGAGCGCCAGAACCGCTTCCTCTTGAGCGAATTGCTCCAGCAGCGTAATGACATGCTTGCGCGAGCCGCCTGTTTCGGCTCCTGTAATAAGATGGAGTACTTTCATGACATGCCTCCTTAAAAAAAGTGCCTGGCCTCTGGAGAGATGCCGGGCACTTTGTATTATTTTTGAAATAAAATTTTGAGCAAAAACTGCGGAAGCGCCATTTGACGCTTGAGCCGCTTCGGCTCTTTCATGAGACGATACAGCCACTCCAGGCCGAATTTGCGGTAAAAAGCGGGTGCCCGCTTGACCTTGCCGGAATAGACATCGAAGCTGCCACCGACGCCCTGGAAGACCTTCACGTTCGGCAGCTTCGGCATGTTCTCTTTAATCCATAGCTCCTGGCGCGGACTGCCGAGTGCAACAAATAGCAGAGTTGCGCCGGATTCACGGATTTGCTTCACGAGAGCTTCCTGGTCCTGTACGTAGCCATTGGCATAGCCAGCCACACGCAAGGAAGGAATTTTCTCTTCCAGCTTCTCTTTCGCTGTCCGAACGACCTCTTCCTTTGCCCCGTAAAAAAAGACACTATGCCCTTCATCGGCGGCAAATTGCAGAAGGCGCCCCATCATATCCACACCAGTAACCCGCTCACGCAGCTGGCCCTTTTTCAGCTTGGAAGCGATGATCATGCCGATCCCGTCAGCAATCTGGTAGGTGGAATTGTTAATCAATTCTTTAACGAGCGGATCGCGGCCGGCGGTCATCACTTTTTCCGGATTTACCGCAATGACTGTAGACTGCTCCCCGTTGGCTATTCTCTTTTTCAAATCAGCGATAATCTGCTCATACGTGTAGGGCGAGACAGACACGCCTAAATATTGTTCTTTTTCCATTCCAGACATCCTCAGCTATTGATTGGCTTAACCGCAATGGCTTGCAGGCCAGTCACGTCACCGATGCGATAGACCGTAAGCCCTTCTTCCTGCTCCAGGTTCGTGCAGTTCTTCGTATCGAAGACAACTGCCGTTTCCATTTCGGACAGCAGGACGTTTTTGTCCATCTGTTTGAATTCATTGTGATCCGTTAATACGACGAGCAGATTCGCCCCTTTCACCGCTTCTTCGAAGGAAACGAGCGGGAACGGCACTTGTTCTTCTCTGACGTGCGGATCATGAACGCGCACATCATAGCGCGGGTTGGCCAGCACTTTTTCCACGATTTCGATTGCCGGGCTTTCGCGCACATCATCAATATTGCCTTTGTACGTTAAGCCGAACAGCGCAATTTTTGGCTCCTTCAATTCAGACGTCAGCTTGATGATCTGCTCGATCACAAAGTCCGGCATCGAATTATTAATATCGCGGGAAAGCTGGATCATCAGCGCTTCTTCTGGTGCTTTTTCCACGATAAAATACGGGTCAACAGCAAGACAGTGGCCGCCGACGCCTGGTCCCGGCTGGTGAATATTCACGCGTGGATGCTTATTGGCAAGCTCAATGACTTTATGGGCATCGACACCAAGACGGGCCGAAATCTTCGCCAATTCATTAGCAAGCGCAATGTTCACATCACGGAACGTATTTTCCATCAGCTTTGACATTTCCGCTGTCACCGCTTCTGTTTCAATAACATCGCCTGTGACGATTTGACGGTACACATTCGCTGCCTTTGTTGCGGCTTCCGGCGTAAGGCCGCCGACGATGCGTGTATTTTCTACCAGCTCAATTAAAATCCGGCCCGGCAATACGCGTTCCGGACAGTGGGCAATCGCCACATCCTCTTTCGGGTTAAATCCGGCCGCTTCGATGATCGGCGCTACTACATCATCCATGGTGCGCGGTGGAATCGTGGATTCGACGATAACGACGTTCCCTTTTTTCAAGTAAGGAACCACGGCTTCTGTCGCACTCCGAACATAGTCCACGTTTGCCGTGCAGTCCTCATGAATCGGCGTCGGTACAGAAATAATGAAGGCATCTGCTTCCTCCGGTTCCAGAGAAGCACGCAGCTTGCCGGAGTCCACTACCTCTTTCACCACTTCTGGAAGGCCGACCTCCTCAATAATAATCTCACCTTTATTTAAACGCTCAACAACTTGTTTGTTGACGTCTACTCCTACGACCGAAAAACCGGCACGCGCAAAAACAGCCGCTGTCGGCAGACCAATATATCCTAATCCAATGACGCAAATTTTTTGCATGTGAAAAAATCCTTTCTAACAGAAGTTGTTCAAAACGGGCGGATTACTATGAATGGTTCCCCTGTATTCCTACAGCCATCGCTAATTGCTTGAATTTCTTTTCCTGCCGTTTTGAACGTCTATCCTATGCCAGTATAATTGAATTTCATTGCTTCCAATAGTATAGCAAATTCACTTTCAGCTTGCACTAATTTCATTGAATGTCCTTGCTATCAATGATAGAATGATCTGTAGCTTTTTAAGCATTTGATTTGAAGGAGGACATCCGTTTGAAGGTTGTGATTTCGGGATTTTATGGATTAGGCAATACTGGTGATGAAGCGATCCTGGAAGCGATTGTAGATAATTTACGAAATGAGATAAAAGACATAGATATTACTGTGTTTTCCTTGTCGCCAGAGCAGACGGCAAAAGAGCACAATGTCAAGACCGTCTACCGCGGCTGGCGCCATGATAACAAAGGAAAAATCCGGGCGCTGCGGCAAGCGGATCTATTGATCAGCGGCGGCGGCGGCTTGCTGCAGGATACATATCCGACGAAGTTTTTGTTCGGCCCGCTTCCTTATTATTTGCTTATCGCTTTTTTAGCAAAGCTGTGCGGAGCGAAGGTCATGTTCTTTTCACAGGGCATTGGACCCGTCACTTCGACATGGGGCAAAATTTTAATGAAAGTGTTCGCCAACCGTGCTGATTTCGTGACAGTGCGCGACCAGTACTCCAAAGATTACTTGCATAACCTCGGTGTGAAGCGGCCGGAAACGGTTGTAACAGCGGATATCGTTTTTGCTTTCCAAAAGAAGCCGGACGATTCTTGCTTGAAGAGCCTGCCGCTGAAGGGCCATGAAAAGCTTGTAGCCGTATCGACACGGCCTTGGTTTGAACACGATGATTATTATGGCAAGCTCGCTGAAGTGCTAGATGAACTCATTGCGACAGAAGGCATCACCCCGGTATTCGTACCGATGGAAGGCCACCATGATGTGGATGCGTCCAAGCGCGTCATGCAGCTGATGACACGGGCGGATGACTGCTTCCTGCTCGGCGGGGACTTTACGCCGAACCAGTATTTGAATTTTATCGGCGAATGCGAAATGACGATTGGCCTGCGCCTGCATTCCTTGATCTTCTCGGCGCTTTCCCATGTGCCTCATATCGGCATCAGCTACGATAAAAAAGTGGAAAGCCTCTTAAAGCGCTCCGGCATGTGGGAATATTCTTTCCCTTTAGAAGCATTTGATCCGGCAAAAATGAAAGAAAATTCCCGTTACGTGCTTGCCAATCGCAGTGAGCTCAGTAAAGTGGTGGCCGGCAATGCAGCTGAAATGCGCAGAGAGGCCTTAGAAAATATCGAACTATTAAAGAAAAAATTTATGTGAAGCGAGGGTTTTTGATGAAGATTTTGCTTGCGACGGTCTACCATTATCCACATACAGGCGGCTTGTCGGTTCACGTGGCAACGCTGAAAGCCGGGTTAGAGGCGCGCGGCCATGAAGTGGATATTCTTTCTTTTTCTGATATACCCGAGTTTGAACAAAAAGCGAAGGTGCGCGGCCCAGGCTTTTTAATGAATAAACTATCTAAAGGAAAAGGCTTTGTGTACGGCTTGAAGGCACGGAAAAAAATGCTGCAAAAGCTGATGGAACAAGTGAAGCACAAAAATTACGACATTGTGAACGCCCAGGAAGTATATGCGACATTCGCAGCGCTCGATGCCGGGCTTCCAGTTGTATCCACAGTACACGGCTACCTAACATATGAGGCACTCAGTGCCGGCAACATTTTAAAGGATAGCCCGGAAGAACGCTTTTTAATGGAAGAAGAAGTAAAAGCTTACCGCAGTACGCGTGCGATCATTACAGTGGATACGCGCATTAAAGAATATGTAGAACGGGAGGCGGGCGTGACGGGTACCGCCATCCGCAATTTCATTAATGTAGACGACTTCCGCCCGGACACAGAAAACAAAGCGGCCTACCGCAAGAAGCACGGTGTATCCGACGACGCTCCTGTCTTTTTCGTGCCGCGGCGATTAACGAAGAAAAACGGCGTCATCTATCCGATTCTCTCCTTGCCGGCTGTATTGGAGAAATACCCGAACGCCCAGTTGATCTACGCGGGAACCGGTGAAGCAATGGATGAAATGAAGCGCTTGATCGCTGAAAGAAAGATTGAAAACAATGTGACATTGCTCGGAGCGATTCCGCATGATGTCATTAAAGAGTATTACGCACTGGCAGATGTTATTTTAGTGCCGAGTGTTCACTCTGCCGGCGTGGAAGAAGCTACATCGATTTCCGCCCTGGAAGCCATGGGCTCCGGCCAGCCGCTTATCGCCTGTGCTGTCGGCGGCTTAAAGGAAATCGTCGATCATAACGTGGACGGCCTTCTCGTCGAGGAAAAAAATGTGGAAGAGTTATCCGCTGCTATGGTTGAGCTGCTGGATGACCCAGAAAAAGGACGACAGCTCGCTGAACGGGCCCGTGCGAAGATTGAAGCTGAATACTCGCACCTTGCAGCTGCTGAAAAATATGAACAAATTTACCTTGGAGCAAAATAATGAATCCCCCGCGCCGATTGGCCGCGGGGGGTTTTCTTTAGTTCGTCCCTTTTCTAATAAAAAGGAAGCATGTTGTATAGCCAGGCTTCCAGTTTTTGAGTCCTTAACGGGATGACCCGCTTTTTATGATCGTTTTTTACTCTTTTCCTATAGAAAGAGCTCCGAAAGATCTCTCTTCCGGAGCCTGATGTTTAAAAATTAATCGCTCGTGCTAATGTGCTAACCGTATGAATAGCCTCAAAATCAAGCCCCAGCTGGACAGCTGTCTGGGCAATTTCTGGACGGATGCCAGATAGAGTGGATTTGACTCCAATCAAATTTAGGGCTTCAATCAATTGGAACAGCTGGTAAGCCACCATCGTGTCGATCATGACCACACCTGAGATATCAATCAGCAGGTGACTCACTCGCAGCTTCGCACACTGCTTTAATGTATTTTCTAAAATAAACTTGGCTCGTTGCGTGTCAATGTCACCGACTAGCGGCAACAGAGCTGTTCCGCCTTTTAGCATAATGACCGGCGAGCTAAGTTCATTAATCATTTCTCGCTGAGCCTTAAGCATTTTTGATTGATACATATACGTTTCTTCAGTAAATTTGAGGATAACGTTATCAAACGCTTTGACGAACTTGTCCTTCCACTGATCCACAAGCTCATCGCTGACATCCTCATTGTTTCTGGCGAATTCATGGATAAATTCCATATAGAGAAGGCGCACCCTCATAAACTCGCGGATAATAAAGTGAATCGGTGTATTGAGGTGTTCCTTGCTTCGGGATACTTCAAAAATCCAGTCATCAAACTTCTTATAAAAAACAGATTCCTCTTCAATGAGGAGATTGCACAAATATCCATGGAACTTAAAATTTTGTTCCTTTAACTCAGCAATCACATCAGGGTCATTGGAAGCGTACACACCGGATGGATCACTTTTATCTAGCGAATCATACCATTCTTCTGTCAGTTGTTTCGCCTTTCCTGTTAAGAAATCATACATTCTTTTATTTAATTCCACTCGTTTCCCCCCTAACCGGCATATTTCTCTATCGTTCATTATATATCAATTAAAAAGACGAAACCAAAGAAAAGTTTAAACAGGCCAAAAGAAAGAAATAGATAGAGTAACAACTGTAGGAGGGACTGTATGGAATTGTTAAAGGTAGACGGAAAAGTGAACGTGGGAAAACTAGCATCGAGTGTCCTATTGCCTGTGGTCGGCGGATCCATCGTCGGTTTTCTGGCGACAAGAAACGCCAAAAAAGAATATAAAAGCTTAAAAAAGCCAAGCTTTGCTCCTCCATCGTGGGTATTCCCAGCAGCCTGGACAGGGTTATACACAACGATGGGCATTGCGCGTTACCGGGCGTCAGCAAAGGTAGAACAGAAAGAGCGTCTTCTCCCCTATGATATCCAGCTCGGTCTGAACTTTCTCTGGTCGTTCTTGTTCTTTAAATGGGAACTGCGCGGGGCCGCTTTTGCAGAAATTGCACTGCTCCTCGGGATGATCACGTTAACCGCCTATGAGTTTTACCAATTGGACCACACTGCCGGAAATTTAATGATCCCTTATGCCGCCTGGGTCGCATTTGCCCTCAGCTTAAATTATTCTATGTGGAAAATGAACTAAAACGCCGCGCCATGCGGCGTTTTAGTTTGTCGACAAAAGGGGAGCGGAATAAGATCGTTCCAAACCCTGTTGGTTGGAATGGAAGGCGCAAAGACTCCTGCGGGATCAGCGGGACAGGTGAGACCCCGCAGGCACTTTCGCGGCGAGGAGGCTCACCGCCTGCCCCGCGGAAAGCGAAGCGCCTGGAACGAAAACCAACAGCCCGATTCACAAGCAAAATAAAAACGACTGCAGACAAACTCTCGAATTTCATTGAGTTTGTCTGCAGTCTGAAACGCCGCGCCATGCGGCTTTTTTTATGAACGGCCACCAGGAATGAAGATGCATTCTTTTGTTCATTATGAGCGAATCGATCTACTTGATGATCACAGCAGACGCTTAACTTCCCAGCTGATTTACGGTATTATTAAGTATTGGGTTTTTCATTCCTATTTTATATTGAGGTGGGTTTTGTGTCGTTGAAAAAGACGGCTCTCTGGCTTGGTTTGCTTGCGCTTGTTGTCAAGCTTTCCGGCTTTTTGAGAGAGAGTATTATTGCAAGGGAGTTTGGAGCCAGTCATTATACAGATGGATACTTGCTGGCATTTTCATTTATCACGCTTGTGATTGCTATGATTTCCGGCGGATTTAATAATGTGTTTTTGCCTATGTATGTCAAAAACCGGAAGGACGAGCCTGAGAAAACAGAACGAAACGCAAACGCGATCATGAACTTGACCGTTCTGCTCTTCCTTGTCATTTCTGTTGTCGGGTGGCTGCTGGCCCCTTACTTTGTGCCGGTCATCTATGGCAAAATGCCGCCGGCTACAGCTGAAATTGCCATTTCGGTTACCCGTTTCTTCTTCCTGTTTATGAGTGCGATCGCGCTCAACGGAATTCTCGATTCTTATTTGCAAGGACGGCGGATTTTTGTGCCTTCCCAAATCTCCAAGCTGTCCGCTACACTGATGGGCGCCATCTTTGCTTTGCTCTTTTCCGATCAGTGGGGCATTAACAGCCTGGCATACGGATTTATTTTCGGTACAGTTCTCGGTATTCTCATTCAGCTCTTCTTCCTTTGGAAAAAAGGCTGGCGCTGGCACCCTGCATTGAAAGTCGAGGAGCAATTTCAGCGGGCTTTTCTCGTATTGCTCGTTCCTTCTTTGCTTAATTCAGTAGTTGGCCAGATTAATATGTTTGTCAATAAATCGTTTGCTGTTAGTACCATTCCCGGGGCAGCCACTTATTTAAATAACGCGTCCCTGATTACGAGCATTCCGCACACGATTTATGGAACAACGATTGCGGTTATTATTTTTACCTTATTGTCTGAACAAGTCGATGAGCAGAAAAAATTCCAAAATACCTTTTTTATGGGCATGCAAGTTTCCCTGCTCACTTTAGCCCCTATCGCAGCCGGGTTGTTTTTAGTCGGACAGGAAGCCATTTCTTTCATCTTTGAGCGAGGAAAGTTTACCGCTCAGGATTCGTATAACACGTATCTCGCTCTCGTGTACTACTTGCCGACCATTGTTACTCAAGGACTTCAGTACATTGTGTCGAAATCAATGTATGCACGCGGGAAGACAAAAGTGGTTTTCCGGATTAGTGTCACGACTATCGCTTTGAACGCGCTTTTAAACTGGCTGTTCGTCGGTCCTTTCGGCTATCCTGGACTGGCGCTGACAGGATCGTTTGTATCGATTTATTATTTAGTTGTCAGTACGATATTCGTATACAAAGACTTTGAGAAAAATGAAGCAGCACGGCTGCTCGGTCTCGTTGTTCGCGTACTGATTGTGACAGCCTTCATGGTCATTCCGCTATATCTATTAAAAATATTTACGCCGATTTCCCAATTGTATTCACTCTGGCAGCTCGCTATTATCGTTCCGCTCGGCGTGCTACTTTATATAGTCGGTCTCTTCCTCTTCTATAAGGAAGGATTTAATCAATTACTGAACCTTCTCAAGCGAAAAACACGTGCACAAGGCAGGTGAACAAAATGAAAGGTTGGATGTTGGCGGCCTTTGCAGTCATTCTCCTGCTAGCAGGCTGCTCGGAAGAAGACAACAGCAGCCAGGCTGCAGCGACGGTGACTGTGCCGCTCGGCGAGTTGAATCTCATTCTCGCTCAACATTTACCACTGCAAAATAAGAAAGAATCCAGCCTCTCTTCTTTTTATAAAGATGTGCTTTACACTTATAATTGGGGGGATCGCGGCCAGTTAAAGGTGAAGGTGCGCACGCTTAACAACGGGGATCGCTTCGTAATGATGCAGCTGAGGAATATGTCGAACGCACCGCTTTCCCTGGAGGCCAAGGTGAAAGACCCTCGAGCAGACGATTACTACTTTATCAATTGGCACCGGGAGATAAAAGCGCGAAAGCATGATCCAGTGATCGGCAACGATGTGACAACCCCTCCTTCCGGCCTGCTTCGTTACTCGGTGGATGGCGACTTTTTATATGAGGCAGTCGTCAGTAAACAATATCATTCAAGGACAAAAACACAGTTGTATGATAATGGGGAACAAAGCGTCGTGCGGGAACTGACAGCCGAAAAAGAAGCCCTTCAGCATGATGCATCTGGTTTCTCTTTTTCACTGGAAGCACCGCCGAAGCAAATGGCGGAGCAATGGTTCTTACTGGCGAAAGAACCTTTATTTAAAGCCGGGGATCACTTAAGCAGCTGGATTGACTTCCAGCATGTTCATTATAAAGAAGTAAATAACTGGTTCACCGTCAACGGGGCCATGAAAAAACTCCCGTGGTCGATTGAGCCTTTTACAAAAAAAGGCTATGGCCGCCACCTCGGTACGCTAATTGAAAAAGAAGCGATTGATCGCTATTTTAAATTCGGGGATCGCTATTTTTATGATTTGATGGTCCAATCAACAGCTAATTTACTCGAGTACCGCCAAGAGCAAAAAAGCTCAGTCTGGAAAACAGAATACACGAGCACTTGGCTGAAACAAAAGTACGATATTACTTCTTCTTATGTAGATACACGTCATAATGAATTAATCTCTTTATACTTATACCGGATCGGCAAAGAATTTGATGAAAAAGAACTAATGAAGGCTTTGCCAACTTATGCGGATTACTTGTTGAACTTAATTGCGATTAAGAATATTGTTCCTACTACAGAAGGCTATTTGCCTGCTGATTACTATTCGCCACACCAGGGCAAGCAATTTATCCATACATCGCTTAATCACGCACTCGGTGAAGCAAATATGTTTATCGACGCGTATAAAGCGACGGGCAATAAAAAATACTTGCTCGCTGCCCGTGAAATCCGTCTTGGCATTGAATCACTCGGCACGAAATGGATTCGGCCTAACGGAGATCTATGGTACCAGGTCAATCGTGATCTTACCTTTGATGGCAATGATTATGAGCAGCTGACGTTAGACGATCTTGAACGCCACGAGAAAAGGTGGCAGGCGCTCGGCGGTAACAAGAGCCCTGTTCTGCAAAAATTAATAAAAAGCAAACGAAAAGCCATCCGGTAATTTCCGGATGGCTTTCTTTGATGAGCGCCCCCTGTTTTTATGCACAAGGCTTTAGGCATACAAATCCCCCTCCAAAGTGATGGAGGGGGATGTCATTTATTTGGCAATTGGCAGCGGCGTCACGTATTGAGAGAACACATAAGCCTCTTTATAGCGCAATTCGTCAGAAATGATCTTTTGCCATCCAGAAGCAGGAGCACCGATCATAACGACCGGCATACCAGCTTCTCTATACTTGAATTGGATCGCACCGTTCGGAGTAGAACGAACGTTTAATCCTTCGACATTCGTTAAGCCAATTTGGTATTTTCCGAAGTCTTTTTTCCCTAAGGCTTGGTCGATACGATACATGTGGCCGGCAACTTTTCCGCCCCATGCAATATCAGATGCATATTTCACATTAATACCGACACCTTTATTCCCGGCGGCCGCACCGTTGGAAACACTTTGTTTCCAAGCTCCCACAGGGTTCGGCACAACATAGCGGTCATTCAGATAGCCATCGGCTAAATGGTTAACACTGGCTACTGGAGATGGGAACGACTTTCCTTCTTCTGGCTTGCTGTCGTAGACGGCAATGCCGAACAAGTTATTATTTACTTGTGCATGTCGGCTCATGCCGTAATCACTTTCATGAATGGCCATTGCCAAGACTAACAAGGCATTGATACGTTTTTCGGCTTCTACCTTCTTAAGCGTAGCGCCAAGGCCGATTAATTTGCTCTTTTTCGTTGCGTCCTTATATTTGGCAAGCCCTGTCGCTTGTCTTTCTGCTAGAGCTTTTTTGATATAGCTATCAAGCTGTGCAGCTGTATAGTTTGTCGTCGTACGGGCGGATAAAAATTGGAAATATTGATAAGCCGTACCGACTACCCGGCCTTGATCATTATAGAAAGTGGCATTGTCCCAGCTATAGTATTTCTGATTGGCATTCAGGAAGCTCGGTGCTTTTCCAGCCACATAAGATACAGGGCTTTTCGATCCAGGCTGATACATAAAATGCTGCAATTCCCCATTGCTCACCCGATAATAACTGCGGCCCGATGCTCCTTCAAAAGGAACAAGCGTGCTATCGCTGTGCTTCATGTAATAGTCTCTGCCTCCGAGCGACGCTTTTACATAGCTGTCGGTTGAAGTAATATATTTTAGTTCGGCTCCTTTGACAGCATAAGACCGAGCTGTAACGAAACCTGGTTCACTGTACAGGTTAACGGTTGCGCCGCTGTTTCCAGCAAACACCATGCCGCCATTTGTCGGCATATAGATGATTTTTTTATTCTTCAAGACCAACTCTTGTCCCCGTTGCTCCATCACTTGTTTAGCCGCAGCGAAGGTGCTGTACGAACCGGAAGCATAGGTCAGCTTGCCGCTCGCATCAATGGTCGCCACCTGATAAGCTCCCGTTGGGGATGGTGTTGGCTCTTCTTTCGGAGGGTCAGGCGTTGGAACAGGCGGTGGCGTTGGTTCCGGTGAAGGATCCGGCTCCGTGCTGCCCGATGTTTTCTTTGCTTCTAACAGGCGGTAAATAAAGGCGGCCGCATGATCGCGTCTCGCGTTTTCCATAGGATTAAACGTGGTCGCGGAATAGCCACGAATAATATTCAACACATAGTTTTTGCCAATTGCCACTTTATGGGCGGAGCTTAAATCCTTAATATCGGTAAAAGGGGCCGCCGTGTATTTCACATCCATTTTTAAATAGTCCAACGCATTGCTGATCATTAAAGCCATGTCTTTTCTTGTAATTAAATCGTCTGGATGGAACCGTCCATCTGATCCACCGTTGACAATTTTCGCAGCGGCGGCCGCATTAATGCCAGCGGAAAGCTTTAATGAAGGCGATACATCTTTAAAGACCGATGGACCTGAAGGCAAGTCAAGTGCTCTCGTTAAAAATGTCGCAAACTCTGCCCTTGTTACGCTTTGATGCGGTCTAAAATCCCCGTCCTGATAACCTTGCATAATTCCCTGGTCAATCATTGCTTGTATTTCATCCTTCATGGCCGCTTGCGGGTTTAAAGGCGCGATAGCCGGGAATAATAAACTTAATGATATAGCTAAAGCAATCGCTTTTTTCTTTTTCAAAGTAATACTCCTTTCTAGGAACTAGTCTTTTGCACTCTCTTATTCTATCGGTCTCATTCAAGAATTTAATAGAATAAATGGATAATTTTTATAGAATGCTGATTAAAAAATAGCCCCGGAATAATTTCCAAGGCTATGATTCTTCTATTATTTTGCATTCATCGCATTATAGATAGCAGCTGAGAATGCCTCACGAGTTGCACGGTGATCGCCATAGTATTTTTCAGTTTTAAAGATACCTGTTTTATCGATCACGCTCATTGTCACAATTGGTTCATATGCCCAGTAACCGCTTTTGATTTCAGCGTATGGATTAGAGGCAGCAGCTGCATTGCCAAGCTTTAATTCAAAAGCTTTTTGGACAATAACGGCCATCTCTGTCCGGCTCATGTAAGCTTCTGGACGGAATGTTTTATCAGGGTAACCATTGATGATGCCAGCTTCACGAATAGCGGCAATGTCTACTGCAAAGCGGTTAGATTTCGGTACATCTTTGAAATGGCTCATAATTTCCGGCTTGCCCTTCAATACACGGTTGATAATCGCTGCGGCTTGTCCGCGTGTAACCGGCTCATCTGGTCTGAATGTATAATCATCAAATCCTTGGATGATATTTTGATCTGTCAACGTTGTAATGGCATCGTACGTAAGAGCTGTTTTTGGTACATCCTTGAAACCGTCAAAATACTCAACAACACGTTTTGAGCCCGCATATTTTGGACCCCAATAGTTATCATTTAAAGAAACTAAAGCAATTCCTTTACTAGAGGTTGCATTTAATACCATATTGTTTCCTGCATAAATACCAACGTGGGAAATCCCCGCTCTGTAAGTGTTTTTGAAGAAAACTAGATCTCCAGGTACTAACTCGCTCTTTGAAACAGCTGTACCGATTTTATATTGTTGATCTGTTGTTCTTGGAATAGAAATGCCAGCTGAGTGCTTATATACATATTGAGTGAAGCCGGAACAATCAAATCCTCTTGGCGTTGTTCCACCAAATACGTAAGGGACACCCATGAATTTCTTTCCGTACTCTACTAATGATGCTCCAATTGACGTTGCTGCTTGTGCTTCTGTATGTGAAAGTGCTGGTATGGCGACTGGTGCGGTTGTCATTAACATAAACGAAGCTAATCCACTTGCTACGATTTTTTTAAATTTACCCACTGTAAACCCCCTGCATAGTTTAAAAAGTTTTGTCTTTTTTTCCTGTTTTTTCTCACTGAGGCTATTGTAACAAATATAAGTCTGCTATTCTTTTACGTTTGCATTACATTCATATGTTCCTATGTAACTTGCAAAAACACTGGTTTTACAACGCTTCCAAACTCTCCATATTTAGGAATTCAACAAGTTTGCAGGAAAACGGCTATTTTTCAGCAAAATATACATATTTGCGTAACATTGAAATATTTATGTAATAAAACTGATTATTCAGTCTTTTAATTAGTGACTTCTTTTTAAGAGCGGATGTCTAATAAATGAATTGTATTCCCTCCCAACTAGAAAAGCTGCTTGTCGATGACAAGCAGCTTTTCTGAAGGGCCTTCTTTATCTAAGTTGTTCATTTGTCGTCTTAGCCAGGAAGGCGGCAAAGCCAGCCCGATTGATCGCTGTAGATGGCCGGAATGTACCGTCTTCGAAGCCACTAATAATCTTCTTGGCGGCAAGGCCGTTAATATACTCATAACCCGTCACTTTTGAATTAATGTCTTTGAAAGGACCTGTTTGCTCGCCGGCAATATGATAGGCCTTTGCAATTAAAATGGCCATTTCTGCCCGGGTAACCGGCTCATTTGGTCGAAACGTGCCGTCCGGAAAACCGGAGATAATCTTTGCTTCAGCTAGTGACTCAATGTAGCCAGATGAGCTGACAGCAGCCGTCACATCTTTAAAGCGAGTATCCTTTTTGGTGCCGTCCAGCCCCAAGGCACCGCCAAGCAAAATGGCTGCCTCGCTTCGCAAAATAGAGCGCTCAGGCCGTATTTCTCCGTTCGAATATCCTTTCATCACACCTTCATGGTACAAATACGTAATAAAGCGGTTATACCATTTATCCAGCGCAACATCTTGTAACACGGGGGCTGGATTTTCGACCCGCAGGGAAAGAAAATCAGAACTTTCCTTGCCATTCACAACTGGGTGGAAGTAATACTGTACAGAGCCTTTTGTGGCGTAATCCGTCAGCTCTAAAGCCGTTACTTCCTTACTTATTAGCGTATCAAAGCGATACACATTATAAGTAGTGAATTTAGCAGCGGCTGTGCTTGTGTCGATGGTGATTTTCCCCTTGCCATCTGTACTGTAAGGTAACGCGACAGCTGAATCAACTGCATTTTTGTCGGTCCGTGCAAGGCCGTAACCATAGAAGTCATCTTTGCCAGGTGCACCGAGATCTAATGCATTTTTCTGTAGCAACAGGCGAATATGTTTGTTCGTCATGTCCGGATATTTTTCTTTATACAAGGCAGCAAGGCCGACGACATAAGGCGAGGCCATCGAAGTGCCTGAAAGTGTCTTGTATCCGGTTGGCTCATTGGTTCTTATAGTAGTTGGATATGTACTATAAATCTTTTCGCCTGGTGCCGCCAGCTCTACTTCTTTGCCGATGGAAGCCAGTGCGCCGTGACTTTTATTCTCGTCCACTGAAGAAACAGCGATAACTTCTGGGAACTTAGCCGGGTATTGAACGGATGAAAGTTCACCGGTTAAAGGCTTTCCTTCATTTCCTGCAGCAGCGACAACAAGAATGCCGCTATCATAGGCGCGCTTGATCATGCGGTGAAGATATTCATCCTCATAAGGTGACGTGATACTAATATTGATAATGTCCATTTTATTTTTAATGGCCCACTCCACTCCGGCCATCATCGTCGACGTGGTGCCCTCACCTAATTTATCGAGCACTTTCACTGAATAAATTTGAGCATTAGGTGCAATACCGACGACTCCAATGGAATTATCCTTTGCTGCAATAACGCCAGCGACATGAGTACCGTGCCCGTTATCGTCGTTATAAGAATTTTTACAGCCATCGATCCTCAGCACCGTCATCAGACAGGCTCCGCCGGCTACTTGAAGATCGGGGTGTTTCGTATCAACGCCTGAGTCGAGAATTCCGACTTTTACCCCTTTGCCAGTTAATGTACTAGGAACGCGCTTATCCGCCTCTATGGCCTTATAGCCCCATTCTACGCGCTGCGCACTTTTTTGTACTGGCTTGTCGTATTCGATCGAATGAATGCCCGGATAAAACTCTAGCAACTTCTTCTGAGCATCTGTTAATTCGACAGTCGCCGCTGGCAATTCGTTAAATACATAATTTACGTCCACCGTGTATTTTTCCAGCAGCTGTCGATCGACTTTCTCATTAAACAAAATAATAGCTCTCTTTTTCTCAAGCACGTTTGCATTTGCATCTGTAGGAAAAACATGAAGAAAGAGAAGCGCAGCAAACAATAGAAGAGAGTATTTTATCGTCTTACTCAAAGCGACCACCTCTCTTTTTGCAGAAATAAAATAAAGGAGACAGCAAGCTGTCTCCCCTAATTGTAACTTTTATTTTGATAGAATTCTATTTTATAAATTTCCTATTTTGCCACATCGTACAATGGATCAACTTGGTAACCTTTGGCTTTATAGTAGTCCAAAGTCCCGTAATAGATCGCTTTGGCAGCTGCGTTTCTCCAGTAATCAGAACGAAGCATATCGTTGTCCTTTTTCGTGTCAATGAAGCCAAGCTCCACCAAAACGGCAGGCATGGTATTTTCACGAATAACGTGGAAATTACCATTTTTCACGCCGCGGTTTGCTAAATTCCATGCCGCAACCATACGGGCTTGAATCTTGGATGCTAGCAGCTTGCTGTCTGTAACATTTGGATTCTTGTAAGCGGAATAATAATAAGTTTCTGATCCTGTACCGCCGCCGGCATTCGCATGAATGCTAATGAAAGTATTCGCACCGGCAGATTTTGCAAAGCTCACACGATCTCTTAATTCGACAAATTTGTCTGTCGAACGTGTCATTTTCACTTGGAAAGGTGTTTTCTTAAATAAATTGTTGAGCTTTAATCCTGTGTCAAGCACGACATTTTTTTCATAAATTCCAAATCCAGTAGCACCGGAATCATGTCCCCCATGGCCTGGATCAAGAACAATGACTTGCTTGGCAATACGCGGATCCACATTGCCGGCATTCGTTGCTTCAGCCGTGTTACGCAAATAAGAACCATGCACAAATCCTTCAAGAGAGCCATATTTAATGTAATTCCATGAACCCACTTTATAAGCGCTCTTCACTTGTTCATCTTGTTTAACTGCTCCCACTTTCGGATAAGCATCGCTTGGTCCTGTACGGACATTTAAGCTGTCTACGTTAATCCAGCGGGCATCTTTAAACGTCACTGTGTTGTCGACTAAACGGAATTGCGGATTAATAGCGCGCGCCAAAAAGACGGAGAAGTCCGCACGAATAATCAGTTCATCCGCACCAAAAGAGCCATCTGCTTTCCCTTGAGCAATGCCGCGAGATTTCAGGGCATTTGCTGCACCAGACAGCTTGTTGCCATACTCATATCCAAACGCTTTGCTAATCATTACCGCCATTTCACCGCGGGATACTTCTTGGTAAGGATGGAACGATTTGTCGCTGTACCCGGCAAGGATGCCTTTGTCAGCAGCAGATTGGATATAGCCTGAAGCAAACATTCCAGAACCGACATCTTTAAAAGAAGTTGGCCGTTTCGTACCATTCAGCTGAAGCGCACGTCCGATCAGCGTAGCCGCCTCTGCTCGAGTCATCCGTTTATTCGGACTGAACTGAGTAGCCGAAGCCCCTTGAGCAATTCCACCTTGCGCCAAATAGTAAATTTCTTTTGCCGCCCGGTGGGAAGCACCTACATCTGTAAAATTCGTTGCAGCCTGAGCTGTATTATTAACTCCGAATAGAGGAATGACCAATAGAAATGACAAAAAGACTAAAAAAGCACTTTTTTTCACACCTCTACCTCCTTTCTTATTTTTTTCCATTTTAACATATTCATTTTAAAACAAACGCCAATCTCAAAATCTACTTTTTAAAATTCATTGAACAATATTACTATCAAATTAAATAAAAGTATTTTCACCCTTAATTTGCCATAATGTCGTAATAACTGTAATTATGTTGAAAAAATACTAAATATTCTACCTGTTACCCATTCATCTATTTTCTTGCAAGAAAACCTCTATTCTCCTGCATAGACATTCCAATTTCTCTCAAGATTAAAGAACTATTCTCCAGGGTATAGAGTCATATATTCGTTGGCTGTATATCGTTTATCAGTTGATTTTCTTAAAAAATTTGTAACAATCCCTGCTAGTTCGCACGGGGGTTTCGCTCTCTGTCGGAGTTTGACGAGCGGTTCTTCCACATGCCCCCATGCTGGACAGCGGACTTCCTGCTCCTCCTTCCGATCAGTCAACATCGAATCGCTGTCGCTCTTCGTGTTTCCTTTATCGCATATGGAGCCGTCCAGTCTCTACGCCGCTGAACAAGCGCCTTCCGCTTTTCTTTGGCCAGCTATGAGCACCATCGGCTCGAGATCATAAGCCCATCCCGTTAGAAGGTTACAGGACAACCTTCTACCCGGCTCGTCTTATGCTTGTCGCCGATAGGCGGGTGCTCTCCGCTTTTCTTAAACCATCTTTTTTCTGTTGCTTTTTTGTTTTATAATGAAAAGATATGAAATTTCTATGAGAGCGGCTTTGTAATAAAGATTTTTTCCTGTTTCTTGTAGAAAGAACCCTAGTTTTCCTAGGGTTAAGGAGGTCTCAAATATGGCGGTTGAGTTAGAAACATTGAAGGGTCAACTGGATGCTTTCGGCGCAGAATTAAAGATAGAATTGAGCTCTGCTCAATCTAAGGATCAAGAAATTATGGAAGCGGGGTTCCGTCAATATTCAAACGAGCAGGTGGCGCTCAATCACCTGTCCACCGGCCTCATCAGTGGTTCGGTCGCACAGCCTGATGGCGAATCATTTCAAGTACACCTCGATCTCTCGTCCCCTCATTTAAGCAGCTGCACCTGCTCCCAAGACGGCTGGTGCGCTCACCAACTGGCAATTTTCTTCGAAGCTCGCCAGGAGACGGCAAAGTCTGCTTATGACTTTTTACGTGACTGGCAAACAGTAAAGCCTGATCCGGCTGCGATTCCTGGTGTGATGCGGGCCAGCGATTTATTAAAAACAACGATGGCGGCCAATGATGGACCAGAAGCTTGGATGAAGCGTATAGAACACGCAGCAGAGGAGCGTCTGGCGGCCCGTTCTGTTCATAAAAACCCCTATATTGTTGAATATGAAGGGAAGCAATTATATGAGTATTTATTAAAGCAGCGGCCAGCGAAAAGAGAATGGCAGCCGCTCTATGAATTGTATGTAAGCTTTGGATTGCTGACCTTTACCACAAAGTTGTTTAGCGGAACGACACTTTCTAAAGAATTGTTGCAGCGCTCCTGTTCCTCTTTTTTATTTTATATTGTAGAAGAAGCAGCCGATGCGGCTGAAGATATCGGGATGCACGCTCTGCCGTTTGAATTCGATCCATATATTCATTACTTGCGTAAGGAAACGGCTTCCCTTCTGGCTTCCGAGAGCACGGTGTTTACTGCCCAGCGCATCGATCTGTACCGTCAGTTATGGACTACTCTTTTCAAACGAGAAGCGTGGCGAAACGAAGAGCGCCAGCGACTGCAATCGCTGCTTCAGGAAAAGCAAGAGCTGACCGTATCTATTGGCTACTTGCACCACCTTTATTTGGCAGACGAGCTGGATACCTTTATGGCCTTTGCTAAACATCTACCTGATACAGGAGTCGATTTATACCTTTTCTGGCTCATGGAAGCATCCAATGGCAAATACTATGAAAAGGCACGAATGCTGATCAAAATTATCGATCAAAAACTGGAAGGCTATTTGCAGCAGCTTGAACAAAGCGGCAGCATACAGAGCCGGCGATTTGTCCATTGGTTTTTAACCTATATCGATTCTGATTGGCTCATCGAAAAAGAACCTGTGCTGTATAAAAGCCTGCTGGAACGCATGCTTCCCTACAGCTATTCAGAGCTCAGCTTCTATTTCATTCAGACCGAACGATACAGAGAATGGGTAGAGTTACAATTATGGATGGATAGTGAGCTGCCGGATCTTGACCGCAACGGGCTAAAGGAAGCAGCTAAGCAGGCGCCACAGGAGGTATTGCCGCTTTATCATCATGGTATTCTTCGTTTAATTGAAGAGCGCAATCGCGCCAGCTACAAAAAAGCGGTTCGCTATTTAAAACGGCTGCGGACATTATATAAAAAGTTAAAACGTTCCGATCGCTGGGACGTCTACATTCATCTCTTACTGGAAAAGAAAAAACGGCTGCGGGCTTTCCAGGAAGAATGCAGAAAGGGTCAGTTAACGGATGCTTAAAACGAGAAAAATCATAATTCATATGGAATGGCTTGAGGATAAACATTTTTTTCTCCGGGCAGCCGCGGAAAATGGCCGCCCTCTCCCTCCCTCTGAGTGGGTAAAGCAACTGTTTCTCAGTCATGAAGAGAGCTTTTATGGTTCTCTGCTTGAGGAGGCTTCTTACCATGGGGAAGCAGGGATTCTTCTCTCTTCCTGGCAATGGGTCACCCTATTTAAAAATGAACAATTCAACCGCTTTATCCGTTGGGAATGGGATGAAGTGGGGGATTTCAGCCTTGCTGCCGCTCCGGCTATCTATGAAGCGATTACCGATGGGAGTTTCGTGCCTCACTTTACAGAAGAGGGCCTCTCTTTTCAAGTGCCGGACTCCGTTTGGGAAGAATTCGCCCCTGACTTTTGGGAGGAAGCGGTTGTAGGAATAAGCAATCGCGAGCTGGTCGCTGTACTTTTTCAAGCGTGTGCGGAACAAGCATTTAAAGAAGCCGGTGGCGCTCAGGCAAAAGTCAGCCGGCTAGCTGGCGGAAAATTGACACCGGAGGAGCTAAACCGCTATTTCGATGCAGACCGCTGGCAGGAATGGCTGAACATGGAGGACAGCGCCACTCCGTTCTCTACCGGTCTGCGTTTGACAGAACCCGAAAATGATCATGATCATTGGACGCTTGAGTGTGTGCTCATTAGTCGGAAAAACAATGAAAAAATTTATCCTCTGGTTGGAAAGATCCCAAAGAGCTGGCAACTTTATCTTTCAGAAGCCGAGGAAGAACAAGCACGCTGGCTGCGGCTCTTCCCTTGGTTGGAGGAAGAAGGATCACTTTGTTCGAGCTTGTCGGAAGAGCTGGCTTTTCTCTTTTTGACGGAAGCAAGTGAAAAATTGATCCAGCTTGGCATTCCGATTCTTTTGCCTTCTTGGTGGGAGTCCATCCGGAATACATCTTTGTCATTATCCGCAAAAGTGTCTACCACAGCAACGAGCAGGCCATCATTTGTGGGCTTGCAGGCTATTCTTGACTTTAACTGGCGCCTGTCGATGAACGGCGCTGATTTATCTGAGGAAGAATTTATGGAGCTGGCTGCGAACAATCGCCGGCTGGTAAAAGTAAATGGAGAATGGATTCAGTTAGACCCGGAAATGGTGCGCAAGATTCAAGGGCTAATGAAAAGAGCCAAAAAGGAAGGCTTGCGGCTGCAAGATTTGCTGGAGCAAGAGTTCGTTCCTGAAGAAGAGCCAACTGATGACTGGAGCGATCCACGGCTATTTGCTCATATTCAAATTGAACTGAACCGGTCATTCCGTAAAATGATGGCCCAGTTAAAAGACACGTCTTCTATTCCGCTCATGTCTGTCCCTGCTGATTTACACGCTGAATTGCGGCCATACCAACAGTTTGGCATGAGCTGGCTGTTGTTCTTGCGCTCATGCGGATTTGGCGCAGTACTCGCAGACGATATGGGTCTTGGAAAGACCATCCAGCTCATTTCTTACTTGCTTCATGTCAAAAGCCAAGAACAGCCTACAGCTCCGGCGCTGATTGTTTGTCCAACCTCTGTTCTTGGCAACTGGCAAAAAGAGCTGGAGCGTTTTGCACCAAATCTACGGGTCATGCTTCACTATGGAAACAGTCGGAAGCAGGGAGAAAGCTTTGAACAGCTCGCCAGTGAAACAGACGTAGTTTTAACCACATACAGCCTGTCTCACCTCGATTTTGAAACCTTGTCAGCCATTGAATGGAATACCGTAGCGCTCGATGAAGCTCAAAATATAAAAAATGCCCAAACAAAACAATCCCGTGCTGTGCGCAAACTAAAAGGCCGACATCATATTGCATTAACCGGGACACCAATGGAAAATCGACTCGCTGAACTGTGGTCCATCTTTGACTTCACAAATCATGGTTATTTAAACAGTCTCGCTCACTTTCAGAAACATTACATTGTACCGATCGAAAAAGATGGGTTAAAAACTAGAATTGAACAGCTCCAAGCAAAAATTCGCCCGTTTTTATTGCGGCGGACGAAAAATGACCCGGATGTTGAATTGAATCTTCCTGAAAAGCTGGAGCAAAAAGAATATTGCCCGCTTACAACTGAGCAAGCGGTGCTATATGAACAGCTCGTTAATGAAACAATGGAAGAAATCCGAAGACTGGCGGCTTTTGAACGCCGAGGGCTCATTTTGCAAATGCTCAATAAAATTAAACAGCTGTGCAATCATCCAGCACTTTATTTGAAAGAACAGGAGCCGGCACATATTGTAGAACGTTCAGAAAAGATGAATAAGCTGATCGAGCTGACGGGAAATATTATTGAACGTCAGGAAGCCTGTCTGGTTTTCACTCAATATATTGGCATGGGGGAAATGATCAAGCAAGAGCTTGAAAAGCAATTTGCAATTACTGTTCCTTTCCTGAGTGGAAGCACGTCCAAGGATCAGCGTGACCGCCTCGTTGCCGAGTTTCAAGAAGGCCGCTTCCCAGTCTTTTTACTTTCGTTGAAAGCAGGTGGCACTGGACTGAATTTAACCGCCGCCAATCACGTCATCCATTTTGACCGCTGGTGGAATCCAGCCGTTGAAAACCAGGCAACCGACCGAGCTTACCGGATCGGCCAAAGCCGGTTCGTTCACGTGCATAAGATGATCACAACGGGAACGCTGGAAGAAAAGATTGATGCCATGCTAGAGAAAAAACAAGCACTGAATGATGAAATTATTAGCAGCGACCAGTGGATCACAGAAATGACTGATAATCAATTGAAGGAACTTTTAGAATTGAGATAGCCCATGCGAAAGAGCCAGCTCTGAGGAAGAGCTGGCTCTTTTATGAAGGACTATTTCGAGGATTCGTTATGCGTAGAGCCTGTTCGGCTAAATTGAATGGATGATTGAGGTATCATCTACAACGGATCATGGATCATTGTGCAGCCGGCTGTGGATTTTTCTGAAGGTGCTGATGTTCTAAACGTTTTAGTTTTTCTTCAACGACGCGGAGTCTGGCAAGGGTTTTGCCGAGGCAGTAGGTTACTTCTTCTAATCTTTTTTCCAGGCGTTCATTTGAAATCATTCTTTTCTCCCTCTTCTCTTTTCCATCTAAGGTATGGGCAAAATCGGCAGGAGCTCGGAAGAAGTGCCGGAGCGTTTCTTATCCATAAATCGGACCGTATGAACGCTTACTTCTGTTACATACACCTTTTTCCCATCCTTATTTTCATAATTCCGTGTCTGAATGGTACCAAGCACACCGATTAACGATCCTTTTTGACAGTACTTGGCCGTATTCTCCGCTGAATGGTTCCAAACCGTACAATAGATAAAATCGGTTTCTGCTATCCCCTCTTGATTGCGGTACGGGCGGCTTACCGCCACCGTCATATTTAAGAATGGACGGCCATCCGCCGTATATTTTACTTGGGGATCTTTCGTCAGCCTGCCAACGAGTGTCACTTGGTTAATCAACCCTGTCCCTCCTTTCTGTTAAGATGCTTTTATCATAATCAAGCGGGCATGAAGAGTAAAAACGACATTTCAGATATAAGCATCCATATTTTACAAATAATTGACGTTTATCTGCAAAAAGAGACAAATGCTTCTTTAGAACGTAAAAAACCCACCCATTCAAGTTTGTATGGTTCTTTATGGGAACGTGCTATACTTTCTATTAGGAAGCCATTGAAAAGGAAGGGAGCGTTATTTGCATGAAAACCTTTAAAATTGCCGGCTTTTATCTTGCCGGGCAAAACGAAGCCCAAGAAATCGAGTTACTAGATGGGTTGATCATTAATAGAGAAGATGACAAGCGTTCCTGGCTGATTGAACTATTTGTTCATCCAAAGTACGAAGAAGTATTCCATCAATGTAAAAAACAAGAAGACGAGCTAAAGGTTGAGGTGCTGATTACTCATCCGAATAATGACCCAGCACTCTTTTTCGCCCAAGTGAGAGGATTAAACCATTTAGAGGGCGGTCTCAGCATCCTCCTTGAAGGACGGCTTCGGCAAATGAGAAATGAATACGCTAAGCAGGTTCTTTCCGATCTTGTACACAAAGGATTAAGCGGGGAAGATCTAATCGATTCATTTAATACTTGCTTGAAGCAGAGAAAAAATGCTCCATCCGTGAAAAAAAACTAAAAGCCATCCGGCCTGATTATCAGACCGGATGGCTTTTTCTATTGACCCGGCTCATAATTGATCCTCTGAGTGTGGACGAGCAGAAGGCTATAAAAAAAGAGCTGGCTTTTCTGCAGCCGCTCTTTAGTGGATAAGGCCAGACTCAAGGTCATTCTGGCCAGTATCGATTGTATGATAGAGTTTTTGGATTATATATTGAATGTCCTGCTTTCGATAGGCGCGGACCGGTAATTCTTTCTCATAGACCTGATAATAAAGAATGGCAGCAAGAGATAGCTCTAATTCATTAGCTGGCATCAGCTGCTCTTCTTTTTTTTTAGCTGATCAGTTAAAAGCTCAATATAAAACTTTGCTTCTGATCGGCAGGAAAAGTCAAAATCAGTACCCATTTTCTTTTGCAAAACAGCAAGTTCTTGGAGCTGCTCTGCTGTAGGCTCTTCCGAAAAGACTTTTTCAATGACTTCATTAATCTTTGCAGCCAGCTCTTCATGGAACTCGGGGCTTGATTTCATTTCGCTGTCCACCTTGCTATACCAAGAGGAGCTTGTATGAATGTAAGTTCTCCACTCATCCATGAAATCTTCAAAGCGATATGCTTTTTCATCCCATGAAATTTTAGCCATATATTGTTCAAATGCTATTTTAATTGAACGAGTGATACTTATTTTTATACCTTGCGATAAACTGCTTAACATTTACAACAAGTACCTCCTAGAGAGTCTTGATGAAACCCTGTGAAAATGGTAACATCTATTACTTTATCACATCTATACAGGATTTGACAAAGTTTTTTCAAAAAAACAAATGTAGGAAAATTTTAATGGCTTTCAGGAAAAAGGGCTGGCTCGGCTATAGTGCTGCCTGCCTATAATCTTTAAACTATCATATCATTCTCTTATATAAATGCCAAAAAATAAAAACAGAGAGCAAGAGTCTCTCTGTTTTTATTTTACTTATTTTAAGGCAAATGTAATTTCAGCTTCACAAGCAAGTTCACCATTTACTGTTGCAACAGCTTTCCCTTTTCCAACAGGCCCCCGCAAGCGCGTCATTTCCACTTCAAGGCGCAGCTGATCACCAGGTACTACTTGGCGTTTGAAACGGCAACTGTCAATGCCTCCAAAGAAAGCAAGCTTGCCACGGTTCTCTTCTTTCATTAACATGGCCACCGCTCCTACTTGGGCGAGAGCTTCAACAATTAACACGCCGGGCATCACCGGATAGTCCGGAAAGTGGCCATTAAAGAACTCTTCATTGGCTGTTACATTTTTTATACCGACCGCTCTCTTTCCTTCTTCTACTTCAAGGACTTTATCAACAAGCAAAAATGGATAGCGGTGCGGGATAATTTCTTTAATCTGTTGAATATCTAGCATCTTTTTCCTCCAGGTCATAATAAGCTATTTACCAGTACCTCTACTAAGTGTATCCATGTTGCGGGCAGAAAAACCTCAAGCGGGTTTCCATTCCCGACGACACTGTAGCCCACTATGGCTCCTACTGTTGCAAAGAGTGCGAGCAAAAACAAATTCACGACAAACCGGCCAAGAGGTGTGAGCCTGGTACGCTTTTTTTTCTTTCTTTGCAAATCTTCAGTCACATTGTTTCGTCCCCTCTAGCGTACGCCGTTAATCAGCCCCATCATTTGGTCGGCCAGAGAGATTGAGCGGGACTGAAACTGATAGGCCCGCTGCACGTTTGTCAAATCTGCCATTTCCTTTGCAAAATCAACATTCGATTTCTCGAGTGCACTTTGCTGGAGGGCAACATTTGTCCGATTAGCTGCGGTTACTTCCTGTACAATTTCATTTTCTGGGACAGCCGGATTATCAGGCATCGTCAATAAATTCGACCCTACCTGCGTTAGAAATTGCGGCCGTCTGACTTCTACTACTCCAATGTTAAATGCTTGTCCACCAACGCGCAACCTGCCGCCCGCCTCAAGCGTAATATCCCCATTATTCGGATTGAAAGTAATTGGTTGATTGTCTTCTCCGAGAACAGGATGGCCTTCTTTAGTCACAAGCATGACTTCGTTGTTATTAACGGGAGTAACTGCAAATGATCCATCACGCGTATAATGAACTTTGCCTTGTCCATTTTCCTGAACGAGTACTTTAAAAAATTGATTTTCTTTTGTGAAAGCAAAGTCTAGTTTGCGGCCAGTCTGCGCTATACTCCCCTGCACACCCACTAATTGTGACTGGCTAATCTTTGCGCCAGTTCCGACACGAATACCATTTGGTGTTAAACGGCCACCCTCTGCGTCTGTGCGCAGCATATTGTTTACATTCTGGTTTATCAGATCTGTAAAAGAGGCTTCTCGGCGCTTGTATCCGTTTGTATCAAGATTGGCAATATTATGGCTTAGTATATCGAGCTTTTGCTGCAACTGACCTAATGTATTAGCAGATGTAATTAATGTTTGATTCATTCAGTATCCTCTCCCGGAAGATTAATTCACTCGGCCGATTTCATTAGCGGCCTTTTCCATGCTGCGATCATAAGCAGCTAATACTTTTTGGTTCGCTTCAAATGTCCGGTAGGCAGACATCATATCCGTCATCGTCCGGGCAGTGTCTATATTGGAGCCTTCCAGAAACCCCTGCTGCATGCGGAATTGCACATCATTACGGGCATCCACTTCAGGAAGCGTGCCATTCTCCAAACGCAGCAGGCCGTTTCCCTCTTTTATTAAAAGATTGGGATTTTCCGCAAAAGCCAGGCCGATCCGGCCAACTGGTGCCCCTTCTTCTGTAATCTGGCCATTTTCATCAATCATTATATTGTCTGAATTTAGCTGAATACGGTTTCCAGCTGGATCAAGAACATAATGACCACCCGCTGTTGTTAGAAAACCGGCGTTATCCAATGTGAAATTGCCATTTCGCGTATAACGCTGAACGCCGTCTTGACCTTGTATTTTAAAGAATGTCATTCCCCTTTGTCCAGTATCTTCATTCACAGGTACATTGACATCTAAAAGAGCTACATCCGTCTTTAAGCCTGTTTCCCGTAAATCTCCCTGAGAAAAGTCAGGCATCGTTTCCTGCATATATACTCCAGTATTCAAGGAACCTATTTGCTGGTGAAACGGGAGATTCAACTGTTTCTGAATAGGCACAGATCCTTGATCGATCCGCTGCAAGAGCATTTCCGGAAAAGCGCGCAAGGAAGAACGATCCGCTTTATAGCCGGGAGTATTGGCATTTGACATATTATTAGAAAGCATTTCAGTTCGCCGCTGCTGGGCAATCATACCCGAAGCTGCTGTATAAAATCCGCGAAACATATATCCACCTCATCAAAAATAAGATCTTCTCTTGACATTGACATTCCAGAAACCGTGAAGCAACTCGCAAGTGCTGATCTTTCTTCTATATAACTTCCATCTCAGTCTATCTACTTAATTTTTAGTCCTATGTTTGCTTTATTATATCACTCTTTTTCATCGGCCAAAAACTAGAAAAAGTTAATAACATTTGCTCATTTAAATAAAAATTTAAAAAAACGAGATGAGCCGCTCATCTCGTTTATGCTAACTTTACTTTTGACAATTTATCTATGTTATCAAGCATGATGCCCGTTCCTACTGCTACGCTATCCATTGGATTTTCTGCAATAAATACCGGCACCTTCAACTCTTCGGCCAATAGCTGATCAATGCCGTGAAGCAACGCACCGCCCCCGGTTAAAATCACGCCGCGGTCAATAATGTCAGCGGATAACTCAGGCGGCGTCTTTTCAAGCACATCTTTTGCCGCTTTCACAATTACAGCTATCGACTCTCTAAGAGCTCCTTCAATTTCCTCCGAATTAACCACTAACAGGCGCGGAAGACCAGAAACCATGTCACGGCCGCGAATTTCCATCTCTTCGCTGCGTCCGCCTGGATAGACGCTGCCGATTGTAATTTTAATGTCTTCAGCTGTGCGTTCCCCGATTAACAATTTATACTCTTTCTTAATGTAATTTAAAATTTCATTGTTAAAATTGTCACCGGCCATTTTAATAGAAGCAGCTGTCACGATCGAACCCATGGAAAGAACAGCGACATCCGTCGTACCGCCGCCGATATCAACCACCATGTTGCCGCTCGGTTCGAATATATCCATTCCTGCTCCAATCGCTGCCACTTTCGGTTCTTCTTCTAAATAAACAGTTTTCCCGCCGCTTTTTTCAGCAGCTTCACGGATCGCTTTTTGCTCCACGCTCGTAATGTTCGTTGGACAGCAGATCAAGATGCGCGGCTTTGAAAGCAAACCTTTTAAGTTCAGCTTGTTCATAAAATGCTTTAGCATCGATTCTGTTACGTCAAAATCGGCGATCACCCCATCCTTTAGTGGACGGATAGCTATAATGTTTCCTGGCGTTCTACCGACCATACGGTGTGCCTCTTCACCTACAGCAAGGACCTTATTCGTATTTTTATCAATGGCCACGACTGAAGGCTCGTTTAATACAATTCCTTGGCCTTTCACGTGAATCAATACATTTGCTGTCCCCAAATCAATTCCAATGTCCTTTGAAATCATTAGAGCAGCCCCCCTTTTTTTATTAAATAGTTTTTATTTATTTCCATCTTTTTATGTCTATTTTCGTATGAATCAGAAAGAGTTCCCAATTTTTTATTCTACCATACTTGACATGAAAAAGCCGGATTATTTGTAAATTTTCTCATTTCTTCACACGCAAAAAAATCCGCCCCACGAGGCAGATTTCCTTTTTTATTTATGCGAATGATCATACTTCAGCTCCTGAACCACTTGCTTTTCTTAATGCGTCTGAATACTTTTTCTTTGTCGCTTCACCCCCGCGCAGGTGACGAATAGATTTGTGATAATCCAGAATTTCTTTCACCTGCTGAGCAAGTTCTGGGTTCACTTCCGGCAGCCGCTCCGTCAGATCTTTATGCACAGTACTTTTCGATACTCCAAACTCTTTTGCGATCACCCGCACGGTTTTCCTTGTCTCCACGATATACTTACCAATTCTGATTGTCCTCTCTTTGATGTAATCGTGCACACCGCTCGCCTCCTTCATTGGATGTGAGACGTGTGAAATGAGACTCGCTTTCGCTTGAATGAAATAATATAAACCCGCATGCAGCAGTGCCTGCACGCGGAAAGAAAGCTCTCACTTTCTTCTCTTCGGCAACTAGACTGCTCTTGTTATCATCAGGTATTTGTTCGTCTAACGACTCCTCACCTCAAACCATCCCTTTTGCTTTATACAGGTTTTATTATTACTATATTGGGGTTGGCAGGAAAATATGTACAGGAGTAGGGAATTTTAATTAAAAATGGCCAGGTTCCATTTGCATAGAATAAATAAAAACAGCAGCCCATTATGAGCTGCTGTCATCCTTTTCAATCGTGCTGCTATTCTGTTCTTGACTAGAAGGACTTTCTTCTGTTTCTTCAACTGACTCTTCTGTCGCATTGTCAGTGGATTCCTCTGTCGTACTGTCGGTAGATCCCTCTGTTGCACTGTCAGTGGACTCCTCTGTCGTACTGTCGGTAGATTCCTCTGTTGCACTGTCAGTGGATTTTTCTGCTTGTACCGGCTTAATTGATTCTTCAATCGCCGCTACCGTTTTATTAAAACATTCAAGTGGGTTGATAGCTACATTATCTTTGCGCACTTCAAAGTGCAAATGAGTGCCTGCTTTTTCGTTAAAGAGACTTTTACCAGCTTTTGCGATAACATCCCCTTGGGAAACTTGATCGCCTTCTGCTACTTTAATATCTTTTACTGATTGATACTGCGTGACAAAACCATCAGCATGTTCAATCACAATAACGTTGCCCAGCAAAGCATCGTTTTCCTGTACCTTCGTTACTTTTCCGCTTAAAGCGGCTGTAACATTAAATGTTTTGCCTTCTTTTGTTGCATAATCAATTCCTGTGTTTGGCTGGTACGTATTATTATAGACTACAAGAGCTTCTTCTTGTTGTTTTTCAGAGGCCTTCTCATCATAAAAGTTGGTTTTGATGACTGCTTTGTCTTCATCTTTTAAAGGCAAAGCCATTTGCTCCACAGATGAATTGACTTCTTCCGCCGGCTGATTAAACATTTCCTCATCTACAGCACTTTCTTTCGGGCCTTTCACTTGCTCTTTCCCCGGGCCTGCCATTTGGTACCAGACAATGCCTGAAATTAAAATTGCGGCACTCATTAAGTAGATAGCAGGGAACACCCAGCGGTTTTTAAAGATTTTTTTCAGTTTTTGAGAAGTGTTTTTCTTTTCTCCCTCTCTCATGTTCATCACCTCAGCAACCAGTGTGAACACTTTCCAATGAATCTATACCTCCATTTGGAAAAATTTTCGTTTTTGGAAAAAACGTTATAAATATGCCACAAAACCGAAAATGAGAGAGTGACAAATCATGATAGAATGGGATAAATCTTATAATCAGTTAAGGTGGTGTATCTATTTGAAAAGATTGGCAAAAAGCTTGTCCACTATTGCTCCTTTTCTCTATATGGCAGCCGTATGGATGATGTCTAGTATGCCGGATAATGTGATCATTGAACTCCCTCAAAGTGAGGTAGACCGCTTTTTTAAAGAATCCCTACATTTAATTGAATTTGCGATTTTATATAGTTTAATTGTTAATGCTTTTTTAGCCCATGGGCGCTTCACAAGCACCGTTCACTTGGCGGCCGCTTTAATTGCCTGCTTCTATGGATTTATTGATGAAATTCATCAGGCGTTTGTTCCGTCGCGTTCCGCTACGGTCATTGACGCAGTAAAAGACGTGACAGGAGTACTCGTCTGCTTTTTTATCGTTCAATTTACGTATTTTCAGCGGCCGGACAGTTTAATCAGTCGTCTAATGAACAAGTTCACTCATTGGGCAAGCTCCTAACTCCTTGTGTCAGATAACAAGGAGTTATTTTTTTGCTGTCACTTTTTCTTTCACAAAGCTTTCGGCGCTCTCTATTTTCGTCTGCTGATAATAATGAGCGATAATTTGTTTGTAGTTTTTCCCTTCTTTTGCCATGCCATTTGCGCCGTATTGGCTCATTCCCACTCCATGTCCATAGCCTTTCGTCGTAATAATCATATTCCCCGACTTCATGACCCAGCTGAAATCAGACGAAGCTAGTCCGAGTTTTTCACGTACTTCCCTTCCCGAAAACTCTTTTCCGCCAATCTTTACTGAGGCAATGCGTTTTCCTGGAGTACGAGCAGTAATTGTACCCGCCTCTGCTGTTTCTTTTACAGATACCCCCAGTTTCCTTTCAAACTCGGCGAGCGGCATCACCTTTTTAGAACTATATTCAGGAGAAGCTTTATCCCAAGGACTTGCTACACTCTTTAAATAAGGAAGCGGCTCATTCCAGTAGTCTTCTGAGTTCTCTGTGTAGCCGTTACTCGTTGAAAAGAAGGAAGCGGTAATCGGGGTGCCATTGTGCGTGATAATTTGTCCTGCTGTTTCTTGTACAGCCTCATCAATTTTTTCGGATTTCCATGTAAAATCATTCCCCCAGACTTTCTTTAACTCTTCCTTTGTTTTAAATACTTGGTGAGCAACAGTGTCTGTCACATTTGCCTGGCCATTGACTTTACTGCCACTCATGATCTGCTTGACCACAAATGTTCTCGCTGTTAAAGCTTGGGCTTTTAGTGCTTCCTTTTCAAATGAAGCTGGCATTTCTGCCGCCACTACCCCGGCTACATATTCCTCAAGCGGAAAAGTTTCCGTCTGCTTAGTATTTGAGCGAAATACTGCTACTTCTACAGCCGGCTCCTGCAAAGCTGCTTCAGGTGTTTTTTTCTTGGTTGTTTCGGCTGCTTCCTCTTCTTCTGATGAAAACAAAATAACGAGTAGCGAGGGAACAATAACAGCAACTGCAATGAGTCCAGCAAGGAGAAAGGAGATAGAGTGTCGTTTTTTCATCAAAAAGAGGCCTCCATTTATAGTATTGAGCACAAAGTGAATGCTCACATTTAAGAATATGGCAGGCACTGTATCGATATGACTTTTTTCTTTCTCCCTTACTTTCTGATGTTGGATCAAGGCTTTTGCTTGCTGTTTCTATCCGCATCATACATCCACATAGATCCGCTTGGCCAAATGGTTCATGTATTAGGTAAGTAGTAGTCACCTTTTGCTGCAAAATGAATAAATAAAAAGAAGCTGCTCTGCAAACTAGCAGAACAGCCTCTTTGAAAATTAAGCATTAATATCTGTAATGATTTTTTCAGAAGATGAAGTCGGCATTTCTTCCTCTTCTTCCTTTACTCGAATAATATCTGCGCCGAGAGCGGCCAACTTGCCGTGGAAATTAACATATCCACGATCAAGGTGCTTCAGCTCTGTTACGCGTGTATAACCTTCTCCAACAAGGCCTGCTAGAATTAACGCAGCGGCTGCACGCAGATCAGTGGCTGCCACCTCTGCACCTTGAATGTCTGCCGGGCCGTTAATGATGACCGAACGGCCTTCAATTTTAATATTGACGTTCATGCGGCGAAACTCTTCTACGTGCATAAAACGATTTTCAAATACCGTTTCAGTAATCATGCTCGTGCCTTGTGCTTTTAGCAGTAGAGCCATCATCTGCGATTGCATATCTGTCGGGAATCCTGGATGAGGCATTGTTTTAATGTCAACGGCCTTCAAAGCTTCAGGACCAACCACGCGCACACCGTTTTCTTCTTCTGTAATTTGCACGCCCATTTCCTTCAGCTTGGCAATTAATGAAGACATATGTTCAGGCACAGCCCCTTGAACAAGTACATTGCCGCCTGTAATAGCAGCAGCTACCATAAAGGTTCCAGCTTCAATACGGTCAGGAATGATTGTATGGTCAGCTCCCTGAAGCTCATTGACACCTTCAATTCGAATCGTTTCCGTACCGGCACCGACTACTTTTCCGCCCATCGCATTCAGCAGGTTAGCAAGGTCTACAATTTCCGGTTCTTTAGCTGCATTTTCAAGTACAGTCGTGCCGTCAGCTAAAGCAGCGGCCATCATAATGTTTTCCGTGGCCCCTACGCTTGGAAAGTCAAGATAGATTTTTGCTCCTTTTAATCGTGTTGTCACTTCAGCCTCAATGAAACCATTTTCTACTCTTACAACCGCACCCATCGCTTCAAATCCCTTTAAATGCTGATCGATTGGGCGCGAGCCAATGGCACAGCCGCCTGGCAAAGCCACTCTTGCTTTTCCTGTACGTGCAAGCAATGAACCCATGACAAGAACAGACGCCCGCATTTTGCGTACATACTCAAATGGCGCCTCAACGAACAACTCTTCAGATGCGTCTACGGTTACTGTATTATTTTCAAAGTGAACCTGACAGTTTAGATGACGAAGTACTTCATTTATTGTATATACATCAGAGAGAGTCGGTACATCCCGAATCACACTCTTCCCTTTACTGGCTAATAATGTAGCGGCGATGACCGGCAGAACTGAATTTTTTGCGCCTTCTACTTTCACAGTTCCGCTTAATTTATGACCGCCGCGGACGATAATTTTTTCCAAACTTTTCCCCTCCGCATCCAATTTATATATTAATATTCAATCGTAATGAGAGGCGTGCCTATCACAAAATTCGTCTCAGTGCCTCTCTGTTTTTTTCTTAGTCCAACTTGTACATTCATTTCATGATCCGAGAGCGGAAGATTGCTCGTGAAACGCTCCGAATAAATAGATAAAGAGTAGAAGTCCGTTTCAGAAACAGCTTCTCTTTTTTCAGCTTTCCAGTTCGATAGTAATTTATCAAGTTGATTTGACAAAACTTCTTCAAGTGTACCATCAAACTTCCCTTTGATACAAGTAAAAATCTGTGGCGTTCTATGGAAAATCTGTGAATATGTAGATTGAAACTCTTTTGCCAAGAAGGATCTAATCTCCTTTTCATCGGCTGCAGTGACAGAATAGAGCATGTAGGCAACACCTCCGGCTGTGTCAGAAGAAATCACTTGGATCCTCTGTTGAACGGTTCCTTGTGTGTGTTCAAAAAGATAGCCATGAGTATTTGCCGTATCAAGAGACGTAACTTTCCATTCGGTTAAGAAGGCTTGAAGTCTGTGAGCCGCCACATCCGGCTCTTCTGTCAAGCGTTCGCGAGTATGTAAGGTCCATTCTTCGATCGATCCATTCACACCATTCACACTGTCAGTTAAGAGCAGCAAAGAACTGCCTTCGCCACTTGCAGTTGTGTTATTCCCCATTAAAAATACAATGAAACAAACTATTAACAGATAATATCTACTTTTTAATAGATTCATTGATATCCTCTCCCTTACTACCAGTGTGACCTGGGTGGGAAAAGATAAACAGGGAAAAACACGACAAATTACATGCTTTGTCGACAATGCCAATTGTTCAAATATTCACTTGTGTTTATATAGAAGCCTTGAGAGATATAAATCTCCCTAAAGAAATAATATACAAAATAGAAAAAAATACAAGCATGTAAGAAGAACTATTTTCAAATTTTATTGGAATAAAAGCGGCAATTGGCGGGACCACATGAAGTAATCAAGGAAGAAATTGCTGACCGATGAACCGATCGCAATGGATAACACTATAAATAACAGGCGCGCTTGGAACACATGGTTGGCTTTAATCAATTGATCCAACCGAATAGCCTGCAGTGCCCAAAAGGATAAACCGATAAAGACAAGATGTGACAAGATACTGAACAATGCATCCTGCCCAAAATTTGCCATCATTTGCACCCCTCCCTCATTGACTAGATTTATAACAATTTTATATTAACGATAAGAAGAGCAGACAACTTTCCTTCTCTTTTAGAGGAAAAACCTCCCGTTTCCGGAAGGTTTTTCATTGTTATACTCTGCCTTCATAAACGTCAATACGGTTAGTTGCCCGTTTTAATGCTAATTCAGCACGTTTAAAATCTATATTGTCTTGTTTATTGCTCAGTCGGCTTTCTGCTCTTGCTTTAGCCTCTTTTGCCCGGGCAATGTCAATATTTTCCGCTGTTTCAGCCGCTTGTGCTAATATCGTCACCTGATCTGGACGGACTTCTAAAAATCCGCCGCTGACCGCGACCAAATCAGGTTTTCCAGCGCCTTTGTTTAAGCGAACAGCGCCAACTTGTAAAGGGGCGACCATTGGAATATGCCCTGGTAAAATACCAAGCTCACCTGTCTGAGCTTTGGCACTTACCATTTCAACATCCGATTCATACGCCGGGCCATCAGGAGTGACGATACTGACTTTAAATGTCTTCATTGTTTAACCCCCTGGTCCCTTATTATACCTCTACGCCCATTTCTTTCGCGCTGGCAATTACATCTTCAATGCCACCGACTAAGCGGAATGCATCTTCAGGAAGATGGTCATATTTGCCGTCAAGAATTTCTTTGAATCCACGAACAGTCTCTTTAACCGGCACATAAGAACCTGGCTGGCCAGTAAATTGCTCCGCTACGTGGAAGTTTTGTGATAAGAAGAATTGGATACGGCGCGCACGTGCCACGACCAATTTGTCTTCTTCTGAAAGCTCATCCATACCGAGGATAGCAATAATATCTTGAAGCTCTCTGTAACGTTGCAATGTTTGCTGCACTTGGCGTGCTACACTATAGTGTTCTTCCCCAACAATTTCTGGAGAAAGGGCACGAGATGTAGAAGCAAGTGGATCCACCGCTGGGTAGATACCCATTTCTGAAAGCTTACGCTCAAGGTTTGTTGTTGCATCTAAGTGAGCGAATGTTGTAGCTGGAGCCGGGTCAGTATAGTCATCGGCTGGTACGTAAATCGCTTGGATAGATGTAACAGAACCCACGCTTGTAGATGTAATGCGTTCTTGCAATTGACCCATTTCAGTAGCAAGTGTCGGCTGGTAACCAACCGCAGAAGGCATACGGCCTAAAAGGGCAGAAACCTCAGAACCTGCTTGTGTGAAACGGAAAATGTTATCGATGAAGAAAAGAACGTCCTGACTTTGCTCATCACGGAAGTATTCTGCCATTGTCAAACCTGTTAAAGCAACACGCATACGTGCACCAGGAGGTTCGTTCATTTGGCCGAAAACCATCGCTGTTTTGCTAATAACGCCAGAATCGCTCATCTCGTGATAAAGGTCATTTCCTTCACGAGTACGCTCTCCAACACCAGCGAATACAGAGATACCGCCGTGCTCTTGAGCGATGTTGTTGATCAATTCCTGAATAAGAACGGTTTTACCTACACCGGCACCACCGAAGAGACCGATCTTACCACCTTTAATATATGGAGCAAGCAAGTCTACTACTTTAATACCTGTCTCAAGAATTTCAACTTCTGTAGAAAGCTGTTCGAAGCTAGGAGCTGCACGGTGAATCGCATTGCGCTGTGCAGTTGCAGGAATCTCTTCATTTAAGTCAATTGTTTCACCGAGTACGTTAAATACACGGCCAAGTGTAATGTCTCCTACTGGTACAGAGATCGGCTGACCCATGTCTATTACTTCTGTATTACGCTGTAAACCGTCTGTTGAATCCATGGCAATCGTACGCACTGTATCATCGCCTAAATGGATAGCTACCTCAAGCGTTAACTCAACGGCGTCTTTATCAGCTTGTGCAGCAATTTGCACTTTTAACGCGTTATAGATCTCAGGAAGTTGGCCGCTTTCAAACTTCACGTCAACGACCGGACCCATAACTTGAAGAACGCGTCCTTTGTTCATCTCTTTCCCTCCTGTCGTAATCGCTCAATCTATCATGTTGTGATCATTCATTACATGTAATATTGTCTAGCTGCAGGCGCTTAGCGGCTAGTGGACTTCCTGCTCCTTCTTGCGATAAGTCAACATCGGATCGCTCACGCTCTTCGTGTTTCCTTTATCTCATGCGGAGCTGTCCAGTCCATACGCCGCTGGATAAGCACCTTCCGCTTTTCTGGTCTAGCTGCAGCGGCCAGCCCGTACGGCAGTTTTGGTCTCTCTGTCGGAGTCTGAAGAACGACTCCTTATCGAGCCCTCCAACCTCCTATCGGGCTGATCAGGCCGCTTTCGCTTTTCAAGACTACTCTAACGCTGCTACGCCGCCGACAATCTCTGTAATTTCTTGTGTGATTGCCGCCTGACGTGCACGGTTGTATTGCAATGTTAATGTATCGATTAATTCTTTTGCGTTGTCTGTTGCAGTTTTCATCGCAGACATCCGGGCAGCATGCTCACTGGCTTTGCCGTCAAGAAGCGCACCGAAAATCAAGCTTTCCGCATATTGCGGAAGAAGAACTTCCATAATTTCCTCAGCTGCCGGCTCAAATTCATAAGCCGTAAGCTTTTGGGAAGACGTAGCAATATCCGTTAAAGGCAGCACTTTCTTTTCTGTTACATCCTGCTGAATCGCGCTGACAAAGTGATTGTAGTACATGTAAAGCTCGTCGTACATTCCTTCTGAGAAGAAGCTGACCGCTTTGTTTGCGATATCTTTAATGTCAGAAAAAGAAGGCTGATCAGGCAAGCCGACGATGTCTAAGCCCACGTTCATTCCCCGATGAAGGAAGAAATCGCGGCCCATACGTCCAACTGCAATAATTACGTATTCATCTTTAGAAGAATGACGTTCTTTAATTTTGTTGCTGACAAGGCGAAGAATGCTGCTGTTATAAGCTCCCGCCAAACCGCGGTCAGAGGTAATAACCAAATACCCGGTTTTTTTAACGGGGCGGGAGACTAGCATCGGATGTGTTACATCTTTGCTGCCAAGAGCAATGGATGCGACCACTTCCTGAATTTTTTCCATGTAAGGAACAAATGCTTTGGCATTTGTTTCGGCACGGTTCAATTTAGAAGCGGAAACCATTTCCATCGCTTTTGTGATCTGGCTCGTCTTTTTAGTAGAAGTAATCCGAGTCTTTATGTCGCGTAACGATGCCACTGGTTCTCACCACCCTTTTTTATGTTAGAAATTTACCTAGAAAGAGGGAAGGATCATTTCGACCCACTCCCGCTTTTGACTATCTGGATAATTATTCGGACTTCGCGAACGTCTTTTTGAACTCGTTGATGGCTGCTTTCATTTCATCATCAGAAGCAAGTTCTTTCGTTGTGCGAATATGTTCTAACACGTTTGTATGGTTGTGATCTAACCAGCTTAACAGTTCATCTTCGAAACGTCGGATATCTCCTACTGGAATATCGTCTAAAAGACCGCGTGTCAACGCATAAAGAATAACTACTTGCTTTTCAACTTTAAGTGGCTTGTTCAAGTCTTGCTTTAACACTTCAACAGTACGCGCTCCACGATTTAATTTTGCTTGGGTAGCTTTATCAAGATCAGAGCCGAACTGTGCAAACGCTTCGAGTTCACGGTAAGCAGCTAAGTCCAGACGAAGAGTACCGGCTACTTTTTTCATCGCTTTAATTTGAGCGGACCCACCAACACGTGATACAGAAAGACCAGCGTTAATCGCAGGACGTACGCCTGAGAAGAACAAGTCAGACTGCAAGAAGATCTGTCCGTCAGTGATAGAGATAACGTTCGTTGGAATGTAAGCAGAGATATCGCCTGCTTGTGTTTCAACGAATGGAAGAGCTGTAATTGAACCTGCTCCTAATTCATCGTTCAATTTAGCTGCACGCTCGAGTAAACGGGAGTGCAAGTAGAAAACATCACCAGGGTAAGCTTCACGACCTGGAGGACGACGTAATAATAAGGAAAGTTCACGGTAAGCTGCCGCTTGTTTAGATAAATCATCATACACGATCAGAACATGTTTACCGTTGAACATGAACTCTTCTGCCATCGTTACTCCAGCATATGGAGCAAGGAATAGCATTGGAGCTGGTGAAGACGCGGAAGCAGTTACAACGATTGTATAATCAAGCGCTCCATGCTTACGAAGCGTTTCAACTGTTCCACGAACAGTAGATTCTTTTTGTCCAATAGCGACATAGATACAGATCATATCTTGATCTCTTTGGTTAAGAATTGTATCGATCGCTACAGTTGTTTTACCAGTTTGGCGGTCACCGATAATCAATTCACGTTGACCACGGCCAATTGGCACAAGTGCGTCAATCGCCTTAATTCCTGTTTGTAAAGGCTCATGAACAGATTTACGATCCATAACTCCTGTTGCCTTGCTTTCAATCGGACGAGTTTTTGTTGTATTAATCGGGCCAAGACCATCTACAGGCTGTCCAAGAGAGTTTACAACGCGGCCGATTAATTCTTCCCCAACAGGGACTTCCATGATGCGGCCTGTGCGACGTACTTCATCACCTTCACGAATATCTGTGTAAGGTCCAAGGATGATAATACCTACGTTGTTTTCCTCTAAGTTTTGTGCCATACCCATGACACCGTTTGAGAACTCAAGCAGTTCTCCAGCCATGACATTGTCGAGGCCATGAGCACGAGCGATACCATCACCTACGTGAATAATTGTACCGACATCGTTTACTGTAATGTCTGACTGGAAGTTCTCAATCTGCTTTTTAATCAGCGCACTGATTTCTTCAGCTTTGATGCTCATGAATTTCACCCCTCATATAATTGTAGTAGTTGTATTCGAACAAGAAACAAAATACAGATATTTTGCTTTTCATTCGTTATTTTGCTATTAATTGTTTTTCAAGCCGATCTAATTTCCCACGCAGGCTACCATCAAAAATACGGTTGCCAATGCGCACCTTTAAGCCGCCAAGTAACTGCGGATTGATGATATTCGTAATTTCCAGAGCTTGTTTGCCCACTTTCTTGGCAAATTGAGTGGAAATTTGCTTCGTCTCTTCGTCTGTTAAAGGACGTACAGACTCAACAGTTGCTTCAGCGAGACCTTGCTCTTCATGAGCTAGATTCGTATACGCATCAACTACGGCAATAATATCTCCTTCACGATGACGCGAGATTAAAAGCATTAATATGTTAGTCACATAAGTAGAAGCCTCTGAAAAAGCATTCTTTATCAGTGCTTGTTTTTCTTCAATTGTTAGCTTCGGAGAGTCAAGTAGAGGAAGCAAGTTTTTGTTTTCCTGAAAAACGGCTTTCACTACCTGCAGCTCTTCTCCGATCTGCTGAAGTTGCTGATGTTCTTTGGCAATTTTGAAAAGAGCCAGCGCATAGCGTTTTGCCACTACGGAATCACTCATCACTTTTCCCCTGCCTCTTGGATATACTCGTTAATCAGTTTTTCTTGATCTGCTACACTTAAATCTTTTTCAATTACTTTAGAAGCAATCAATACAGATAAAGAGGCTACTTGCTCACGAAGAGATGCCATTGCTTGTTCAGTCTGCTGCTCAATTTCCATCTTAGCAGACTCTTTTAAGCGCTCGGCTTCTGCACGAGCAGCCGCAATGATTTCTGCTTTTTGACTGTCGCCCACTTTCTTGGCATTCTCAATGATTTCTTGAGCTTGCTGGCGAGATGCTTTTAATTCTGCTCGAGTTTCTTCTAATAATTTATTTGCTTCAACCCGGCTTTTTTCTGCCGCGTCAATTTCTGATGCAATATGATCTTCACGCTGTTGCATGATTCCCATTAAAGGTCCCCAGGCAAACTTTTTAATCAGCGCTAGTAAAATAATAAACATGATCAATTGGAACAAAATGTCCCCGCCGTTAAAGCCGGCTGACGATCCAAGTACGAATGCGTTTGCTAACACGCCCACTTCACTCCTTTCAAGAGTTTCCCCCCTCCCCTTCTTGAGGAAAAGGTCTGTATAAAAAGAATGGAACTGCTTGTTACACTTCGAACATAAAGCAATGGCGAAGGTTCGCTTGGAATGATCTTCGCCATTGGAACAAAAATCCCTTAATATGTTTACCTTGTCCAGCTGTAGCGCCTAGCCGCTCGAGATCACAAGTCAATTCGGCTGCATGGCTGAAAAGCGCCATTCTGCCAAATCGCCTTATGCTTGTCGCGGCTGGACAGGCGCTTCCGCTTTTCTTACTGACCTTGAACCATGAACGCGATAACTACAGCGATGATAGGAATCGCCTCTACTAACGCTACCCCGATGAACATTGTTGTTTGAAGCATACCGCGAGCTTCTGGTTGACGAGCGATACCTTCAACTGTTCTAGATACGATAAGACCGTTACCGATACCTGCACCAAGTGCGGCTAAACCGATTGCGATTGCTGCTGCTAAAAGACCCATTTTAAAATTTCCTCCTTTAAATGTATAAATAATGTATTTGTTTAAAAATAGGTTTGTTCATTAGATGAACTGGGTATATTTTAATGGTCGCTGCTCACTTTGTGAGCAATATAAACCATTGTTAACATGGTGAAGATAAATGCCTGGATTCCACCGACAAAGACGGAGAATCCTTGCCATGCTAATGTTGGAAGGATGGCAGCTAAATGTCCGCCCACTCCTGTAGCAAGGCTTCCTGCTAGCAATCCAAGAAGGATTTCACCAGCAAAGATGTTTCCATAAAGTCGAAGGCCAAGAGTCAGCGTATTAGCAAACTCCTCTACAATTTTCAACGGGAATAAGAATCCCATTGGACGGAAGTAATCCTTTCCATACTCTGTAAAGCCCTTCATTTTAATTCCATAATAATGTGACAGAGCGACAACCATAACTGCTAATGTTAGAGTGATCACCGGGTCTGCTGTTGGAGATTTCCACCAGAGCACGCCATCTTTTACCACTGAAAATGGAAGACCAAGAAAGTTGGAAACTGCAATGTACATAAGCAGTGTAATTCCAAGAACATGGAAACGTCCTCCCGTTTTCCAGTCCATGTTACTCTTGACGATCCCTTTCACAAAGTCCATGATCCACTCAAAAAAGTTCTGCAGCCCGGTAGGCTTCATTGCCAGTTTTCTTGTGGAAATAACTGCAATTAAGAAAACGATTGCACTGGCAACAGTGATCATTAATACGTTGGCTAAGTTGAAAGTTAAAGTAAAACCGTCAAATACTTCCCAATGATATAATGGATTTTCGTGATGCAACTGTTTTCACCTCTCTTCCCCGGTTTTTCTTTTTATTAGAAAATGAATAAAAAAATCTATCATAATGACAATATAGGATGCCATTAATCCCAAAACTGTACTGATAATGTTGAAATGATCCGGATAACGAAGGGCAATGAGAGCAGCTGCGCCAGCGGATGCCATTCGTGACATCGTGCCTAGCGATTGGACTTTATTGCCGCGCTCAAGTGCGGTGTTGAAACGTTGCATCCGCTTCAACATTAACCAGTGGTTGAACAAGCTAAAAGCTGTTCCAAGAATGAGGCCGCCGAAAATCGCCTTGTAAGGCATAATTCCCCAGCAGAAAACAAAGATGGCGAGCAAATATAATAAATACTTTCGATGTCTGGAAAGTGAGTGCTGGAGTTCCCCCATAATTTATTAATCCTCCGAATTGAAGTGGTTAACCGTCTTAAGCATAGAAAAAACGCCCGCAGTTAATCCTAAGAGCAGTCCGATGATTAAAAAAAGTGGTTCAGTTTTCCATTTTTCATCAAGCCAGCGTCCGGCAAAAATCCCGATGAGAATAGATCCTGTCAACTGTGCCAAAACTGCACTGTACAAACTCATCGCCTTAAACGCACTTTTACGGCTCTTCATGTAAAACACTCCTGCCCACCGTGGGTTCTACCTAAAAAAAAAGCGTTTACGCTCAGTTCATAGTATTTGCTCTTTTCCCTTTGTAAGCATACAATAGGGGTATTTTAATGTCAACGCATACTAAAAAAAACCTCAAAAATTGTATGTTACATTTCACAAATTGATCAAAATTTAAATCTTTCCATAAGAATTACTTATCACAGGTGATAAGTAAAAAATAATTGTAAAAACATACCCTTTTCTGAATAAAAATTTCTTTTCTTTCCCTCGGAAGTTCATTTGATTTCGGCTTATTCTCCATTGCCAATCCTCAAGTCTACCAAAGATCTGCCGATTGGCCATTAAATAAAAAAAGGAACTGTCAGGGCAGTTCCTTTTTTTATTTAAGTTTCTGTTAATGATAAGCGTTGATTTGCACTCGTCTTCTACTGGCTCCCCTCCCCCACATGATGAAACTATACGAATGTAAGATGGAGGAGCCTTTGCGACTTTCGCTTCAATCAACATAGACCTTTAACAGAGCCTCTTTAAAAACGGTCCGGCTTTTGATCCGTTGCTTTAAAATGATAAAGGATCGCTTCGCAAATGCGACGGGAAGCTTCCCCATCTCCATATGGATTGGAGGCCTTAGACATTCTCTCATATTCAGCCTGATCGTTCAGCAATTCAGTCGCCATCCGATAAATGGCTTCTTCATCTACACCGGCAAGCTTTAATGTACCGGCTTTAATTCCTTCTGGACGTTCAGTGGTATCGCGAAGGACAAGAACAGGCACACCAAGAGAAGGCGCTTCTTCCTGCACGCCGCCAGAGTCAGTTAAAATCAAGTGTGCTCTCGCCGCAAAGTTATGGAAGTCGATTACGTCAAGCGGTTCGATAAGATGGATGCGCGGATCATTGCCGAGAATTTCACCAGCAATTTCACGGACGACCGGATTCATATGCATCGGGTAGACCACTTGAATATCGTCGTTTTCTTCAACGAGTCGCTTGATTGCACGGAACATGCTGCGCATCGGCTCACCAAGATTTTCACGGCGGTGAGCAGTCATTAAGACAAGGCGATCGCTGCCAAGCTTATCCAGCACTTCATTGCTGTAGCTCTCTTTCACTGTTGTTTTTAGCGCATCAATGGCTGTGTTGCCTGTTACAAAGATGGTTTCTGCTTTTTTTCCTTCATTAAGTAAGTTCTCTTCCGCTTCATCTGTAGGTGAGAAATGAAGATCAGCCATGACTCCTGTTAATTGACGGTTCATCTCCTCCGGAAACGGAGAGTATTTATTCCATGTGCGCAATCCTGCTTCAACATGGCCAACGGCAATTTGATTATAGAAAGCAGCGAGACTTGCAACAAATGTAGTCGTTGTATCTCCGTGTACGAGCACAATATCCGGCTTAACTTCTTTCATTATTCCGTCAAGCCCTTCCAATCCACGCGTCGTTACATCAATAAGTGTCTGACGATCCTTCATAATATTTAAATCGTAGTCTGGAGTGATGTTAAAGATCTCAAGCACCTGATCGAGCATTTGCCGATGCTGCGCCGTTACAGTGACAATAGATTCAAACTGCTCAGGATATTTCTGCAATTCCAGAACGAGCGGAGCCATTTTAATCGCTTCAGGGCGCGTTCCAAAAATGGTCATTACTTTAATCGGGCGGTTCATCTTCTTTGCACCTACTTCTAATTATTTTGTTCCAAACAGGCGATCGCCTGCATCTCCCAATCCTGGTACAATGTAGCCTTTTTCATTCAGCTTTTCATCCAAGGCAGCAATGTAAATATCAACATCTGGATGGATTTCCTGGATAGCCTCTACACCTTCAGGAGCCGCTACTAAGCACATAAATTTAATATTCTTTGCTCCACGCTTTTTCAAGGAATGGATCGCTTCTACTGCTGATCCTCCTGTAGCAAGCATTGGGTCTACTACGATAAAATCACGCTCTTCCACATCCGTTGGGAGCTTTACATAATATTCAACAGGCTTTAGTGTTTCCGGATCACGATATAGCCCGACATGGCCTACTTTAGCAGCCGGAATTAATTTTAAAATTCCATCTACCATGCCAATACCAGCACGGAGAATGGGAACAATGCCTAGCTTTTTGCCAGCAAGAATTTTAGCATTCGCTTCACATACCGGTGTTTGAATGGCTACTTCTTTAAGAGGCATGTCCCGTGTAATTTCAAAAGCCATCAGCGTAGCCACTTCATCTACTAATTCACGGAATTCTTTCGTTCCTGTTTCTTTGTCGCGAATAATCGTTAACTTATGCTGGATTAATGGGTGATCGAACACATATACTTTTCCCAAAATTATCGCTCCCTTATGTTAATATCTCAAATTATGCCATAAAAGCTTCCGATGGCAAAAAAATAAGCCGCACACGCAGCCATTCTTCCACTTCTTTCAGCAAGCTTCCATCTAATTTTACATAAAAAGCAGAAGAAGAACAAATGGGAAAATATAAAAAACCCGGGAATGATACATTTCTTTCCCGGGCGGAGCCATTTAGCTGTATAAAGGATATTTTGCTGTTAAATCAGCTACACGCTGGCTTAATTCCTTAAGCTTTTCTTCATCTTCATGGTTTTTAAGTGCTGCTCCGATAAGAGCTGCTACTTCGTCCATTGCCTCTAGATCAAAGCCACGTGAAGTGACCGCTGCTGTACCGATACGGATGCCACTTGTTACAAATGGGCTTTCCGGATCAAATGGAATCGTATTTTTATTAACCGTAATACCGATGTCATCCAATACTTTTTCCGCCACTTTACCTGTTAGGCCAAGAGTTTGCAGATCGATAAGCAGCAAGTGGTTGTCTGTACCGCCTGATACGAGATTGATGCCTTCTTTTACTAAGCCTTCTCCCAAACGCTTGGCATTGTCGATGATTTGCTGTGCATAGGTTTTGAAGCTCTCATCTAACGCTTCTCCGAAAGCTACAGCTTTCGCTGCAATGACGTGCATGAGCGGGCCACCTTGGATACCAGGGAAAATAGACTTGTCGATTTTCTTAGCAAATTCTTCTTTACAAATAATCATACCGCCGCGAGGGCCACGTAATGTTTTGTGTGTCGTTGTTGTTACAAAATCAGCGTATGGAACAGGGCTTTCATGAAGTCCAGCTGCTACAAGGCCGGCGATATGCGCCATGTCAACCATTAGATAAGCGCCTACTTCATCTGCAATCTCACGGAATTTAGCAAAGTCGATCGCACGCGGATAAGCGCTCGCTCCTGCTACAATTAACTTCGGCTTATGTTCGATTGCCTTTTGGCGAACATCGTTATAATCAATTTGCTGGTTTTCTTTGCTTACTCCGTATTCAACGAAGTTGTATTGCACACCGCTGAAGTTTACCGGGCTGCCGTGTGTTAAATGGCCACCATGAGATAAGTTCATTCCGAGAACTGTATCACCGTGCTCCAGGATAGTGAAATAAACAGCCATGTTTGCCTGAGCGCCAGAGTGAGGCTGCACATTCACGTGATCGCCGCCGAAAATTTCTTTCGCCCGGTCGCGAGCTAGATCCTCAACAACGTCAACATGCTCACAGCCGCCGTAATAACGCTTGCCCGGATAGCCTTCCGCATATTTATTGGTTAACACGGAACCTTGTGCTTCCATGACTGCCTGGCTGACAAAGTTCTCAGAAGCGATTAATTCAATTTTAGACTGCTGGCGTTTTAATTCATCTTGAATGGCTTCAAACACAGCCGTATCTTGTTCTTTAAGGATACTCATTTTCAAACCCCTTCCATTTCTAAGAATGATATATGTCTTTATGTATTGCTAATTTTTAAAATTCATTTATATTCTAACATGTTTTTGGCTTGTTTTAAATCAAATAAATATAAAAGCCGATCTTTTTTATAAAAAAAAGCCGACTTTATTATTAAAAGCCAGCTAAAACTTAACATTAACCAGAGCACTTCTCGTTGGCATTCGTTTTTTCATACACCGCTCTGGCTCCTCCGATTAACTTCGGCCGGGTTCTGGCCATCGTAACATGCGCATGCCCTACTTCTTTCACACTTGTCCGCAACGGGACAGCGACATGCTTCAAATGCATGCCAATAAACGTATCGCCAATATCTATGCCTGCATCAGCTTTAATAAATTCAACGACGGCGCTATCTTTCTTTTCATTAAAGGCGTAGGTAGCCATCGATCCCCCTGCCTGACGAACTGGCACCACTGCCACTTCCTCAAGCTGCAGTCGCTGAATTTGCTCGCGGTCTACTACAAGCGCACGATTTAAATGTTCACAACATTGGAAAGCAAGATACAGCCCGTATTCATCTGCAAATGCCTGCAATTGTCGGTACACCATTTCAGCAATCTCCAGCGTGCCGGCTGTTCCAATTTTTTCTCCGGCAATTTCGGAAGTCGAACAGCCAATGACGACTATCTGTCCTTTTTGGAGACCGGCCTGTTGCTGAAACTCTTGCAACAGGCGACCGAGCTGCTGTTCCCACTCTTTAAGCTGCAACAAAGCTCATCCCTCCAGTTTATTTTTCTTCATACGCTTTAATTTTATTAAGACGGTTTTCATGTCGGCCGCCTTCATAGTCAGTTGTCAGCCATACTTTCGCAATTTCACGGGCAAGACCCGGACCAATGACCCGCTCTCCCATAGCAAGCATATTGCTGTTGTTATGCTCTCTCGTTGCCTTTGCACTAAAGACGTCATGAACGAGGGCGCAGCGAATCCCTTTCACTTTGTTAGCCGCAATACTCATTCCAATACCTGTGCCGCATATTAAAATACCACGGTCAAATTCCCCGTTGGCTACCTTTTCAGCTACAGGAACAGCATAATCTGGGTAATCAACAGATGTACTGCATTCACACCCAAAATCTTCATATTCAATGCCGAGCTCATCCATCAGATCTTTTATTTCTTTTCGAATGTTTACTCCACCATGGTCAGATGCAATGGCAATTTTCATGTTGATAATCTCCTTTTGGCTTGATCAATTTTTTTCTATTTTGTCACAATAGGAGACAAATGAAAAGCCCGATGTCTCTAAAGCTGGAATTGTGTAATCGTTGATTTTAATTCTTCCGCTTGTTTTTTCAGTTGAAGAGCAGCCTGTTCAATATCATGCATCACTTTGGTTTGGTCTTTTGTAGCCTGTGTCACTTCAACAGCCCCAGCCGATGTTTCCTCCGCGATTGCTGCTACTTCCTCAGATTGGTTGGATGTATCTTGGATGCTGCCAAGCTGCCTGTCCACCAGCTGAGAAATAATTTGTACAGCCTCTGCTACTTCATGGATCTTTCCAGTCATCTGTTCAATAGCAGAATTGGCTTTAGACCCCTTTTGAACCTCTTTATTGACAGTTTGTACTTGTGAAGAAATCTTTTGGACAACTTGATCTACTTCCTGCTGAATATGCTGGATCAGCTCTGAAATGCCACTGACAGCCTTTGCGCTCTCATCAGCCAATTTACGGACTTCTTCTGCTACAACGGCAAACCCTTTTCCATGTTCGCCAGCACGCGCTGCTTCAATTGAAGCATTGAGCGCTAGAAGATTGGTCTGAGCTGCAATGTCACCGACGAGCTGAATAATCTGTTCAACTTTACGTGCATTTGTCTCCAGTCTCTTAACCGCCTCGAGTGACTGTTCATTTTCTGTAGATAATTGTTCCATACCCGAAATGAGCGATTGGAAAATCTCTTTATTGATCTTCAGCTCTTCTACCATTTCTTCAGCTTGAGCGGCCGAATCCTTTGCCTTTGTTTGCACTTCAGCAGCGAGATGCGTGACATCTTCAATCGATTCTGCCGTAGACTGAATAGCCACTGCTGAATTTTCAGCTCCAGCAGAAATCTCATCTACCGTCCGAAAAATTTCTTCGGCTCTTTCGGAAGCCCGGGTTGCTTCTGTCGATATGCGCACAACACTTTCATTGGTTAAAGAAAAATTATTATCAATGCTATGGACCATGCTTCTCAAATTGCTAAGCATGTGATTAAAAGCAATACCAAGGGAACGGATTTCATCTTCACTTTCAGGAAGTTCTACATCCTCCTTGATATTGCCTTGCGCTGCTGCCAGTGTAGCTGCTTCTAATCTCTTCAACGGCCGGACAAAATAGCCCCCAGCTACATAGGCAAGAATCCCCGACCAAATAATACCTAACAGTAAAGTAGTGACCGTGAACAAAGTTTCGTTCATCCAAGAAAAATAATTAGGATAAATATAATAGATAAAAAAGCCGCTCGTCGTATAAGTAATTAAAGCTAAAATTGTGACGAGAAAAACAAGTTTCTTTCTTAATCCAAATTTCGCTTCGCTTCTATATCTCATCATGACCCCTCTCCGGAATGTCTCCTGCCCGGCTTTGCATTTTTTTTAATGCCTCGGTGATTAATTCATCCAATTCCACATAAGTTTGACGATAATTTTCAAGTGATCCCCCGTACGGGTCAGCGACATCTCCTTGCTCCCCATAGACAAACTCTTTCAATGTCCATAGCTTGCCAGCAGAATGAGGAAACGAAGAAAGAACCGCCTGTTTATGGCCGGTTGTCATAGTAAAAATAACATCCGCCCAATCGACTATCTCTCTAGATATCCCTTGAGACAGATGTTGAATAGGAATGCTATTTTCCTGTAACACTTGAATGGCATGCCTGGCTGCCCGGTCACCTGCTGCTGCATAAATCCCTGCAGACCGTACATCCCATCCTTGCTTCTTATGCTTCATAATTGCTTCTGCCATCGGACTTCTACATGTATTTCCTGTACATACGAACAATATGTTCAACCGTTTTCACCCTCCAGCTGTTTTCTTCTCCTCTTATTATATAAGATTTTTATCAAAGAGGGTAAAAAGTTCTATATATTTTTCCAATTAAAGAAAAAGAAGTTTAAAACCAAACGCCAGCAAAATGCAACCGCCAAATGCTTCGCTGTAAGCCCCAAGCCAACTGCCCGCCTTTCTGCCAACCAACAGTCCGCTCCAAGTTAAACCAGCTGCAATGCCGCCGAACAGAAGCAGTACAAGCAAAACTTCTGCTCCATAAATCCCTAATGTAAGGCCAACCGAGAAGCTATCCAGACTGACGATCAAAGAGAATGCCATCAATCTCCAACCGAAAGGAACCGACCTTTCTTCCTCCTTTTGTTGAAAAAAAGCAACAATCATTTGAGTACCAGCAATTATGAGCAGCAAGCCTCCAATAAGAGAAGCAATTGTCCCAAATGTATCTGTAACAAATCGGCCAGCTATTATGCCAAGAAGCGGTAAAATAATATGAAAACTGCCGATAATGATTCCAATATAAAAGATCCGCTTTAACCTGATTGGCGCCATGCCTATTCCTAAGCTTGCTGAAAAAGCGTCCATTCCTAACGCTAAAGCCAGTGTACTCAAAGTAACGACTTCACCCATCTTTGCTTCATTCCCTTCCTTGTTGGACGTGCCTCTTTTCAACATATGCAGGAATGCTCGAATACTTTCTTGAATAGATGCCAAATGAGAAAGCGCAGTAAAGACATGGCGGAATACTTTTAAAACCAAAAGCAAGATTGCCAGCACACGATAAGGGAATAAATAAAAAAATACTAAACTTGAGAGGGTGAGCACGAATGATCGTTAGAGAGCGTAAGAACGAATTTGTACTAATTGAACAGGATCATCACGCACAAATTTCTGGAATCATCATGTCCTATTGGAAAGATTCACTGTTTTCTGCTCCAGAATTCAGGCGCTCCGTCGAATATGCCATTTTTCAGCACGACTGCGGCTGGAAACCATTTGACACAGACCCCTTCTGGAATGATAAAAAAGAGGCCCCGTATACGTTCGTTGATTTTCCAGTGCTGCCAAAACTTGTACTTTACAAACAAGGAATTGATGAGGTGGAAAAAAACGATCATTACGCTGCTCTCTTATGCAGCATGCATTATTCGGCTTTTCTTAGAAACGAGGCTTTAGATGAAGTAAAACCATTTCAAATAAATGAAGAACAGCGCCGGGAGCGGCTCATTGCTTCTCTTAAAATTCCAGACCCATCTTTGCCCGATTCACATTACAGACTGTTACAGCTCGGGGATAATCTTTCTTTATATATTTGTCTGAACGAGCCCGGGACAACGAAAGAGCAGGAACATCCCTTCTTTTGCAAAGGAATTCCTCTTTCTGCCGCCTTCAACAAAATAGAGAAAGATAACATTCAGCTTTATTGGCAAGACAAACAAACCATCGCTATGGACCCTTTCCCTTTTAGAGATAAAATTCTTATCACACTTAAACAGAAGACTCTGTCAAAAGACCAGATTGCTTCCCAAGGGTTTCTTGAAAGCTATAAAAAAACCAGCTTTTGTGAAACACCCATTCAACTCATGCCATCATATAAATAATTAAAAAGGAAACCAGAAAAAGCGGCAGTCGCCGCTATCCGGTTTCCTCTTTTTTCTATTCTTCACATACCCAGCGATGAGCGGCTGCTTTTTCCAGCCGGTTCATAATGGCTAAACCAACCCCCGACGTGGGGAAAACTTCGGAATAGATAATATCTACATCTGTCTCATTAAAAGCGCGCAATACATCGTAAAGAGAATGCGCCACTGTTCTTAAATCCTGGCGGCTTCCACATGGAAAAACAACATCCGCTTCGTAGAAGGAGAGATTCTCCTCTGTTGTTAACACGCCAACTTTTTTCCCTTGCTGCCGCTGCTCATCAATATTTGACTGAATCCATTTACGGCTGCCATCTAGCAAATAAACAGGAGCTTCCGGGGCATAATGTTTATATTTCATTCCAGGCGACTTGGGCCGCTGCTTTGCATCCGTCAACGCCGCATCAATCCCAGCTTCCCCGGCAACCTCCTCAATTTCTTCTTTTGTAATGCCACCTGGCCGCAAAATAACAGGAATGTCTCCTGTACAATCCACAACTGTAGATTCTACCCCTACTCCAGTATCGCCGCCATCTATAATTCCCGCAATCATTCCATCCAGATCATCTCGTACGTGCTTTGCAGAAGTAGGGCTCGGCTTGCCTGATCGATTAGCGCTCGGTGCTGCAATTGGCAAGCCCGCTTCCCGGATGACAGCCATAGCTACAGGATGATCGGGCATGCGGACCGCTACCGTTTCAAGCCCTGCCGTAACCACTTCCGACAGCCGGTTTGGCTGCTTTTCCAAAATAATAGTGAGCGGACCTGGCCAGAAGGCTTCCATTAATCGTTCAGCTGTTTCTGATATGTTGACCGCTACGTCTGCTACCTGTTGCTTTGAAGCGATGTGAACAATTAGTGGATTGTCAGCTGGGCGGCCTTTTGCAGCAAATATTTTAGCAGCCGCTTCATCTGATAAGGCATTTCCTCCTAGTCCGTATACCGTCTCAGTTGGAAAAGCCACCACCTCATTTTGCTTTAATAAATCAGCTGCTTCCTCAATTTGTGGATATGTGTCTAAAAAATCCACACCCTTATCCACATACCAATGTTTTGTTTGCATTTTGCTCATTTATCTTTCATTCCTTCTTTTTTTGTACGATTTCTGTGTTTCTTGTTAATAAATCAGACACTTCTGGAAAGATATGCACAAAATCATACCCATTATCCACATTGTGTGGATAACTTTTTTAGTTTTGTTTATAAGTCTGTGGGTAAATGTGGATAAATTTCTGAAAAATCAATCGTTATTATTTTTATCCACAAGATGAAAAAGCCATCCTCACTTTTTACTTATTCTTCTTGAAAAGCTCAACGATAGCGAACTTTACTTTTGGAACTTGCTCCTCACCTTCTGCATAGACTGGTACTTTCTGCTGGTCTGAGTGGTTGTTCTCTTCCACCCCGGGACTAATGGCTGTACCATTTGAAAAATCAAGAAAACAAAGCGGGGGATAGAGCACACACCACCAGTTCGCCCCATTTCCTTCACCAATTGTAATAACGATTGCCTCATATTCACCAGCAGGGTAAAGAAATTGCCCATACAGCTTCGTTGGAAACTTTGCTTGTCCAAAATTAACCTTAATGTTTGTTTGTATCCCTTCCTCCCTCGCACGCTTTATAGCAATCTCTTGAATTTCCGGCAGTTTGCTTTTTAAAAGGCGGCGGGCTTCCGGCAAAGATTCCAGATTGGATACCCACTTTGTAATCTCTTTATTCACATCGTCTCTGATCTTTCTTTTTAGTTCCTGGTCAGTCGCATTATCGCTATTCGCAAGAATTCTCAGCCTGATCGCTTCCTTTGGAATCACGATGGTTTCTTCCGCTTCTGCTGCTTGATCAGGAATATATAAACTCATTATTGTACCGATTGATAAAATTAGTAAATAAATGCCTGCAATTAATCTATTCATTGTTTTCCCCTCCTGGCTATCAGTCTGTCCAGAAAAGAAAAACTTAAACAATGAAACTATTAAATTTTCACAAAAACCATTCTGTCTTTGCCATTAATATCATTTTTAACGCTGATGACCGCTTCTGGAAAAACGCTTTGCAAAAGATCAGATACCGCTTTTCCCTGGCCCCCTCCGATTTCAAACCCAATCAATGCTTTTGCATTCAATACATGGGGCAGCTGTTCACATAACCGACGGTAAATATCAAGGCCATCCTCTCCTCCAAATAAAGCCAGTTCCGGCTCATGATCAACCACAACGGTTGATAACTCTTTTTTATCAGTTAACGGAATATAAGGAGGATTAGACAGAAGAATATCCAGTTTTATTCCCTCCTCAATAAAAGGAGCCAGCAAATCTCCATGCAAAAACTGAATATTAGCCTGCAATGTCCTGCTATTCTGTTTGGCTGTCTGCAGCGCTTTTTCCGAGAGATCCGAAGCATACACGGTAAGCTGCGGACGTTCAAGCTTCATCGTAATAGCGATAGCTCCGCTTCCCGTCCCAATATCCGCCATTACAAGTTCCTGATCCTCTTGGAAATGCTCGCTTATCCCTTCTAGCGCATGCCAAATCAATTCTTCCGTTTCCGGCCGGGGAATCAGCACATTCCCGTTTACAGCGAAAGATCTTCCATAAAATTCTTCTCTTCCAATCATATGCTGGATGGGAATACCTTCCCCATGCCGGCTGACCATTTCCTTAAAGGTTTGCTGTTGCTGCCCTGTCAGCTGCGCATGCATATTTGCCAGCAACTCTGAGCGTTTCATCTGCATAACGTGCTGCAACAGTAGTTCTCCCGCATTCTCATCCCGCTCTTTCTCTCTTAAAAAAGAAGAAGCCCATCGAAGGGCCTCATATATTTTTTGTGTCATATTAATCCTGCAAATTCTCAAGCTTGGAAGACTGTTCTTCCATAATAAGTGCATCTAGCACTTCATCTAGCTTGCCTTCCAAAATTTGATCAAGCTTTTGCAGAGTTAGACCGATGCGGTGGTCAGTCACACGGTTTTGCGGGAAATTGTATGTTCGGATACGCTCAGAGCGATCTCCAGAACCGACAGCCGATTTTCTTTGCGCGTCATATTCCGCCTGGGCTTCCTGTTGGAACTTATCATATATACGGGCCCGGAGAACTTTCATCGCTTTTTCCTTATTCTTAATTTGGGACTTCTCATCCTGACAGGAAACAACGATCCCTGTCGGAAGATGCGTCAAACGAACAGCTGACATCGTCGTATTAACACTTTGGCCGCCCGGTCCGCTCGAGGCAAATGTATCAACTCGAATATCTTTGTCGTGGATATCCACTTCCACATCTTCCGCCTCTGGAAGACAGGCTACCGTAGCTGTAGATGTATGAATCCGTCCACCTGATTCCGTTTCTGGAACACGCTGCACACGATGGGCACCGTTTTCATATTTCATCTTGGAGAAAGCACCTTTTCCGTTAATCATGAAAATAATTTCCTTATAACCGCCAAGGCCCGTGGAGTTGGCTTCAATGACCTCTGTTTTCCAACCTTGCATCTCCGCATATCGGCTGTACATACGATATAAGTCACCGGCAAACAAAGCCGCTTCATCTCCGCCCGCTGCCCCGCGAATTTCCATAATTACGTTCTTATCGTCGTTCGGGTCTTTTGGAATCAAAAGAATTTTCAACCGTTCTTCCAGCTGCTCAAGCTGATCTTCAAGCTCCCCTATTTCTTCTTTCACCATTTCACGCATGTCAGCATCAAGCTTTTCATCAAGCATTGCCTTGGCATCCTCGTATTGCTGCTTTGCTTCTTTATATTCACGATACACAAGCACAGTCTCTTGAATGTCAGACTGTTCCTTTGAATAATCTCTGAGCTTGCCAGGATTATTCACAATTTCCGGATCGCTTAACAGTTCATTTAACTTTTCGTAGCGGTCTTCCACCGCCTGTAAACGGTCAAACATAATGTCACCTCAAATTTCGTCCATAATGTTTTCATTATAATATATCGAAAAAACCAGCACAATGTAAAAAGAAAAAGCGGAGGGTGCTTGTCTAGTACGATAGAAGGTTGGAGGAATACCTAAAGGAGTCGTTCTTTGACTTCTTTAGGTATTTCGAAACCGCCGTACGCACTAGCGTCCGCAGCTGGACAAAAGAAAAGCGGAGCCGACTGTACTCCCCCGACAAGCATAAGACGAAATGGTGAAGTGACGTTCTTTAGCCACACAACCAGATCGGCTTATGTCCTCGAGGGGCAAGGAGGCTCAGCTGGACAAGAGAAAAGCGGAGGTGCTTGATTCGCGGCGTATGGACTGGTTCACCTTTTACTGACAATACGTTTTTCCCGGAAAAGAAGCTGTTATCTGGAAAAGCATTGTTTTTTTCTAAAAAGAAGAAGAGGACGTCCGATGGACGCCCTCTATGAATTTGTAGTCAGGCTAAAACCTATTGGGTTTTTTCAACAGCTGCTTTCTGCTTATGTACAGAGGTAAGCGGCACTTCGTGATGGTGGCGGCAGCGCGCTTCATAACTTTCAGCGGCTCCAACTAAGATAATGGGATCGTCATATCCCGCCGGCTGTCCATTAATCAAACGCTGTGTCCGGCTAGCTGGTGATCCGCAGACCGTGCAAACAGCTTGAAGCTTTGTAACGAGTTCAGCAATCGCCATTAATGCCGGCATCGGACCAAACGGCTCTCCCCGAAAATCCTGATCAAGGCCGGCTACAATCACACGATGTCCACGGTTGGCGAGCAACTGGGCAGCTGAAACAATGCCCTTATCAAAAAATTGAGCTTCGTCAATCGCAACGATATCCACATCAGGCGAGACAGCTGCTAAAATATCAGCCGACTCTGCTACCGGTACTGCAATCACAGCAGACCCATTATGGGAAACGACTGAGTCTTCGCTATAACGATTATCGATTTTTGGCTTAAACACCACGATTTCTTGCTTTGCAAACTGCGCTCTCCTGACACGGCGGATCAGCTCTTCAGATTTTCCCGAGAACATGCTGCCGCAAATCACTTCCACCCATCCGGTTTGTTTCATTACATACATTGAACAAGCCTCACTTTCAACATTCCTTCTTAAAAATAGTCCCAAAAGGCAAAAAACAGGCAAGCAGTTAATAAATAACTCCTTGCCTGTTTTCATTTTTAACTTACTTATTCTTCATGCCGTATTTTTTGTTGAAGCGATCAACACGTCCGCCAGCATCAGCGAATTTTTGACGGCCAGTATAGAATGGGTGGCACTCAGAGCAAACCTCTACGCGAATTTCCTCGTTTACGGAACCAGTTTCAAACTCGTTGCCGCATGCACATTTCACCATTGCTTTTTTATAATCTGGATGAATAGCTGCTTTCATTCTTGTCATCTCCTTCCGCCCTGAATCATTCTGAAACAGAGTTGTCTATACGAAGTACGGAGTTAGTTCTCCATACTTATAGGCTGAACACACTGGTATTATTATAACAAGTATTTGTCCAAAAATCAAATACCAATTATAAAATCCGTTTAGATGAACCGCCTGCTTTAATTTCCTCTACTAATTGCTCAATAAAGTCCTCGTTTGATTTCGTCTGGCGCAGGCGACGCAGGAATTTTTCGGCAAGATCTGGTGAATCGGACATCGTCTTGCGGATAGACCAGATCATATCAAGCTGACCTTTCTCAATGAGCAGCTCTTCCTTACGCGTGCCAGAACGTTTAATATCAATAGCCGGGAAGATCCGACGCTCAGCAAGCGAGCGGTCGAGGTGGAGTTCCATATTTCCTGTCCCTTTAAATTCTTCATAAATGACATCATCCATACGAGAACCTGTATCTACAAGAGCCGTTGCTAAAATCGTCAAGCTGCCGCCTTCTTCGATATTCCGCGCCGCTCCGAAAAAGCGCTTCGGACGGTGAAATGCGGCTGGGTCAATCCCTCCGGAAAGCGTGCGTCCGCTCGGCGGAATAACAAGATTGTATGCCCTTGCCAGTCTTGTAATACTATCCATTAAAATAATTACATCGCGCTTGTGCTCTACAAGACGCATCGCTCGCTCCAGCACAAGCTCCGCTACTTTAATATGATTTTCCGGCACTTCATCAAACGTTGAACTGATAACTTCTGCTTGAACAGACCGCTCAATATCAGTTACTTCCTCCGGACGTTCATCAATCAGCAGAACGATTAACTCTGCTTCTGGATGATTGGCAGTGATAGAATTAGCAATCTCTTTCAGCAAGATCGTTTTTCCTGCTTTTGGCGGTGCCACAATTAATCCCCGCTGACCAAAACCTACAGGAGAAATTAAATCCATGATTCTTGTGGAAAGATTTTTTGGACTGGTTTCAAGCTTAATTTGACGATCCGGATATAAAGGAGTCAATGCTGGAAAGTGGACACGCTCTTTAGCAGATTCAGGATCGTCCCCATTTACTGCTTCGACGTGCAGGAGGCCATAGTAACGCTCGTTTTCCTTCGGAGGACGTACTTTACCTGATACTTTATCGCCGTTTCTCAAATCAAACCGGCGAATTTGTGAAGCAGAAATATAAATATCCTCGGAACTTGGCGAGTAGTTGATCGGTCTTAAAAATCCAAAGCCCTCAGACTGAATAATCTCAAGAACGCCTTCCATGAAAAAGAAGCCTTGCTCCTCCGCGCGCGCTTTCAAAATAGCAAAAATTAATTCTTTTTTCGTTAGCTTACTGTAATAAGAAATCTTGTACGTACGCGCAAGCTCGTAAAGTTCCTTTAATTTTAAATTCTCTAAATAAGAAATTGTTAGTTCTTCCATTTCGGCACCACACTTTTATTTAATTCTCACCCTATGTAAGTAAGATGAGCCGTTCTTTCTTTATTTAGCTGCGCCTTATTCGGGTTCGAATCTAGGCCGTTATATGCTTTCCGAGCCTGTCCCATGCTAATTGCTCTAGGCATCGGCTCTGCTTTTCTTTAAAATAATATCTATTTTAACCTGTTAGGGTAATTGCCGCAATAATTGAATAAAAAAGGAGGGAACATTGCGTTGATACACATTTTCTGGGCAATATTGTGAGTGGCGTTGAAAAACAGCAAAGGCAGGCTGAAGAGCCGGTCACTCCCGGCATAAGCCCGCTCCGTGCTGTTGAATGAATTAAATAAAAACAGTTTCTTTATATGTTAAGGCTTCATAACTAAGTTCGGCTTCTTCTCCAAGCTGTGACGGCCATCAATAAAACGAACCGTACCAGATTTTGCTCTCATAACGACAGAATGAGTCTGTCCATAGGAACCTTTAAATTGAACACCACGCAGCAGCTCACCATCTGTTACGCCTGTTGCTGCAAAAATTGCATCGTCCCCACGTACGAGGTCTTCCATACGAAGCACTTGTTTCAAATCGATGCCCATTTTTTCGCAACGCTTGATTTCTTCATCATTTTGCGGAAGCAATCTTCCTTGGATCTCTCCGCCAAGACATTTTAACGCTACCGCTGAGATGACTCCCTCAGGAGCACCGCCGGAACCAAATAAAATATCGACGCCTGTTTGATCAAAAGCAGTATTGATCGCAGCTGCTACGTCGCCGTCTTCAATTAATTTAATACGCGCACCTGCTTCACGAAGCTGGGCGATGATATCTTCATGGCGTGGACGATTTAGCACTGTGGCTACCACGTCTTGGATATCTTTATTTTTCGCTTTAGCGACAGCTTTTAAATTATCGAGAACGGATGCATTGATATCGATTTGCCCTACAGCTTCAGGTCCTACTGCAATTTTGTCCATGTACATGTCAGGAGCGTGCAGAAGGTTGCCATGATCTGCTATAGCAAGAACAGCCAATGCATTCCATCCACCTGATGCAACAATGTTGGTACCCTCCAGCGGATCGACTGCAATGTCTACTCGAGGACCATAGCCTGTTCCGAGCTTTTCACCGATATATAGCATCGGAGCTTCATCCATTTCACCTTCTCCGATTACAACCGTTCCTTTCATTGGGATGGTATCAAACACATCGCGCATAGCAGTAGTTGCCGCATCATCCGCTTCCATCTTCTGCCCTCTCCCCATCCAGCGTGCAGAAGATAAAGCAGCTGCTTCCGTTACCCGGATAAGCTCCATTGATAAACTTCTTTCCATCTTATATTTTCCTCCCGTATTAGAGCTGCAATTTAATAACTTTAAAAGTATAACCTAATTAACATATATATTGTAACACATTAACGGGAAATGAGGGGGAAGAATTCAGCCACTTTTCATTTGTCCTATATCTTCTTCTGACAAGCCTTCGCGCCAGAGCTCTGCACCGAGGAGGCTGAGTTTTTCCACAAGCATGCTGTAGCCCCTGTCAATATGCTCAAGCCCTGTTATTTCTGTTAACCCTTCAGCCATCAAGCCGGCAATCACGAGAGCAGCCCCTGCCCGCAAGTCGCTCGCCTTCACTTTCGCTCCTCGGAGCTGGACAGGTCCATTAATAACAGCCGATCTTCCTTCCACTTTCATGATTGCATTCATTCTTCGCAGCTCATCGGTATGCTTAAAACGGGCAGAGTAAATCGTATCCGTAACAATAGAAGAACCTTCTGCTTTTGTTAAAAGTGAGGTAAAGGGTTGCTGTAGGTCGGTCGGAAATCCTGGATATACAAGCGTCTTTACGTCAACAGCCTTAAGCTTATCCGCTCGGCCTACAAAAATTTTGTCATCTCCTATTTCTACGGGGACATTCATTTCTCGCAGCTTGGCGGTTAGCGATTCCAGATGAAGCGGGATGACATTGTCAATCACGATACCATCTCCTGCTGCAGCTGCCAAAATCATAAATGTTCCTGCTTCAATTCGATCGGGGATAATTGTGTGGCGGCAGCCATCGAGCTTGTCCACGCCTTCAATACGAATAATGTCGGTGCCTGCTCCTTTAATTTTAGCTCCCATGTTATTCAACAGGGTAGCTACATCAATAATTTCTGGCTCTTTTGCAGCATTTTCAATAACAGTCTGCCCCTTTGCCTTGACAGCAGCCAGCATAATATTGATGGTAGCGCCGACACTGACAACATCCAGGTAAATCCGGGCTCCCCTTAGCTCATTCGCCCGCAAGTAAATAGCTCCCTGCTCATTTGTTACTTCCGCTCCAAGCGCTTCAAATCCTTTAATATGCTGATCAATCGGCCGTGGCCCTAAATGACAGCCACCCGGCAAGCCGATTACCGCTTTTTTAAACTTTCCGAGCATGGCTCCCATTAAATAATAGGAAGCACGCAGCTTTTTTACTTTACCATTTGGCAAAGGCATGGCCACCATACTCGTTGGATCGACAATCATTTCACCATTTTTAAAAGTGACTCTTCCGCCGATCTCCTCGAGCAATCCTTTCAGTATATGAATATCGGAAATATCGGGCATTCCTTCAATTGTTACTGGAGATTCCGCTAAAATAGTAGCTGGCACTAAAGCAACTGCACTGTTTTTGGCTCCATCTACTTTAATTGTGCCTTTTAACGGACGTCCTCCCACAATCTTCAGCTTTTCCATTTTATGCTCCCTTCTTTCACGCACTGGCTAAGCATCGAAAAAGAACTGCTTCATCATACGCTGACTATTTTCACTAAATATAGTTTATCCCACTGAAGTAAAAACATGTAAAAAATGTTTTATTTTACTTGACGTTTATCCCAATCAGCCAAAAACGCCTCAATTCCTTTATCTGTTAGCGGATGGTTAAACATTTGCTTCAGCACTTTAAATGGTACAGTTGCAATGTGGGCGCCACGTAAAGCTGCATCTGTAATATGTTGTGGATGGCGGATAGAAGCAGCAATGATTTCTGTATCAATGCCGTGAATAGCAAAAATAGAAGCAATCGTTTCAATAAGATCCAATCCATTATGGCCGATATCATCAAGACGTCCCAAAAATGGCGAAACATAAGAAGCGCCTGCTCTCGCTGCTAACAATGCTTGGTTTGCGCTGAAAATTAACGTTACATTCGTTTTAATACCTTCTTTAGCGAAAACAGAAACCGCTTTTAATCCTTCTGCTGTCATCGGAACTTTTACCGTGATATTCGGTGCAATCTTTGCTAATTCACGGCCTTCTTTGATCATTCCTTCTGCATCAAGCGCAATCACCTCAGCGCTGACTGAATCACTCACCAAATCAGTAATTTCCTTTAAGCGCTCTTCAAAAGGAACAGATTCCTTCGCCACTAAAGATGGATTTGTTGTCACACCTGATAGAATGCCCCAAGAATGGGCTTCTTTGATTTCTGTCATGTTAGCTGTATCGATGAATAATTTCATTATATAATCTCTCCTTTAATTAGTTGGCTATTGCAGCGCCTGCTCCTCAGGGTTATAAGTTCGTCCAGCTGTGTGGCTAAAAGACGCCACTTCACCGGCCCATCTTATGCTTGTCGGAGCCATTCGGGCGCTTCCGCTTTTCTATTGTCCAGCTGCAGCGCCTGCTCCTCGAGGTCATAAGTTGGCCCAGCTGTGTGGCTGAAAGACGCCACTTCGCCGGCCCATCTTATGCTTGTCAGAGCCATTCGGGCGCTTCCGCTTTTCTAAATTGAAACCGCCTTACTTCAATAAGGCGGTTTCTTTTATGCATCTTTATAGGATAAATAAGCTTTACGCTTTTCCAGAGGAACCAAATTCACGCATTTTTCCTTTAACGGTTTCTTTGATTGTCTCGCGTGCAGGTCCTAGGTACTTACGTGGGTCATATAAATCTGGTTTTTCAGCGAGAACTTCACGCACCGTTTTTGCTGATGCTATTTGGTTTTCTGTGTTAACATTAATTTTTGCTGTTCCAAGGGAGATCGCACGCTGAATGTCTTTTGTTGGAATACCAGTACCCCCGTGAAGTACGAGTGGAACGCCGGTCAAATTCATTACTTCCTCCATGCGGTCAAAGCCCAATTTCGGTTCGCCTTTGTATGGACCATGAACAGAACCGAGAGCTGGAGCAAAGCAATCCACACCTGTTTCACGGACTAATTGGTCACACTCTGCCGGAATGGCATAAGCAGCTTCCGCATCTTCCACGATCAAGTCATCTTCCTGTCCGCCAATACGGCCGAGCTCTGCTTCAACAGATACACCGTGAATGTGGGCAAGCTCTACTACTTTTTTTGTTAGCTCAATGTTTTGCTCTAATGGATGATGAGAGCCATCGATCATAACGGAAGTGAAGCCTGCTTGAATTGCTTTGGCACACATTTCAAAGCTGGAACCGTGATCAAGATGAATAGCTACCGGAACGGTTACTTCATACTCTTCCATTAGGGCCTTTACCATAGCAACGACAAACTTGAAACCACCCATATAACGGGCTGCTCCTTCAGAAACCCCAAGAATGACTGGAGACTTTTCTTCTTCAGCCGCCTGCAAAATAGCTTGAGTAAATTCAAGGTTGTTGATGTTAAACTGTCCAACAGCATACTTTTCTTCTTTTGCTTTATTTAGCATATCTGTCATGGAAACTAAAGGCATGATTATTTTCCTCCTCGATGAACTAAGTACACATCTTAGTATACACTTACGAATAAATTTACATTTGTATCATACCAAAATAACCGGCCCTTTACCAATGGAAAAGCAGCCGGTTATCCTTTAGGAAAATATGTATTCTTTTACTGTTGTGCGGATATCATCAATATCAAATGGTTTGGCAAAGTGCGTGAGCGCCCCAAGATCCTTTGCTTTTTGAATCATATCCAGCTCTCCGTAGGCCGTCATAATAATGACACGGATGCTTTTATTTTTTTCCCTCATACGTTTTAAAATTTCGATGCCGTCCATTCCTGGAATTTTCATATCCAACAACACTAAATCAGGTGAATGATTATCTACAATTTCGAGAGCTTGTATGCCATTCGCTGCCTGAAATGTTTCGTACCCCTCTTTTTGAAGAACTTCATTTAGTAAAATGCGTATACCAAATTGATCGTCTACAATAAGTATTTTCCCACTCAATTGCCTCTCCCCCTGATCTTAATTGTCTTTCTATTATGTTATGTATGGTTTAAAACAACTGACTATTTCTTGCTCTATGTTTAATTCTTGTTCGACACTCGAAATTCCTGCTTACGGAAATAATTTATGACTTTTGCTCCCGAGTTAAAAGACATGTATAATATACTTCACGATTAAGGAGGACGAACGATGTTAAAAATGTTTACCACTCAATTAAATGGTCTTTTCCAACGGATTGCCGATAAAGAAGCGGAACAAATGGAAGATGGCGCCCGCCTTCTGGCCCAGGCAGTAATCGGAGAGGGACGAGTTTATATAAAAGGATTTGAAGAAATGAAAGCCGTAGAGGCAGAAGCAACGGCCGGAGCTGAAGCGCTCTCCTGCTTCCAATCGTTTGAAGCCACCGATAACATAACAGAAAGTGACCGGGTGCTTCTCGTTAGCCGTTTTTCCCATGACTCCGAAGCTGTAGCTTTAGCTGCTGCTCTTGAGGAACGAGGCATTCCCTTCGTTGCAATAGCCGGACTTGTGCCCGAGGAAGAGCACTCACTTCACGAAAAAGCCGATGTGTTTATAAATACAAAGGTTACGAAAGGGCTTCTTCCTGACGAAAATGGCGGCCGTACAGGCTTTCCTTCTAGTCTCGCTGCCCTATATATTTACTTTTCCCTTAAGCTTACCATCGATGAAATTTTGCAGGAACAAAATTAAACAATGAAAAAAGCCTTTAAAGCACACATGCTTTAAAGGCTTTTTCTTTCTTATTTATTAGCCAAAGTCGCTTCAATGAATGCACGGAAAAGCGGCTGCGGGCGAGTTGGTCGTGACGTAAATTCCGGATGGAACTGAGCTGCTACAAACCACGGATGATCAGCAAGCTCGATGATTTCCACGAGACGGCCATCTGGACTTGTACCAGAGAAAACAAAGCCTTTTTTCTCCATTGCTTCACGGAACTCATTGTTAAATTCATAGCGGTGACGATGACGTTCGTAAACGACTTCATCTTGATAAGCTTCATAAGCCTTTGTTCCTTTTTGTAATTTACATGGATACAAGCCAAGACGAAGCGTTCCGCCAAGATCTTCAACATCTTTTTGTTCTGGCAGCAAGTCGATGATCGGGTATGGAGTTGTTGGATCAATTTCAGATGAGTTGGCACCCTCTAATTGAGCAACGTTTCTTGCATATTCAATAGAAGCAAGCTGCATGCCAAGACAAATACCAAACAACGGAATCTTGTTTTCACGAGCATATTTAATTGCCTCAATCTTACCAGCAATACCACGATCTCCAAAACCGCCTGGAACGAGAATGCCGTCTGCACCCTTCAAGCGCTCTTCCGCATTTTCAGCGACTAGTTCAGCAGCGTTGATCCAGTCAATTTCAATATCCGCGTCAAATGCGTAACCGGCATGACGCAAAGCTTCTACAACTGAGATATAAGCATCTTGTAGTTCTACATATTTACCAACAAGCGCGATTTTTGTCTTTTTCGATAAAGTACGTACTTTATCCACGAGCGCTTTCCAGTCATCCATTTCCGCATCATGGCACTGAAGTTTTAAATGACGGCAGACAAGCTCGTCCATTTTCTGTTCTTGGAGAGAAAGTGGGACAGCATAAAGAGTATCGGCGTCCATTGCTTCAATAACCGCTTCCGGAGCAATATCGCAGAAAAGAGCTAGCTTATCTTTCATTTCCTGTGAAACAGGCAACTCCGTACGAACAACGATAATGTTTGGCTGAATTCCAAGACTGCGAAGCTCTTTCACACTATGTTGTGTCGGCTTTGTTTTCATTTCACCGGCAGCTTTCAAATATGGAATAAGCGTACAGTGGATATACATTACGTTATCGGCACCGACATCGCTCTTGATTTGACGGATAGCCTCTAAGAATGGCAAGGATTCAATGTCCCCTACTGTTCCACCAATCTCTGTAATAACAACGTCAGCTTTTGTTTCTCTGCCTGCAAGGAACACACGGTCTTTAATTTCGTTCGTAATATGCGGAATGACCTGAACCGTACCACCCAAATATTCACCACGGCGTTCTTTGCGCAAGACTGTTGAATAAATCTTACCTGTAGTGACATTGCTGTACTTATTTAAATTAATATCGATGAAACGCTCGTAGTGCCCTAAATCCAAGTCTGTTTCTGCTCCATCGTCAGTAACGAATACTTCTCCATGCTGGTAGGGACTCATTGTTCCCGGATCGACGTTAATGTATGGATCAAACTTTTGAATAGTCACCTTTAATCCACGATTTTTTAACAAGCGTCCCAGGGAAGCAGCTGTGATCCCTTTACCGAGAGAAGAAACAACCCCGCCTGTTACAAAAATATATTTAGTCAACTTGAAAAGCCCCCTTCAATCTATTGTTTCTTTATATTATTAAATGAATACACTTATTTTATCGGGGCAAAAAACAAAAACGCCCCAATTACTTAAAAGTAAAGGGAGCGTTATAAGCATAAAAACGTCTCTTTAAAGAGCCCAAATAAAATACTACAATTTGAAATAAAGGAAGTCAAGAAAAGATTAATTTTCTTTATTTTAAATCTTCTTCCTCATCGTCGTCCAAATCATACTCATCTTCTTCGCCAAGATCATCTTCGAATTCGTCATCTTCATCCAACTCATCCAGATCTTCAAGCTCTTCTACTTCATCAAGATCTTCGAGATCCTCATCTTCAAAATCGAGATCTTCTTCAAGTTCGTCCACTTCATCCAATTCGTCTTCATCGAAGTCTGGTTCTTCTTTTGCTGCTTTTTTCGTTTTCTTCTTTTTCGCTTTTACAGTCGGTGTAGCTTCCTCTTCTAATTGATCGACTGGATACCAAGCACGCAAACCCCAGCGATTTTCTCCAAATGTAATAAACCGGCCATCGATATTCAGGTCAGTATAGAATTGGATCATTCGCGATTTTAACTCGGCATCGCTCAATTCTTGATATTGCTGAATTTGAGAAAGCATGTCCTGAAATACTACCGGTTCTTTGCTTTCTTTTAAAAGAGCGTAAGCAATTTCAATAAAGGACATTTCCTTCAATTCTTCTTTAGATAGTTGCTTCAAATTCACATCCGCACTTCCCTTCTCTATTTACGCACTCCACTGGAGTGAAAAGGTCATATTCACCATTATAAACATCGACGCTTTCATTATGCCATATTTATGTAACGATTTCCGCTTTTTTTTTGTCCGCCTTTTTCGACACGTCCTCTTCAGACGGCTTTTCTGCCAAACTTTTCTTCTTCATTTCCACATATGTCCGATAAAATAGAAAAAATGACAATAAAATAAAAGGGATGGCTCCAAGCTGGATCTGATAAAGCCAAAAAGCTGCGGGCACACAGGCGCCTAGCCATATATAGTTCAACCACTGCTTCATCATTCCACATCCCGCCTTTTACCCTTCCCTTATTGTATACTTTCTGGTAAACATTATAAAAGAAAATAAGTGATCATGTAAAAAAACTTTACATCATGAATGTATAAAAGCGGTCTTTTCCCCATTACGTTACCCTTTATTTTACAATTATAATCTTTCTTCGTGAAAAAAATACCGTGAAAGAGAATACCTGTTTCTTCCACGGCTGTTGTTACTCACATATTTCTTCTATATTGTCCGCCTACTTCATAGAGAGCTGTTGTAATTTGCCCAAGGCTGGCAACTTTTACTGTTTCCATTAGTTCAGCAAAAATGTTCCCTCCATTCACAGCAGCTTCCTTCAACCGTTTTAACGCTCGCTCGGCCTCCTGTTCATGCTTTTGCTGGAACGCATGCAACTCACTGATCTGATGCTCTTTCTCTTCTTTCGTTGCTCTTGCTAATTCCATGCTATTGATCTCTTCTTCGGATGGCGGATTTGGATTCAGATAAGTATTAACACCAATGATTGGCAATTCACCCGTGTGCTTCAACATTTCATAGTGCATCGACTCTTCCTGGATCTTCCCTCTCTGATACTGAGTCTCCATTGCCCCAAGCACGCCCCCTCGATCATCCAGGCGCTCAAATTCCTGCAGCACGGCTTTCTCTACAAGGTCTGTCAACTCTTCAACGATGAAGGAACCTTGCATTGGGTTTTCATTTTTTGATAATCCATGCTCCTTTGTAATAATGAGCTGAATCGCCATAGCACGGCGCACTGATTCCTCAGTAGGTGTAGTGATAGCTTCATCATAAGCATTTGTATGAAGTGAATTACAATTATCCTGCAAAGCCATTAGCGCTTGCAGTGTCGTCCGAATATCATTAAAATCAATCTCCTGCGCATGGAGTGAGCGCCCGGATGTTTGAATATGATACTTAAGCTTTTGCGACCGCTCATTGGCACCATATTTCTCACGCATCGCTACTGCCCAGATTCTTCGGGCAACGCGGCCAATTACTGTATATTCCGGATCTAGACCGTTTGAGAAAAAGAAAGACAAGTTCGGTGCAAAATCGTCAATCGCCATGCCGCGGCTTAGATAATACTCTACATAAGTGAAGCCATTCGCCAAGGTAAAAGCAAGCTGGGAAATCGGATTGGCTCCGGCTTCAGCAATATGGTAGCCGGAAATCGAGACAGAATAGTAATTGCGAACCGAATGATCAATGAAATATTGCTGGATATCTCCCATCATACGCAGAGCAAATTCCGTGGAAAAAATGCAGGTATTTTGCCCCTGATCCTCTTTTAAAATATCAGCCTGCACGGTTCCTCGAACTGTTTTTAACGTTTCAGCCCGCACATCGGTAAATTCTTCAATTGTAAGTATGCGGCCAAGCTCTTCTTCTTTCCGCTTTACCTGCTGATCGATTGCCGTGTTCATAAACATCGCCAAAATAATCGGTGCGGGCCCGTTGATCGTCATGGAGACCGAGGTAGACGGATGACAAAGGTCAAAACCGGCGTACAGTTTTTTCATATCTTCCAGCGTACAGATACTCACGCCGCTTTCGCCGACTTTCCCATAAATATCCGGGCGGTGATCCGGGTCTTCCCCATACAGGGTAACCGAGTCGAAAGCCGTGCTTAACCGCTTTGCTGCATCATCTTTGGACAAGTAATGAAAGCGGCGATTGGTTCTTTCGGGCGTGCCTTCCCCTGCAAACTGCCGTTTAGGGTCTTCTCCTTTCCGCTTAAACGGAAAAACACCGGCTGTGTAGGGAAAGAAACCTGGCCTGTTCTCTTTATATACCCAACGAAGAATCTCTCCGTAATCAACAAACTTCGGCAGCATCACTTTAGGAATTTTAAGTCCTGATAAGCTCGTTGTTGTCAATTCTGTTACTATTTCTTTGTCACGAATTTTGGTGACGTATTCAGAAGCCGCATATGTCTCTTTTAACTCCTTCCACCCGGCAAGGATCTTTTTCGATTCAGCGGTCAGCTGCTCCTCAACAGCCGCTTTAAATGTTTCAAGCGGTCGAATGACTTCTTTGCCAGCGCCGTTGGCTCTCGCTTCCTTTAATGCCCCCTCAAGCTGGAACAGCCGGCGGGCAATTTGTTCCTGTTCTTCTGCTTTTTGATGATAGCGCCTCACCGTTTCAGCAATCTCTCTCAAATAGTAGCGACGATCATTAGGAATAATAACGTTTTGCTTTTCCACATCTACTTCTTTACTGAAGGATACTTTCCAGTCGGTGCCAGCTTTTTCATTAATCTTTTCTACGAGTGCGGCAAATAAAGCATTCGTGCCCTGGTCATTGAATTGACTGGCAATCGTTCCATAGACCGGCATATGATCGAGCGGCTCATCAAATAGGTTGCGGCTGCGCTGATATTGCTTCTGTACCTGGCGTTTAGCATCCTCCGAACCTTTTCTTTCGAACTTGTTAATAACAATTAAGTCAGCATAATCAATCATATCAATCTTCTCAAGCTGGGAAGGTGCCCCGAACTCACTCGTCATTACATACATGGACAAATCGGAAATTTCAGTAATTTCTGCATCTCCTTGCCCGATTCCGCTCGTTTCTACAATGACAAGATCATAACCAGCTGCTTTTACAACACGGATCGCATCTTTCATAGCGAGTGAAAGCTCAGAACGGGAATTTCGGGTAGCAAGACTGCGCATAAACACCCGGTCAGAGAAAATGGCATTCATGCGAATACGGTCACCAAGTAGCGCACCGCCTGTTTTTTGCTTTGTTGGATCGACAGATAAAATAGCGATTTTTTTGTCGGACAATTCATTGAGGAAGCGGCGGATCAGTTCATCGGTCAAAGAGCTTTTCCCTGCACCACCTGTCCCGGTGATACCAATGACTGGGGCTTCATTGCTTAAAGACTGAATTTGTTCAAACGCAGCAGCTGCTTCGGCTTTTTCTTCCTTATTAGCCCCTATTTGATTCTCCGCTAGTGAAATCAATTTTGACACAGCCGTAATATCCCCGTCTGGCAGCTTGTTAATGACTTCTCCCAGGTTGCCAGATACAGTAGAAAAATCACATTCTTTCAGCATGATATTGATCATGCCTTGCAAACCATTAATCCGGCCATCCTCAGGTGAAAATATCCGCGCAATCCCATAATCATGAAGCTCTTTTATTTCCCGAGGAATGATAACGCCGCCTCCACCTCCGTAAATTCGGATATGCGGGCAGCCTTTTTCTTTTAACAGATCATACATATACTTAAAGTATTCCACGTGGCCGCCCTGATAAGAGGAGATAGCAATCCCCTGTACATCCTCCTGGATAGCAGCGTTTACAACCTCTTCGACCGAACGATTATGGCCGAGGTGAATCACTTCTGCACCGCTCGCCTGCAAAATCCGGCGCATAATATTAATCGATGCATCATGCCCGTCGAAAAGGCTGGAAGCTGTCACAAAACGAATATGATGTTTTGGTTGATAAACCCCCACTGTCTGACTCATTTCTTGTCCCCCTTATTGTTTCGCTTTGTAGCCGTTAATGCCTAAGAACAGCAAATCCGTCTGTACATTGGTATAATCTTCAATCGTAAAGTTTTTTTGCAATGTCCAGCGTCGAAACCCCCACATTTGTCCCTGCACAAAAATATTTTGGGCGAGCATATGAATCTTTTGTTCTTCGATATCAAGCTCTCCATTCTCTACACAACGGCGGATCAGCCTTTCAAACATGCTCACCATATCCATTTCCTTCTTAAGAACGTAAGGCAAAGCATCTTTTGAAAGAGATTTCGCTTCCTGATACATAACAAGCACTTCATCCTGCATATCATCTACGACTTTAAAATAATAGCCGATGCCAAGCTTCAAGCTTTCCAGTGTACCTGCCTCTAGATCAATTTGCTGCAAGCGATCTTTTACCTGATCATAAATGCTGTCACATACAAGATAAAGAACATCTTCTTTTGTGCGAATATATTCATAGAGCGTTCCGATACTAAACCCTGCCGCTTTTGCAATTTCTCTCGTTGTTGTTCGATGGAACCCTTTTTGTTTAAAAAGATGAACGGCCCCTTTAATCATTTCAGAACGTCTTTTTTCGATTAATTGCTCGTCTTTTACAGATGCGTGTACTTTTCTCTTGCCCGCATTCAATGTTATCAACCGCCTTTAATAAATACATAGCAAGAGCAGAAGAAGCGGTACTCTCCTCATCTGCTCTTACATTTGCTGTTATTTTACTCTTTTAAATTTGCTGTTTAACATTATAACCGATTTTGTCCGGGCCAGAGCTTTAATTATTTTGTAACCATTCTCGAAATGACTAATCTTTGTATTTCTTGCGTGCCTTCATATATTTGGGTAATTTTCGCATCACGCATATAGCGTTCAACCGGATAGTCCTTCGTATAGCCATAACCACCAAAAATTTGTACCGCTTCGGTTGTAACCTTCATTGCTGTATCACCGGCCATCAGCTTTGACATCGCCGATTCTTTTCCATATGGCAAATTGTTTGATTCAAGCCAAGCAGCCTGATAAGTGAGCAAGCGGGATGCTTCGATCCCAGTGGCCATGTCAGCTAACTTAAAGGAGATGCCTTGATTCGCAGCAATCGGTTTGCCGAATTGTTTGCGCTCTTTCGCATATTCAACCGCCGCATCAAGCGCTCCCTGGGCAATGCCGACTGCCTGGGCGGCAATGCCGTTACGTCCGCCATCTAAGGTCATCATAGCAATTTTAAACCCTTCTCCTTCCGAGCCAAGGACATTCTCTTTCGGCACGCGGCAGTCTTCAAAAATAATCTCTGTTGTAGGTGATGAACGGATGCCAAGCTTCTTTTCTTTTTTGCCGACAGAAAATCCCGGAAAATCTTTTTCTATAATAAATGCTGTTGTACCACGTTGTTTCGAAGCTGGATCTGTTAAGGCAAATACAATATAGATATCGGCGATACCGCCATTTGTGATAAAGATCTTCGAGCCATTCAAAATATATTCATTGCCCTCCAGACGGGCTGTTGTTTTCATGCCGCCTGCATCAGAACCGGAGCCAGGCTCTGTTAATCCGTAGGCGCCAATCTTTTCCCCCTGGGCCATCGGCTTTAAGTATTTTTGTTTTTGCTCTTCAGTGCCGAACTTATAAACCGGCCAGCCAGCGAGTGACGTATGGGCGGACAGGGTAACACCTGTCGATGCACAAACTCTTGACAGCTCTTCTACAGCGATACAATAAGCTAAATAATCGCTCCCAATGCCACCGTACTCTTCTGGCCAGGGAATGCCCGTTAATCCGAGATCTGCCATTTTGCGGAAGAGCTCCATGTCAAAGCGCTCTTCTTCATCTCGTTCCGCTGCTGTTGGAGCGACTTCATTTTTAGCAAAATCCCGTACCATTTTGCGAATCATTTCATGTTCTTCTGTCAGTTGGAAGTTCATCTTGTTCCCCGCCTTTATTTGATTAACTGTTTGCTGATAACGATCTTTTGAATCTCGCTCGTACCTTCATAAATTTCTGTTACTTTTGCATCTCTGAAGAACCGTTCCACGGCATATTCTTTCGTATAACCATAGCCGCCGTGTACTTGAACAGCTTCGATTGCTACATCAACGGCTGTCTTTGATGCATACAGTTTTGCCATTGCAGCCTCTTTGCCACAGGCAAGCCCTTGTGATCGCAAACCGGCTGCACGGTAAACGAGCAATTTTGCTGCTTCCACACTTGTTGCCATGTCAGCAATTTTAAAGGCAAGCCCTTGTTGAGCGGCGATCGGTTTTCCAAACTGCTTGCGCTCTTTCGCATATTGTGTAGCTTCCTGCAGCGCTGCTTCGGCAATCCCCAATGCCTGGGCAGCAATGCCGATACGACCGGCATCCAGATTTGCCATTGCAATTTTAAATCCTTCACCCTCTTTTCCAAGCAGCTGCTCGTGCGGCACTTTCATATCTTCAAAGGTTAACTGCACGGTGCGAGAGCCATAAAGGCCCATTTTATGCTCATCTTTGCCGATGATCAGTCCCGGTGTATTTTTTTCCACTATAAAGGCTGAAATGCCCTTGGAACCTTCTGCCGGATTGGTTGAAGCAAAGACGATATATGTATCTGCTTCTCCCCCGTTTGTGATAAATACTTTTGAACCGTTTATCGTATAATAATCCCCTTGTTTGACTGCTTTTGTTTTTAAATTGGCTGCATCCGACCCAGCTCCTGGTTCGGTCAGGCAAAAGGCCCCTAAATACTCTCCGGTCGCCAGCTTCGGTACATATTTACTCTTTTGCTCTTCTGTGCCAAAATACAGAATTGGATTGGTGCCGACAGATGTGTGAACGGATAAGATAACCCCGACTGTAGCACTGACTTTTGACAGCTCATTTATCGCAATAATATAAGAAATAAAGTCCATCCCACTGCCATCATACTCCTCAGGAATTGTAATTCCCATTAAGCCCAGCTCAGCCATTTTCTTAATCAATTCACGAGGAAACTCCCCCTTCTCCATGCGTTCCACAAACGGTGCGATTTCACTTTCTGCAAAATCCCTTACCATTTTCCTCATCATCTGCTGCTCTTCTGAAAATCGCAATTCCATATTTTTTCCTCCTGTTGTTTAAGGTTAGGCGCTTTAGTCGTATGTGTAGAAGCCGCGACCGGTCTTTTTGCCGAGCCAACCGGCTTTCACATATTTGCGAAGCAATGGGCAAGGACGATACTTATCATCGCCGAAGCCATCATGAAGCGTTTCCATAATGTATAAGCATGTATCAAGGCCAATGAAGTCAGCCAGCGTTAGCGGTCCCATCGGGTGATTCATACCGAGCTTCATCACTTCATCAATCGCTTCTTTTGTTGCTACTCCCTCATACAATGTATAAATTGCTTCATTAATCATCGGCATCAGTACCCGATTTGCTACAAAACCAGGAAAGTCATTGACCTCAACCGGCACCTTGGAAAGGGTTTTTGTTATATCCTCAATTGCTTGATACACTTCATCTGCTGTTGCTAGACCGCGGATAATTTCAACAAGTTTCATCACGGGTACAGGATTCATGAAATGCATGCCGATCACTTTTTCTGGACGATTTGTAGCAGCCGCAATTTCTGTAATCGGAAGCGAGGAAGTATTGGTTGCTAAAATTGTATGTGCCGGCGCAATTTTATCTAATTGGGAGAAGATTTTACACTTTATGTCCATGTTTTCTACCGCTGCTTCAATAACAAGGTCTACCTCATTCGCATCCTGCAAGTCTGTTGATGTAGAAATCCTCCCGATTATTTCGGCTTTTTCTTCACTTGTCATGCGCTCTTTTTGTACTTGACGAGAGAGATTTTTCTCAATGACTCCTATCCCGCGTTCAATAAATTCAGTTTTCAAATCATTTAAAAGCACTTCATAACCAGCCTGGGCACAAACCTGGGCGATACCCGATCCCATTTGTCCAGCTCCAATAACCATTAGCTTTTTTACTTCCATAATTTCCCCTCCCATTGTTTAATTTGTGCGCAAATATGCCCTTTTGTCAGTACCATTTGGAATGGATAAGCGCTGGCTTAAAAATGGTGCACACCTTCTACAAGGATCCAAGAACCACGCCTCTTGAAATTTCCCCAATCCCCTATCGTGCTGAATGAGCGCCTTTCGCTTTTCTTTTGTCCAGCTGCAGGCGCTAGCACGTACGCTGATTTCGCTCTCTCTATCGAAGTCTGAAAGACGACTTCTCGTCGAGAGCTCCAATCCGCTAGCGTGCTGAGCTAGCGCCTTTCGCTTTTCTTTTGTCCAGCTGCAGGCGCTAGCACGTACGCTGATTTCGCTCTCTCTGTCGAAGTCTGAAAAGCGACTTCTCGTCGAGAGCTCCAATCCGCTAGCGTGCTGAGCTAGCGCCTTTCGCTTTTCTTTACACTTCAATCATGATGGCGTCGCCTTGGCCACTTCCGCTGCAAATAGCCGCAATTCCAATGCCGCCGCCTCTTCTTCTCAGTTCATAAGCAAGTGTCAGAATAATTCTCGCTCCACTTGCCCCGATTGGATGACCAAGGGCGATGGCTCCACCGTTTACGTTCACTTTCTCAGGGTCAAGATCAGCAATTTTACCACTTGCAAGTGCAACGGCAGCAAAAGCTTCATTGACTTCAAATAAATCAATGTCCTGGAGGGACTTTCCTGTCTTTTTTAGAATTTCATTAATGACAAGCCCTGGAGTTTGCGGAAACTTGCTCGCTTCTACGGCTACTTCCGCATGACCGATCACTGTGGCAAGGGGCTGTTTCCCTTCTTTTGCAGCCCGCTCGTCACTCATTAGGACGAGTGCCCCAGCTCCATCGTTAATTCCTGGCGCATTGCCCGCTGTGATCGTTCCATCTTTACCAAACGCCGGGCGCAGCTTTGCCAATACCTCTTTATTGGTATCTTTGCGAGGAGCTTCGTCTTGCTCTACTTTGACAGGGTCTCCTTTTCTCTGTGGCACTTCAACTGCGACAATCTCTTCTGACAAGCGGCCATTTTCAATAGCAGCTATTGCTCGTTCATGACTGCGACCCGCCCATTCATCCTGCTCTTCTCTCGACAGACCAAATTCTTCAGCTGTTTGGTTTCCATAATTCCCCATATGGACCCCCGTAAAGCTGCAGGATAATCCGTCATGAATCATCAAATCAACCATCGGCGCATCTCCCATCCGCATTCCCCATCGTCCTTTAGGAAGCGCATAAGGAGCATTAGACATGGATTCCATGCCGCCCGCAACAATGACCTCTTCATCGCCTGCTCGGATGATTTGATCGGCCATCGTGACGCTTCGCAAGCCAGATGCACACACTTTATTAATGGTTTCTGTTTTCACTTCCCAAGGAATCCCTGCTTCCCTAGCTGCCTGTCTAGAAGGAATCTGTCCCTGTCCTGCCTGAAGAACGTTCCCAAAAATCACTTCATCCACTTGATCAGGGCTTACCCCTGCGCGTCTTAAAGCCTCTTTAATCGCTATTCCCCCAAGCTGTGAAGCCGATAATGTGCTTAGTCCCCCACCAAATTTTCCAAAAGGCGTACGAGCCCCATCGATAATTACTGTTTTTGCCATGATTATTTCCCCCTTCACCCATTTTAAAGAAAACGCTTTCACCACTTTGACTGAACGCTCGCTCGAAAATTCCCCATAAGAAAAGGGACATTTTTCCCTTTTATACTCTTATATTCTTTTATTTTAAAGAAAATAAATTAAAAATCAAACGAAAATAATGAACATTCAAAAAACAAAGGAGCGAGAGAGGAATTTCCTCTCTGCTCTATTATTTTTTCTCTTGTGTATCAGCAGCTGTTTCAGCGACGACTGCTTTACGCTGCTCTTCAGCCTGCTCTTCTTCCGGAAGTTCCTCCACTTTTTGTGGACCGATAACAGCTTTCTCTAGCAATTCGGCTACATCATAAGTGGCGACGGTTTCTTCCACTTCCTTCGCTTTTGTGCCGTCGGAGAGCATCGTCAGGCAGTAAGGGCAGCCGGAGCTAATGACAGATGGGCTGACTGCCAGCGCCTGCTCCGTGCGTGCTACGTTAATGCGATGGCCAGTATCTTCCTCCATCCACATCAGTCCGCCGCCTGCTCCGCAGCACATACCGTCCTGCCGGTTGCGGGCCATCTCTACCAGTTTTACACCTGGTATCGCCTTTAAAATTTCCCGCGGCGGGTCATAGACGTCATTGTAGCGGCCCAAATAGCAAGAGTCATGGAAGGTAATTGTCTCATTGACCGGATGCTGCGGCTTCAGGCGCCCTTCTTTCACAAGCTGCGCAAGCAGTTCTGTATGATGATATACCTCTGCTTTGAAGCCCATCGCCGGATATTCATTTTTGAAAATATTGTACGCGTGCGGATCAATCGTGATAATTTTCTCTACACCGTTTTTCTCGAACTCAGCTATATTCGCTGCCGCCAACTCCTGAAATAAAAATTCATTGCCCAGACGGCGCGGCGTATCGCCAGAATTCTTTTCTTTGTTCCCAAGGATCGCAAACTTTACCCCAGCCTCGTTTAACAAACGAGCAAACGAAAGAGCAATTTTCTGGCTGCGGTTGTCAAATGCGCCCATTGAGCCGACCCATAACAAGTATTCAAAGTCCTCTCCTGCTTTTTTCATCTCTTTCACTGTTGGCACATGGACATCGTCGCGTAGATCACGCCAGTTTTCTTTTTCCTTTCGATTGAGCCCCCAAGGGTTCCCCTGACGTTCAATGCTTTGCATTGCCCGCTGGGCTTCCGGGTCCATTTTTCCTTCGGTTAAAACAAGATAGCGGCGCAGATCAATAATTTTATCGACGTGCTCATTCATAACCGGACACTGGTCTTCACAGTTGCGGCACGTCGTACATGCCCAAATCTCCTCTTCGGTAATCACATCGCCAATCAGGCTGGGGTGATACATAGCAGCTGCTGCTTCTGCCCCACCAGCCAGCGCCAGCTGGTTCCCTTGTGTGTTGGCAAAAGCAAATGCCGGCACCCATGGCTGTTTCGATGTCACGGCTGCCCCTGTGTTCGTTAAATGGTCGCGCAGCTTGACAATTAGGTCCATCGGCGAAAGCATCTTCCCGGTACCGGTAGCCGGACACATATTCGTACAGCGCCCACATTCCACACAAGCGTAAAAATCAATCATTTGCAGCTGATTAAAGTCCTGAATCCTTCCGACACCAAAGGTTTCTTGCGTTTCATCCTCAAAGTCAATTGGCTTTAATGTTCCCGGACGATCCAGGCGATGAAAATACGTATTGACTGGCCCGAAAATTAAATGAGCGTGTTTGGATTGTGGCACATATACAAGGAAGGTGAGCAAAACAAGTAAATGCACCCACCAGGAGACATAGAAAAAAGCAATGGCCACCTTGGTGCTGATTCCTGAAAAGACTACAGCAATAGTAGAAGCGACTGGTTCGATCCACGTCCAGTGAACATCTGCTCCTTCATGCCAGATGAGATCCAAGCCGTTTCCAATTAAGACAGACAGCATTAAGAGTCCGATAAAAATCAGAACGAGGCCATTTTTCCAGCCGCGCTTTAAGCGAACAAGCTTCTCTACATAACGACGGTAAAATGCCCATACGACGGCTACAAGAATCATTAAGGTCACTAGTTCCTGAAAAAACTTAAACCCTCCATACAGCGGGCCAAGCGGCAGATGTGCCCCTGGGACAATACCCTTGATAATAAAGTCAATGGCACCAAGCTGCACGAGCAAAAACCCGTAAAAGAACATGACATGAATGGCACCGCTTTTTTTGTCTTTCAGCAACTTTTTCTGCCCGAACACGAATACCCAAATTTTCTCCAATCGCTTCTTCACATCGTTGTCAAATGCTTGTTTTTTGCCCAACTTCATGTATTCATAACGAGTTTTTAATAAATAAACGAATAAATACACCCCGTAAGCGATTACAAAAATAGTTGCAATTAAGTTGATCCATAGCAGTCCGTTCATAACCCCTTCCCACTCCTTTCTAAAGTAGCTGCTTCTTACCCCTTTGCAAAAACAGTATTACTATTCAGAATGTTTATACCTTTATTATATTATGAATGAGCATTCAGTCAACCTCTAATTAAAATATTTTTTACGCAATTCCTATGAGAGTCTTTTTTTCTTTTTGGGAAGCATAGAAGTAATGCTGCTTTCTTTAAGGAGGAAAAAGATTCATGAGGATACTTTTCTGGCTCGCTCTCTTCGCTTCATGGCTTGGGCTGGATCTTTATTTCGGCCAAAAAAACGCAGAAAGACAATCTTTCCAGCGAACGTACCCAAAGAGAAGGGGATCGATTGATTTTATCTGCAGCGGCCCTGAGTTTTTTCAGCAATTTTTTTTCGATATAAAAAATGCTCGTAAACGTGTGTACTGCCTTTTTTATATTGTAAAAGACGATAGTGTTACACGAGAGTTTTTTCACCTATTGAAAGAGAAGGCAAGCAGCGGCATAGAGGTATATCTACTCATGGATTGGCATGGGAGTTTAAAAGTAAAAAGACGCCATCTGGATGATTTAAAACAGTCCGGCGTACAAGTGAGCTTTTTTGGTAAACCCCGGCTTCCTTATTTCTTTTTTACTCTTCAGCAGCGGAATCACCGAAAAATCACCGTCATTGATAGTACAGTTGCCTATCTTGGCGGCTTTAACGTCGGTCGCGAATATATAAATAAAAGCAAAAACCCGCAGCTTTCTCCATGGCGGGATTACCATTTACGCTTAACAGGTCGCAGTGTTATTGATTTAGAAGCAGAGTTCATTGCTGATTGGAACCAGGAGAATCGTCCTCATCTTCGGCAAGTGGAGACAGATTTGGAAAGCGAAAGCGGAGTGGAACATGTTATTTTCCCTTCTGGAAACGGAAATCTTCAAGAAAAATTAATCAATCTCATCCAGCACACCCAGCACTCTATTTTTATTGGAACGCCTTACTTTATTCCAACGAAGCCTATCTTTGATGAGCTCCTCCGCGCACTGGAGCGTGGTGTCTGTGTTACGGTTCTGATTCCCGGTAATGAAGATCATCCGCTTGTAAAAGAAGCTGCCTGGCCATTTTTAAGAGAGCTGCTGCTTTTTCCAAATGCCCGTGTTCAATCATTTACAAACGGGTTTTACCACGCGAAAATTATTATTTTCGATGATAAGGTATGTGATCTTGGCACAGCAAACTTTGATGCCCGTAGCCAGATCATCAACTTTGAGTGTAACTGTTTTATTTACAGTGAGGCATTCATTCATCAAATTCGGCCTTTTCTTGAGGAAGATCTAAAAAACAGCCGACCGCTTGCAATAAAAGATTTGTACCCTTTCACTTTTAGCGAAAAGGTGAAAACAAAAGCTGCCCATTTATTGAAGGATTTTTTGTAATAGAAGAAAGCTTGCCCTGCAGTTTGCAGGGCAAGCTTTTTCTTTACATTTTTTCAGGTGCGGATACACCAATAAGCTGCAGAGCATTTTTTAATGTAATCTGTACAGCTTTTACTAAAGCAAGGCGAGCTTCAGATAATTGTTTATTATTTGGATCTAACACTTTTTCCGCATTATAGAAGCTATGGAACGCAGCGGATAGTTCTTGAATATAGTTAGCAATACGGTGTGGGATACGCTTCTCAGCAGCTTCCGCCACCACTTGTGGAAAATCGCCGACTTTCTTTAGCAAGTCGATCTCTTTCTCAGCACCGATGAGTGACAAGTCTGCTTCTTTGTTAACTGTGATCTCCTGTTCTTCTCCCTGGCGCAAAATACTGCTAATACGGGCATGTGCGTACTGTGCATAGTAGACAGGATTCTCATTTGACTCAGATACAGCCAGATCGAGGTCAAAGTCCATATGTGTGTCACCGCTTCTCATAGCAAAGAAATAGCGAACAGCATCTAATCCAACCTCTTCAACAAGCTCCCGCATCGTTACTGCTTTTCCGGTCCGTTTGCTCATTTTCATTTTCTCGCCGTTTTTGTATAAATGAACAAGTTGAATAACCTCAACTTCTAAATTATCCGGATTATAGCCAAGTGCTTCTACCGCTGCTTTCATTCGTGGAATGTAGCCGTGGTGATCGGCTCCCCAAATATTGATTACTTTTTGGTAGCCGCGCTCAAATTTGTCTCTATGATATGCAATGTCTGGCGTTAAATAGGTGTAGGTGCCATCATTTTTCACTAAAACGCGATCTTTGTCATCCCCGAATGCCGTTGAGCGGAACCAAACCGCCCCATCCTCTTCATAAATATGGCCTTTTTCACGTAAGGCAGCAAGCGCTTCATCAATCTTTCCATTTTTGTAAAGGGAAGTTTCCGAATACCAAACATCGAATGGAACACGAAAATTCTCCAGATCAGTTTTTAGCTTTTCCATTTCATACTTCAGGCCATATTCCCTGAATGCCTCATATCGCTCTTTCTCCGTCATTGCAGCGAACTTATCACCAAACTCATCAGCTAACTTTTTTCCGATGCCAACGATGTCCTGACCGTGGTAACCGTCCTCCGGCATTTCCTTGTCTTGGCCGAGCGCCTGGAAATAGCGGGCTTCAACAGATAAAGCCAAATTGTTGATTTGGTTGCCAGCATCGTTAATGTAATATTCTCTGGTAACGTTGTAACCGGCTTTTTCAAGCACGTTGCACAAAGAATCGCCGACAGCGGCTCCCCTGGCATGACCAAGATGCAAATCTCCCGTTGGGTTGGCAGATACAAACTCCACTTGAACCTTTTCATTGTGACCAGCGTCTGTTTTTCCATAATCCCCGCCTTCTTTTAATACAACTGGAATCAGGTCGGTTAAATACGCGTTGTTCATATAAAAGTTAATAAAGCCAGGACCAGCAATTTCAATTTTTTCAATGGAGGCTTTTGAGAGATCAAAGTGAGCAATAATCTCTTCTGCAATGGCACGCGGAGCTTTCTTCGCCACGCGAGCCAGCTGCATCGCCATGTTCGTTGAATAGTCACCGTGTGCCTTTTCCTTTGGCGTTTCTAATACTACAACGGGAATTTCTTCTTCCTGAGCTAAACCGGCCTTCAACACTGCCGCCTTTACTTCCGCCTTTAACTCCTCCTGTACCTTCTCTGCTACGTTCATTTCTATGATACCTCCTCGATATTCTTCGATGCTTTAAAGAATGGGAAATGCCCCTTGTTATGTTCCTCCTATGAAACGTTTCTCTATGTACTTTTAAACGTAAGATCCAGTGTATAACTGCCCACTGCTATTCCCTGCATAAGCAAATGGTAGTCAAGCTGGAGCGCTCCTTCAAGTTGCGATTCTTTGTATGTATGGCTGTGCGACAGCTTGTTTGTTCGAGTTGACATAGCCAATGTGCCTTGAGGACTCTCGTATGAACCATTCATTTGTTCCTTCTCGTTAAACGGCAGTCTCATCTTGATAGCACCGCTGCGTAAAATAACAGCGCCTTTGTCAGAAAACTTCACAATCGTTTGAATCGTGCCCTCTTCTTGAACTTCATTATACTTCAAAAAAAAGGACCCATTCTTTTCCTGAAATTCCCCGGAGAGCATAAATTCAAAAACTTCCTTCTCTCCCTCATGTTCAATGCTTGTTGTTAAATGGATATCGACAGGAACAGATGCTTGCGGATTCTGTACCAAGCTGTTCACATCCTTTTAAAAATTCTTCCTTATAACTTATTAAGTATAAAAATGTTTATTTAAAAATGCAATGGACATCGTTTAAATTTCGCTGAATGCATGATTAAAGGGGGATCACTTGTGGTACATCAATAGAAAAAGGGATTGGAGTTGTTGAACGATGGAAGAGGTAAAAAGAATATACTATGTAGATCCTGCCAGTAAAGAAGTGTTGCCCACCGCTGCAAGTGAAGGCAATTTCAGAATAGAAGCCACTGATCAGGAGGCCGCTTTTATCAAGCGTGTCTTTGAAGAAGAATATGGAGCTGAGATTGAAACCTTTGTCCGCGCTCATGTTCCTTATCTCGATTATTCTTACAAAGAAAAAAATGATAAGTATGACCGGGCGCTTATCGCCATTTACGGTTTGATTTATAAATTTGGCGACGAGCAAGCCCGACGCCATATTGATGAGATGGGCATTTTAGATGAATACCGCCTCAATGATAGAAAAGACTTTTAATTATATTTCCCAAAAGAATTAAGCACCCGGCAATCTCGTATGCCGGGTGCTATTTTAGAAGGCTAACCAATCGGCCTCCCCTGATTGAGTACAACGTCTCATTCTATTCTCTCTAACCGAACGGCTCTTACTTTGCCTTGTTCACTAAGCCCCAGCCAAGCAGCATTTCACGAATTAGCTTAGCGGCAGTATTGGCCGTTTGTTCGGAAGGATCGTAGATTGGAGCGACTTCTACAAGGTCACCGCCAACAACGTTCACTTCGGAATGGGCAATTGCATGGATAGCCGCCAGCAATTCCTTGGAAGTAATTCCTCCTGCGTCCACCGTTCCAGTTCCCGGAGCATGAGCTGGATCAAGAACGTCAATATCAATTGTGACATATACCGGCCGGCCAGCAAGCTTCGGCAAAATTTCTTTCAGCGGCTCAAGTACTTCAAATTTAGAGATATGCATCCCATTTTTCTTCGCCCATTGAAACTCTTCTTTCATTCCGGAACGAATACCGAAGGAGTAAACATTTTCAGGATGAATCAATTCAGCAATCTTTCTGATTGGCGTAGAGTGGGAAAGCGGTTCGCCTTCATACTCTGTACGGAGATCTGTATGGGCGTCCATATGAATAATTGCCAGATTAGGATATTTTTTTGCGATAGCCTTCATGACCGGCCAGGAAACAAGGTGCTCGCCGCCCATGCCAAGTGGAAATTTTCCGTCTGCTAATAGACTGTCAATGTAGTCCTCGATTAAATCCAGACTTTTTGCTGCATTGCCAAAAGGCAGCGGAATATCCCCCGCATCAAAATAATTAACCTCCGCCAGTTCGCGATCCAGATAAGGACTGTACTCCTCCAAGCCAATTGATACTTCACGAATACGCCCCGGGCCAAAACGGGAACCTGGACGGTAGCTGACTGTCCAGTCCATTGGCATGCCGTATAAGACTACCCGGCTGTTCTTATATTCCTGCTGGGCACCAATAAAGATGTTGCCCGAATACGCTTCATCAAAACGCATAACTTTCCCACCTCTTTTATCAAAATAGCCGATTACTCAGTTAAATCTTTTACAAATTTCGGTAGAACGAACGACGCCTTGTGCAGTTCCTTCGTATAATATTTCGTCTCAATTTCGTGGAAATGCTCATCGCTCACTTCCAACGGATCATATTTTTTTGAGCCGATGGTGAATGTCCACATACCACTCGGATAAGTAGGGATATTCGCTGTATACAAGCGTGTAATTGGGAAAATTTCTTTTACATCACGCTGTACTTCACGAATTAGATCTGCTTTGAACCAAGGATTATCTGTTTGTGCAACAAAAATACCATCCTCTTTTAGTGCTTTGGCAATGCCGGCATAAAAGCCCTTAGTAAACAAGCTTGCTGCCGGGCCAACTGGTTCTGTTGAATCAACCATGATTACATCATATTCATTTTCACTCTTAGCAATATGCATAAACCCATCATCTACACGTACATCCACACGCGCATTGTCCAGTTCCCCTGCAATTTCAGGCAGGAACTTCTTTGAATATTCGATTACTTTACCGTCAATATCAACAAGTGTTGCTTTTTTCACTTCCGGATGCTTTAACACCTCGCGGATGACACCGCCGTCCCCACCACCGACAACTAAAACATTTTCCGGGTTTGGGTGAGTAAACAATGGTACGTGTGCCACCATTTCATGGTAAACAAATTCATCTTTTTGAGATGTCATAACCATGCCGTCTAAAAACAGCATGTTGCCCCATTCCTCTGTCTCCATCATTTCTAAATATTGAAAATCGGTTTGCTCTGTATGAAGCGTACGCTTAACCTTCATTGTAATCCCAAAGTTTTCCGTCTGTTTTTCTGTATACCAAAGTTCGCTCATGTCATCTCTTCCTTTCTGCAAATGAATGTTTTCCAATTGCACTGAAAAAAGTATAGTGGAATCCCGCAAAAATTCAAGTTATTTTTTCCGCCGGTTCCATCTGTATGAAAATATCCCTCTACTACGTTTAAAAATTAGGAATTTTTTTCATACTATGTGTAATTATTCTTTTTAAGGCAGGTAACCTTATATGACAGTCATTACCCTGTCAGGCTATCACAAAACAGTTAAATGGATACGCGCAGGATTGTTTCTCGGTCTTTTTGCTGCGGCTGGCCTGTTGCTGCTTATTGGAGCCGGTTTTTTATACGTAAAGATGCTGGGCGAACCGGAAGTGGCCGTCCCGCAGTCTACAATTTATTATGCCGCTGACGGACAGGTGATCGGTGAAAGCTATACCGGGGAAAAAAGGTATTGGGTCAGTCTTGATAAAGTATCCCCCTACCTTGTTCAAGCTACTCTTGCTGTAGAAGATAAGAAGTTCTTCGAGCATAATGGCTTTGATTTTAAACGAATGGCAGGAGCGGCCGTCGCTGATGTGAAAGCCATGGCTAAAGTTCAAGGAGCCAGCACGATTACCCAGCAATACGCCCGAAACCTGTATCTTTCCCATGATAAAACATGGAAGCGTAAATTGTCTGAAGCGCTCTATACCGTTCGGATTGAAATGAACTATACGAAGGAACAAATTTTAGAAGGTTATTTAAATACAATTTATTATGGACACGGGGCCTATGGCATTGAAGCTGCCAGCCAATTCTATTTCGGCAAGAGTGCAAAAAACCTGTCATTAGCAGAAGCCAGCATGCTCGCCGGCGTACCAAAGGGCCCCTCTATTTATTCGCCCCTTTCGTCACTAGCAAAGGCTAAAGAACGACAAAAGGTAATTTTAAATGAAATGGAAGAGAGTGGTGTGATTACACCTGAGCAACACCAGAGAGCAGTTGCAGATAAAGTGCACATCATTGGTGAGCATTTGCATACCGATTCGGAAGCAGCTCCCTACTTTCGGCAAGCTGTCCAGCAAGTACTCGCTAATAAGCTAGGCGTGGATGAACAGACCATTGCACTTGGCGGACTGCGTGTTTACACTACGTTAAACAGGGAGCATCAATACATTGCCGAGAAAACCATTAAAAAAGTGATTCCTGACGATTCCGACATTCAGCCCGCATTCGTTTCCATTGAACCGAAAACACACTTTGTCACTGCTCTTGCTGGAGGAAAAGACTTTAACGAGAGCTCTTATAACCGGGCAACCCAGGCTATTCGCCAGCCAGGATCGACATTTAAGCCATTTTTATATTATGCGGCACTTGAAAACGGCTATACTCCCGCCACCCGGCTAACAAGCGAAAAAACAGCCTTCCAGTACGATAATGGCCAAAAGGTATATAAGCCAAGCAATTTTAACCAACGCTATGCTGACGGAGAGGTAACCATGGAACAGGCGCTTGCTGTTTCAGATAATATTTATGCCGTTAAAACACACTTGTTTTTAAAGCCAGAAACCCTTGTTAAAACAGCAGAGCGTTTTGGAATATCCACCCAGCTAAAACCACTGCCGTCACTGGCACTGGGTACATCCGGGGTCCGTGCGCTCGAAATGGTGAATGCTTACGCCACCATAGCAAACGGCGGAAAATACGAAGAGCCTATTTTTATTCAGCGGGTAGAGAATGCGAACGGAGAGGTTCTTTACGAACATAAACCGGACAAAGAGCAGCGATTTGATAAAAAACAAACAGCCGTACTCACTCATATGATGACCGGGATGTTCGACAAAAATCTAAGTAGCTATGCTAGTGTGACCGGCGCTTCGCTCGTGCCGAAAATGACACGTCCCTACGCCGGCAAGTCAGGGTCAACTACTTATGATTACTGGATGATCGGATTCACTCCCCAGCTGGCTGCCGGCATATGGACAGGATATGACGATGGCAGGGAAATAAGGAAAGTTGAGGACAAGCATTATGCCAAAGACATGTGGCTCAGTTTTATGGAGAATGCTCACCGAGGCAAAGCGGTGAAGAAATTTCCAAAGCCTAAAGGCGTCATCGCCGTAGATATCAACCCGGAGAATGGAAAGATCGCGAGCAGCCACTGTCCAGTAACGAGAAAAATGTATTTTATAGAAGGGACCGAGCCAGAAGAATACTGCACGGATCATTTACCGAAAAAAGAGAAAACCAAAGAAAAGAAAAACGAGGAAAGCTGGATGAAGCGTCTATTTCCTCTTTTCTAGACAAAAACTCTACTATTTTTACCCTTTTTGTCTTTGTCAAATGATGCGCTCACCTAACTAAAATAGGACAAGAAAAAACCCCGGATGTGCGGTCCGGGGCTTTTTCTTGTCCTAGCTTATGCAATTTATGCATTACCTTAAGTGTACTTTCTTTCTAGTTATTGGGCAAGATGTGAACATCATTTTCAAAAAACGTTCAAATATTGTTCACTAAAAAGGGAATAAAAGGATAATCAATCTGTTAAGTCTTCCTTTAACTTTGCAGAAGAGTTTTCCCACATTTCAGCATTATGATTTTGTAAAAAAGCTTTCAGCACCTCTTTCGAAGGAGCATCCATATGTTCGACAATCACATGGCTTTTCAACGATTTATCCATGCGATTCACATGTTCGGGAAGCGACTTGTAGCCGCGACGTTTTTCACGATTGACCGTTAACTCGCACGCTGTGACACCTGCATAGAAGGGGCCCTTCTCTCCCTGGTCTACCGTTACCCAGACGAGCCAGTATGGCTTGGCGCCTTCCGGAACCTCTTCTTTGTTTGAGAGGAACTTAATTCCTTTTTCTACAGCACTGCGGGCGTGCATAGCACCTACATCAATGAAGGCTTCTCTCTCCTCCACGTCGATAAAGACTGGAGAAACATTCTCCAGGGAAAGAGCTCCTTTTCCAAAGCCTTTGTGACCATCTGTTGGATCATTTTTAATAATATTAAAGCCAACCTTTTTCTTTTTTTCCATAAGACATTCTCCTTTCTTACAGTCGCATTAACCAAACAGTATCATAAAAATCGTGTTAAAGCCTTGAATGATGGAAGGCAACACAAAACTAAAAATTGGCTGGATTGTGTATTGATAAAGCGGTGTAATGACAAGAATCAAAAAGATTAGCGTGCCATACTGCTCGTACTGCGTTAACTTAACCCGGACAGATGGCGGGACGATATCCTCGATAATCCGGTAACCGTCAAGCGGCGGCAGCGGCAACAGGTTAAACACGAATAAAACAACATTGAGCCAAACCATCATATTAAGCAGATCAATAAAAAATGGCGGCAGCCCTGCACCAACAGAAAAAAATAAAATTCCGTAAGCAATGGCGGCAATTAAAAAATTGCTCAGAGGGCCGGCAAGTGATACTAGTATTCCTGCAAGGCGGGGATTTTGAAAATTTCGGCGGTCAACCGGTACTGGCCTTGCCCATCCGAATCCAGCAATTAAAAGTAAAATTGTCCCGATAGGATCGAGATGATGAACAGGATTGAGCGTTAGCCGGCCTTGGTTCTTTGCCGTATCATCCCCGAATTTATGAGCAACATACGCATGGGCAAATTCATGGAAGGTGAAGGCCACAATGAGCGTAATCACGACAAACGGCAGTTCCTGCAATGAAAAAGCTAAAAATCGGTCCAAATGTTAAACCCCTTTATTTTATTTTAGTAGAGATTTTCATCTTGATATATTGCTTGTCCCCTTTGAAAAGCATACAATTTGGTTGTATTGTTATTGAACCATATGGAAGGGAGCCAAGAAATATGCCTTACGTAACTGTAAAAATGCTAGAGGGCCGTACAGAAGAGCAGAAAAAGGCGCTTGTCGAAAAAGTGACAGCCGCTGTGACGGAAACAACTGGCGCTTCTGTGGACAAAGTAGTGGTTTTCATTGAAGAAATGTCTAAAAACCATTATGCTGTTGCCGGTAAAAGACTCAGTGACGAAGATTAATGGCTTAATCGGTAAAAGAGTCCGTTTGAAAGCGGGCTCTTTTATTGCCCCATTCCGTGCTCCTTGAAGACTTGAGGCTATCAGCCACTCTCGTTACATGGCTGCAAATCATCATTTCATCAACTCAGCCTAGGCTTCTCATTCCTTAGCATCGGGTTTTGCTTTCCTTATTGCAGTTGGGCTTTTAACTGCTCAATATAAGTATAAGCTTCTTCAATCTCTTCCTCGGTGTAGCGCTGTTTTCTTTTTAATGTAAAAATCTTTTCTGCTACTTCCTCTCTCGTCAGTGCATCGAAGTAAAGAACGGTAGACACAAGCTCAAGGAATCGGGCGCTTTGGTTATTCATTTCTGTGACCGCTTCCTGTAAATGCGGTATGTCTACTTCAGCATGCTGAAGAAAAGCTTTGCCTTCTTCTGTTAACGTATAACGGTATTGATAATAACCGCCTTTTTTCTCTCTAACTTCATCAATAAATTCCATGTTGCATAATTCTTCCACTCGAAGCGTTAGCTCTTCTGAATAAGGGCCATAAAAATGAAACTCAAATTTCTCCTGAAAAGGAAATGAAATTTTCTTCGCAATGTAGATCATCTTTTGCAGTTTTTTCCGCCCAATGACTTCTCCGCAGGCCGCAAAGACCCCCATCAATTTTGCATGCTCTTTTAACAACTTTTCTCAACTCCCACTGTATCATTCCCGGCGTCAGATTTCTAAAATGGATCGTATTTGCCGTTTAATATTGCGTTTTGACGAATCGTCATTTAATAAATCGGCAGGAAAATATAACTTATGGTCTGTTCGTCTCTTACCTGAAATGGCATCAACAATATCCGACTCACGTGATAGTTCGCGCAGCTCCCCTGTATTCATCAACAAGTAAATCGGCAGCCGCTCCTCTTCTTCTCCCGGCCGATAGAAATCGTAAGGAAGGTCCGACGAAGAATCAAACACAAGATAGTATTCCGGGTCAATGCCGGCTTTTCTAAACAATGCTTCCAGCTCGCTATGCTTGCGGTACTCTTTAGCAGGGTCAAATTCGACGTACTTAAATAAATCTCGATTGACAAATCGGCGGCACAAGTCACTTAGAATCGGATCTTTTTCTTCCTGCCAAACTTGAAAGTAATACAGCATGACCGCTTCATCGAGTTTCAAGTAGTCTGCAAGACTATATTGCTCTTGAAAGATGGAGTAAAAATGCAAAGGTGCATATGTAAAAGCGTAGCCTTGGCGGTCCAGCTCTTTCGCCCGATGGAGAATTTTTGTCAGCAGAACTTCTGCACTTCGGGTTACCGGATGGAAATATACTTGCCAATACATTTGATAGCGGCTCATAATATAGTCTTCTACCGCATGCATCCCGCTTTGCTTGAAGACAACTTGATCCTCACGCGGCCGCATCACACGCAGCAGGCGCTCCATATCAAAATGTCCGTAGCTGACCCCAGTGAAATATGCATCACGCTGGAGATAATCCATTCGGTCTGCATCAATCTGGCTCGAGATTAAACTGACAACAAGCTTGTTTTCATGAGTTTTGCCAATGACTTCTGCCACTTGTTTAGGAAAGTCTTTACTCACTCTTGATAACACAGCATTCACTTCAGTTTCTCCAAGAATAATCTGTTTCGTAAACTCTTCATGATCGAGCTGAAACACTTTTTCAAATGAATGTGAAAACGGTCCATGTCCGACATCATGCAAAAGAGCGGCACACAACGAAAGCAGGCGGTCCTCCTTGTTCCATTCTGGACGCTCTGCAAATACATCGTCGACAATGCGTCTAACAATCTCATAAACGCCTAGTGAATGATTAAAACGGCTATGTTCCGCTCCATGGAACGTCAAATATGTCGTTCCAAGCTGACGAATCCGACGCAGCCGCTGGAACTCTTTTGTACCGATCAAATCCCAAATAACTAAATCGCGAACGTGGATATAACGGTGAACAGGGTCCTTAAACACTTTTTCTTCTTTCAGCTTGCTCTTTGCGTACTCCATTTTGTCCCCCCTATTCATACTTATTCATTATTTTAATTATAGCGAAGAAATTATGAAGATAGGAGGAAGAAACCTTCTTTCTCCTGCATATAGTGAAATAAAGGGGGCGTTCTATGTGCTCTTTGTCGAAGAAATACCGGTAGGAAACGAAATTCATAGAATCATTCACCGATTCTGGAGCCGGTGCTTCTTAAACAAAAAATCACCTTATCCAACATCCGACAGGTGATTCATCTTTATCTCTTTAGCTTCTTCTTTACTTTTTCCATAAGTTCTTCTTCAGTTAAAGCAGCAACCGGTCGGTTATTGACAAAAGTAAATGTTTTTTTACGGCCAGGGCCGCAGTAAGACTGACAGGCTACGTCGATTTTTGCTTCTGGATCGATGCCCTTCAGCTTTGGCACAAGAGTTTTCAAGTTAACTGCCTGGCAATCATCGCAAACTCGAAATTCGTTTGCCATCTATATACAATCCTTTCTTAAATAAGGTTAAGCTAAACGGTATTTTACATCGAAAAAAAACGGTTGGCAAGCACTCGAATCGTCCCTGAAGCTTTCGTGTGCCGGCTAAACAGGGAAACTAGCAGAAAAAAATTATTTTTTAATATTGGTATAAATCTAACGTATTTGGATCATCCTGTCAGTAATTAAACTTTTACTAAAACAAGGAGTTGAATGTAATGAAAAACAGACAAGATGCATGGTCAGAGGAAAATGATCTATTGCTCGCTGAAACAGTATTGCGCCACGTGCGTGAAGGAAGTACACAATTAAATGCGTTCGAGGAAGTGGGAGATCAGCTAAACCGGACTTCTGCTGCCTGCGGCTTTCGCTGGAACGCAGTTGTTCGCCATCAATATGAAAAAGCACTCGCTCTCGCTAAAAAACAACGCAAACAACGCAACCGACTGCTTGGAAAAGAACAAGGCGGCAAGAAAAAATTGTTGTATCAGCCTCCTGTTCCTTCTATTGAAGAAGTCGAGGCTATGTCTTTGCCGCTTCCTAATGATATAGAGATAGAAACTGAACAGCTGCCGTATGTGTCACCGGTGAACAATGAAGAACTGTCTATGGAAAAAGTGATTGCCTTTTTACAAACTCTGTCTAGCACTACTTACCAGTCAGACCGTCTAAAACAAGAGAATGCAAGATTAAAGCATGAAGTAGAGCAGCTGACAAAAGAGAAAGCCGCATTGGAAGAAACTGTACGCGAGCTAGAGCAAAACACTGTCACTATGCAAGAAGACTATGAAACACTAATAAAGATAATGAACCGTGCCAGAAAGCTCGTTCTCTTTGATGAAGAAGAGCCTAGTCCTACAGCCTTTAAAATGGACCGCAACGGCAACCTGGAAAAGCTAGCTGAATAAATAAAGGTGTCCCGAGAGCTTCGTCTTTCGGACACCTTTCTTTTTTGACAGCCTGCTGCTGATTGAATACATGAATATGAGAAAAGAATATAGAAACCTTTTAGAGATGCTGCTTATCTGTTTTTCTTCAGCTTTCTGCGGTCAAGGCTTTTTCATTGCGTTCGGTTACGCGCTGTAAATACCCTTGGTAAAGATCCACTTCTTCTCCATGCAGTGAACTCGCATAGAGACGGCCGGCATGTTGATGAAGAGTATTTAAAAACCGCAGCATCACATCTTGGACAGTAAGTTTGCGGCCCAGCAGTTCAGACAATGAAGCCATCACCTCGGGCTGGATATCAGGGTAATCCCACTTGGTTATTTCTGTTTTTTTGGCTGTCTCGTAGAAGCGGCGGATAAGTGATGCTCTTTCTGAGCCGCTGCCGCTTACACATAAATAAATCTGAACAGCCACTCCACGGCGAATGCGCCGTTGGGAAATGCCAGCAAACTTTTTTCCACCGATGCTTAAATCATAACTTCCCGGACAATAAGAGCCTACAATTTCATAGGCGTCAATCCTTGCAGAAAAGCCGGAAAACATTTGTTTAATCAACAGATACATCGCTTCATAGCCACGATCAATATCAATCCCTTTTTCTGTATCAGGAAAAATAAGCGATAAATTAAGCACACCCTCATCAAGTGCTACAGCAAGCCCCCCCGAGTTACGAACGATAACTTGTAAACCAGCTTCTTGTAAAAGCTTGATTCCCTCCTGCAGGAAAGGAAGTTTTGTGTCCTGGATACCGAGCACTACGGTGCTATGGTGAACCCATGCTCTCGCAGTCGGTGGGCTGGAGCCAGCACCGACTGATGTACATAATGTATCATCGGCGGCAAACGACTGAAGTGCGCTGAACATCGGCCCTAAGCTTGACTGATCAATCAGGCGCCACTCCGGCTGCTTAAGTAATTGTAGCGATTCATTCATAATGTGTTCTCCTTCTCGATAGTCACATCAAAAAAACCGGCAGACGCCGGTCTGACCTTACTTTATCGGGAACAGTCATTCAATGCAACTGTTATTTTAGTGACTGGGCAGCAGTAATCAGCGCCAGTTTGTACACATCTTCTTCACTGCAGCCGCGGGACAGGTCATTCACCGGCGCATTCAATCCTTGCAAGATCGGTCCAACCGCTTCAAAGTTACCAAGACGCTGGGCAATCTTATAACCGATATTCCCTGCTTCTAAGCTTGGAAAAATAAAGACATTGGCATCTCCTTGAATGACCGAATCCGGCGCCTTCTTCCTAGCAACAGACGGAACAAATGCTGCATCAAATTGAAATTCTCCGTCAATGACCAATTCTGGTTCTCTCTCTTTCGCTAATTGGAGGGCTTCTTCCACTTTTTCCGTTTCCGGGGACTTCGCCGATCCTTTTGTCGAGAAGCTTAGCATAGCAATCCGCGGCGAAAGGTCAAACATTTCTGCCGTTTTGGCACTCTCAATGGCAATTTCCGCTAAATCATTGCTATCTGGAGCAATATTGATCGCACAATCAGCAAAAACATATTTCTCTTCTCCACGTACCATAATAAACACACCAGATGTTTTTTTGACTCCTTGCTTTGTTTTGATAATTTGTAAGGCCGGGCGAACCGTATCAGCTGTAGAATGGGCAGCCCCGCTTACAAGCCCTTCGGCATAGCCTTTGTAAACAAGCATTGTACCAAAATAATTTTCATCCATTAAGATATTCTGTGCTTCCTCTTCTGTTGCTTTGCCTTTCCGGCGTTCAACGAATGATTGAACAAGTTCATTAAGACGACTGTCGCTTGCAGGATCAACAATTTCGATTCCTTCCAGTCCTGCTTGCAGCTGGGAAGCCTTCTGCTTAATTTCCTGCTCATCGCCGATGAGGATCGGTGTTAACAGATTTTCTTTCGCCAGCCGGCTCGCAGCAGCTACTATGCGTTCATCATGTCCTTCCGGGAAAACAATTCTTACGTTCTGTCCGGAAAGCTTGTTTTCTAAAGCCGTAAATAAATCACTCATTCCAATTCCCTCCTTATCCCTTCCTATACTCAGGATACCTTCTACAGTTATGATTTTACATAATAAAATGTCTCTTCTCCATCATTCCCTCTCCTTTTTATGTTCACACACCCGTCAAAGCACTTTTATGGATTGCCTCCAGATGTATGTTATATTAATAACTGAAAACATTTACATAAGGAGTGAATAAGATGAGTGAAGCTGCAAAAACAATTGACGGCTGGTATTGTCTGCATGATTTTCGTCTGATTGATTGGACGACTTGGAAGTTGCTTTCAAGTGATGAACGTCAAACAGCTATTTATGAGTTCCAGCAATTTCTCAATAAGTTAAATGCCGTTCACGAGGCAAAAGAGGGAAGCCATGCGTTTTACAGCATCGTTGGCCAAAAAGCTGATTTTATGCTGATGATTCTTCGCCCGACAATGGAAGAGTTAAATGCTATTGAAACGGAATTCAACAAGTTAAAAATTGCCGAATTCACAATCCCAGGCTATTCTTACGTATCTGTTGTCGAATTGAGCAATTACTTATCCAGTGATGAAGATCCATATCAAAACCCGCAGATTCGTTCCCGCTTATATCCTGAGCTGCCAAGAGCAAAGCATGTTTGCTTCTATCCAATGGATAAGCGCCGCCAAGGAGAAGATAACTGGTACATGCTCCCAATGGAAGAGCGCGGGAAACTTATGCGCAGCCATGGCATGATCGGCCGCCAATATGCTGGCAAAGTGAAACAAATTATTACTGGGTCTGTCGGTTTCGATGATTATGAATGGGGCGTTACACTATTCGCTGACGATGTGCTTCAATTTAAAAAACTTGTATATGAAATGCGGTTTGATGAAGTCAGCGCCCGTTACGGCGAATTCGGAGCGTTCTTTGTCGGCAATCTGCTCGATGATTCTAAGTTGGAGCAAATGCTGCAAATTAATTAAAAAACTGCCTAAAGCCTTTTCTACATTTTAGAAAAGGCTTTTTATTTTGTCATGAAACTCAAATTTCCACATACACATTAATTGACAACCGATTTGAAAAATCTATTCGTTCAAGGAGGGTTCCTGTGAGTCCATCAACTGCTAGTCCATATAGGCAAAGTGGTATGCCATCTTATTATTATCAGCCCTATCCAATGTATACAGCCCCTACTACTCCAAGCGTACCTCCCGGGGGCATATCATCTTCACCAGGAGGCGGAATAAATGTCCCTGGCATGCTGCCTTCAGAACAGTCATACATCGAGAATATTTTTCGTCTGAACCGCGGAAAACCAGTAACAGTCTACACAACGTTTGAAAACAACCGTGAATGGAATGCGAAAATCTTTAAAGGAATTATTGAAGCTGCCGGACGTGACCACTTAATCTTGAGTGATCCGCAAACAGGAATGCGCTATTTAATCCTGATGGTCTCTTTAGATTATGCTACCTTTGATGAGCCGATAGAATACAATTATCCGGTCCCTGGTGGAGCGGGGGCAGGAACAGGTGGCGGACTTGCTTCCTATCCGCCACGTTAATTAATAAAAGCTGCTCTCTTTTTTCAGAGAGCAGCTTTTATATTAGAATTTTATAGCCGCTAAAACGAGCAGCACCCAGCCCACTAGAAAAGCAACACCGCCAATTGGCGTGATAGCTCCTAGCACTTTGATCCCCGACAGCGTGAGAGCATACAAGCTGCCTGAAAAAATAACCGTTCCGATAAGCATCATCCAGCCAGACCAGTTCAACATAGAGCTAAACTGGACTTGCCCTATAAGGATACCAACTAGAACCATTCCTAAAGCGTGAAACATTTGGTATTGAACACCGGTTTTCCAAATTTCCAAGTACTTCGGCTCTACTTTCCCTTCCAAGCCGTGGGCGCCAAACGCGCCAAGCGCTACAGATAAAAAGGCATTGATTGCCCCAATGATAATAAATAGTTTCATTTTCTTCTCCTTAAAAATCAAATATAGAATCGCCATTTGCCCCATCGTCCGTTTGAAGCTTTTCAGCCTGGCTTAATGCTGGTTGCGCCGGCTGAGAGGCTACCTGCCGAATCGGCAGTGACTCAGGGAGGACAGCCGCTGCTCCTGTCTTGTCTGACTCATCAAGCAGCACTTCACATAACGTCCGGACGGTGTAAATATGCTGCTTCATCATGCCACTTTTTTCAGCAAGTCGTGCCTGCCGGATCTCTTCTTCTATTTTATTTAAGACGGATAAATGAGAAATGTTTATTTTCATGCACCTCCTACTACTTTTTAACGAGCTTAGGCGTGAATTGGCGGCATGGATGACCAGAAGCCTGCAGAACGAATGCTGACGGCAGCTGCCTCGTCTTAAAACCGTATGCCCGACAGCCGCGCGGGCTTTTGTGGTCCCACGTAACAAAAAAGTATTTGCACTGAAAACAATTCACCTTTTCCATTTATCCGCTCACGCCCCTTCTGCTTTTCATTCTAACAAATTTTATCCAATCGGAATAAGAATTCTTTTTGACAAAGGCGAATGCTGTCATTTATTAGCTTTGTTTCACGTGAAACAGCGTATATTGACGAAATTTATTGATCGTTTATTTCCCAATGAATCGGCTCTTCTCCAAACCTCTCCAGACATTCATTGGCTTTTGAAAAAGGACGGCTGCCAAAGAAGCCTCTTGAAGCCGATAGAGGACTTGGATGCGGTGCTTGAATGATGCAATGTTTCTTTTCGTCAATCAGCACAAGCTTCTTTTGAGCTGGCTTTCCCCATAAAATAAACACAACGGGCTTTTCACGGCTGCTGATCAAGGAAATAATCCGGTCCGTCAGCCGCTCCCAGCCTTTTCCTTGGTGGGAATGAGCTTCACCTTGTCGCACAGTCAGCACGGTATTGAGCAAAAGCACCCCTTGCTCTGCCCATGGCACCAAGTAACCGTTGTGCGGAATGGGACATCCTAAATCGCTATGCAGCTCTTTAAAAATATTTCGCAGGGAAGGCGGCACTGGAACATCCGGCTTCACTGAAAAACTTAATCCATGCGCTTGTCCAGGACCATGATAGGGGTCCTGGCCGAGAATAACTACCTTTACGTCTTTATAAGCTGTATAACGAAGAGCATTGTAAATATCATCCATATTAGGGTAAATTGTTTTTGTTGCATATTCCTTTTTGAGAAATTCACGCAGCTCCTGGTAATAAGGTTTCTCAAACTCTTCCGCCAGCAGCTCGCCCCAGTCGTTTTGCAATATTTTCTTTGTCATTCCCACCACTCCTTCTCCATCATCCTGATAATTGTTAGAATCTGGTCTCTTACTATCCTGAAATCTTTACAGTTGCTTTATACCCGATATGCTCAAAAAATTGCTCAAGCGATTGTATGGCATTTTCTTCGGCTTTTTGAAGCAGCCCCTGCTCAACCGCTTCTTTTTTAATTAACTGCCTAGCTTCATCTGCAAGGGTATACCCTTCTTTCCAATCCACCTTCTCCCGAAAGATTCCTTCCACTGAGAACAGCTTTACTTGATCAGTCATAAGAGCCGGCTCTTGCAAAATTTTTGCTCTGGGGATATGGATTTTAATTGTTTTATTCTTTTCATCCACTTGAATATCCGCTTTTGATAGTTTACTTAAATCCACACCTGCGAGCACTTTCCCAGGCACAATTAACAAAACTTTCCTTTTTGTTCCCAGCACGTCTACACCAATCTTTTGTCCAAAGAGCTTATTGTCTTCCTGTTCAATTACTGCCTTTACATAAGCTTCTGCCGTAGCCAGTGAATTTAAATTCTTGATTTGTTCAACAAAAGCAGCCGGCTCTCCTTGCCCGGAATCAGAATATAAAGATAGGAGACCAAACGTTCCAAGGGCAAGCATAACTAACACAAAGAGAGCGAGCAGCCATCTTGTTGCTTTTCCTGTCAAGAACACAGGCAGTCCTCCTGTTGCCGCTGCTGTAGATGCTGTCTCACTGCGCCCGGCCTTTAGTTCTTTTATAAGTGCTTCCAGCTGCTCCAGCTTTTCCCTTTCCTTGCGGTCCATCTCATCCCTCCTATATGGGTTTATTACCCTTATCTTAACAGCCATGCGCGCCAAAAGGCTTGTACAAAATGTTTTAATTTTTTAAAATGTTAATAGCAACTTATATCGCTATACACTCAAAGGAGGATTTTTGCAGCATGGAAATGAAAAAAGTATTAACCATTGCAGGATCAGATACAAGCGGCGGCGCAGGCATTCAAGCAGATTTGAAAACATTTCAGGAGCACGGTGTCTATGGAATGACGGCGCTGACAACCATCGTGACGATGGACCCCGACAATCATTGGAGCCATGGTGTTCACCCGCTATCTATTGATACACTAGAAGCCCAATTAAAAACTGCCATGTCTGTCGGAATTGATGCTGTAAAAACCGGGATGCTGGCAACTGCTGAGATCATTGAAGTAGCAGGCAAGCATATTAAAGCCAATGGACTAGATAAAGTCGTGATTGACCCAGTTATGGTATGCAAAGGGGAAGATGAAGTCTTAAATCCGGAAGCACCGGTTGCTATGCGTGAATTTTTACTGCCGATCGCTACCGTTGTAACACCGAACTTATTTGAAGCCGGACAACTTTCTGGAATTGGGCCGATCCGTACATTAGAACAAATGAAAGAAGCCGCTAAAAAAATTCATGACTTGGGCGCCAAAAATGTCGTTGTGAAAGGCGGCAAACAGCTCGAGCATGAAAAAGCAGTCGATGTCTTCTATGACGGCAATGAATTCACTGTATTAGAAGCCGAAAAAGTAGCCACTACTTACAATCATGGAGCTGGATGTACATTTGCTGCTGCTATTACAGCCAACTTGGCAAAAGGACAAGATGTAAAAACGGCCGTATCTAATGCGAAAGATTTCGTCAGCGCAGCCATTCGCCACGGCTTCAAGCTAAACCAATATGTCGGTCCAGTTATGCACGGTGCTTTCAATCAAATTAGAAACTAAGAAATTTTAAGCCATCCATTGTTAAAAGGATGGCTTTTTAGGCTCATTTTTCGCAATCCCTAATTATTTCTTGTAAAATGTTCATTACAGGTGCTTATGGAGGTGGATGAACGTGGAGCCAATTATTGTAGCAAAGGTTCAAGAATCGATTGACCGATTTGCTCAGAAGGAAGTATATATCCATTTAGAAACGACGAATGGAGCTTATGCCTCTCACTTTGATGAGAAGTTTTTTTCAGCAGGTGCTTATATACGCAATGCTAAGCTCGTTTACGAGCATGGAAAAATAGTTGGGGAAGGCCCCTACCGCGTCGGGCTGAAACTATCAATTGGCTGGGTATATGCAGAAGGACTGACCCATTTCGGCTTCGATGAAAACGGCAGGCTGCTTCTTGCCGGCCATGGCTTTGACGGAAAGCTCGCTGTTGCTTTGCAAATAGGCGAAGAACCGTTTAAATAATTTGTAAAGGAAGGTGATTCTCCCATATGTTAACGGAAATTGAAAAAGAACAGCACGTACTCGTTATTTTTCCGCATCCTGATGATGAAGCCTTTGGTGTTTCTGGCACTATTGCTACACATAGAAAAAGAGGGACCCCTGTTACATATGCTTGTCTGACACTTGGGGAAATGGGACGAAACCTCGGGAATCCGCCGTTCGCTACCCGGGAATCGCTGCCGGATATCCGTAAGGCTGAGCTGATAAAAGCTGCCGAAGCAATTGATATTCAAGATTTGCGCATGATGGGATTACGTGATAAAACGCTGGAATTTGAAGATGATACGAAAATGGCCGATCTCGTTTCCGGTTTGCTTGCTGAGTTGAACCCTTCTCTTATCATTAGCTTTTATCCCGGCTTCGCCGTGCATCCCGATCATGAAGCTACCGCGCGCGCCGTTATTCGTGCCGTTCGCCGGCTCCCAGAAGATAAACGACCGAAGCTTCATCTCGTTGCGTTTGCCAATAATACAGACACAGATCTTGGGGCACCGGATCTTGTCTATGATATTTCAGACGTTTTCGAGCAGAAGATGGCTGCCTTGCGCGCTCATATCTCTCAAACGGCCTGGATGCTAAAGGAAATGGAAAAGCTGCTTGCGCAAAATGACGAAGCAACTATTCAGCGCATAAAGTTTGAACGCTTTTGGAATTATCGCTGGGACGATGACAAGGTAAGCGAGCTGCAATAAATTAAACAAGAGGATGACCAAATAGGTCATCCTCTTGTCAGACTGTAGACAAACTCAATGAAATTCTAGAGTTTGTCTACAGTCCTTTTTATTTTGCTTGTGAATGGGGGCTG
>NZ_JBIQDP010000040.1:0-28553 GCF_045370945.1 Pseudobacillus sp. 179-B 2D1 NHS
AGTTATTTTCGAGTATCCCATACTCGTTTTCAACTTAAAGGTGTTTTTTATTTGTCTCACTTTATGGGGTCAGTCCACTTAGTTGGATGAGTGCTTTTATTTAGATGGATTAATTAATATGGTTGATTTTTTATTTGAAATACACAAAACGCAGGATTTTATAATGATTAGAACTTTTATTTTTTACTAATCATACAGGCAATATCAAACAAACATCAGCTTATCACTATACAATCCTGTGGTAAACTATCCTCATTTATCCATGTTTCTACCATGCGATTAAAGAAGTCGGGCATTGCCAAAGGCGCTCCATGTCCAATATTAGGTATAACTATACCTATGCAATGAGAATTAGCATCTACAATATCCTTTGCGGATTTTTTCATGATGGCTTTTTCCTTCTCGCCTACAGTAACTAATATTTTTCCATTTGCCTTTTTAAAATCTGCGGGTATCCCAAACGATATGTTTTCTTCTAATACTCTCACAAGAGTGTCAGGCTTCATTTGACAACTTTCTTCATAATATTTTTCAAAGTAGTCTTTGCTTATATATAATGGTTTTGCTTGTAATTGTGAAAACCATCTATTTTTAATTAATGGAAAGGATAATCTGATAGTAGGTCGAATTAGTTTTTTAGCGTATGGAATGGGTCTGACAACAGCGCTATTTATTACGGCAAAATCAATTAAATCTGGTTTCATACTTAATAGTTGAATGATAACTTGAGAACCCAGAGAAAACCCAATTAAAATTACTTTCTTCGTTCCTGCTTTTTTCTCGATTAATTGGATCAATTCTACTGCACTAGTCTTTATGGAGAAATTAATTTTGTGATTGTTTAGCCCGTGTTCAGGTAAATCTGGAACAATGCAATGATAATGGGCGAAGTATTGAACTTGTTTATCCCACATCCAACCACTTACCCCACCACCATGTAAAAATAGCATCAAAGGAGCACTCTCATCGCCATGTTCTTGATATTGTAAGGCCAAATCATCCACCTCTCTTATCTAGGAATGTAAGTTTTGTTAAATGCTGTTAATCTATTATCCGATAAAACTTTTTGAAAAGTTAGTAATTAGCTTATGAAACAGCTTTTTATTGTTATTTTTTGGAGGATTATAATTTGATGTAGGAGTATAGCTATTAACGATAAAAATGAGGAGAGTAGAGTGGTTCGTTCACTAGAAGGTGTAAGCACGTTTGATGAACTAGAGGGTTGGGTGGTTAAACAAGGAGATGAAACTGAATGTAGAAATAACGGTTGGTGGTAGTTTATGTTTTTTTGAATAGGAACAGGGAAAACATAAACCAAAAAGATCGGAGGGATGGAACAAAACACTAATTTTTTCTAGCTGTCTGTTTGGCAATCATTCAGAGGAATTACCCGAGCGTAGGAAGAGTAATTTTTTGGTCCTTTTTCTTCGATCTTGCCGTACATTTCTTATTATTTTTAGCGCTCTAGCGAGAAGTGGCCATACGCTTTTCGACAGTATGGCCTCTTGTGATGCTGACTTTTTGAGGAGTCTATTCCTGCCAGGTGTAGAAGCAAATTCAATAGAAATAAAGGAGGCGTAATGAATGAATCTTCTTTGCATCAAAGCGATGGAAGCATTTAAAAAAGATGCTGAACGTCAGGGGCAGAATAAAATCCAATTGGAAAGGATGAATGGCAAAAAAAGGACGGCAAAAATCCCTAAATAATGATTTGAAGAATCGTTAGATAGGGCAACACTGCTTTTAAGGTATGAGCGTATTAAAAAAAGGGCATGTCAGGTTTGCTCGGAGCCCTTATTTTTCCGAATTAGTTGATAGTAAAAATAAAAGCCCTGGCCCTATTATTCATGGAGGACCAAAAAGCATATTTAAGAAAGCAAAGAAAAGCAGATTTACAAAGTTTAAGCCATCTACGACAGATAAGCTCACCGAGGAAGAATGCCGATATATTGAAAATACATTAATCTTTTTAGCCCTTGATACAGACAAAATCAAGGGCTTTTTGTACAGTTAAATGTTTCTTGTAAAAGTTGTTTGGTTTTCTTTAGGCAAGGGCTTAACAAATAAAAAAGACCGCATGTCGATGACGATGTGAAGAAGGATTGGGAATAAAAGGGAGCCAGTAGCTAAATAAGTACGGGCAAAAATAAAACCAATGAACCCGGTAAGCAAGAGGCCTTTCCAGCCTTGATAAATGTGCCCAAATCCAAAAATAACGGCTGAGATAATGATTATATACATTGGTTGAATGTCAATTGGCAGACTCGACAGGTAATGAATAACAAACCCCCTGTAAATAATTTCCTCGCAAACACCTGCCGTTATAGCAACGAAGATAGATAATCTTCTTTCTTGTTTAGTTGTGGGCAATAAGTAGTCGATGTCTGCTGTTTGCTTGTTTAAGCGTTGTTGATAAGCCGGTATTTTCATTAGAACAAATAGTAAAATAAAGAGGCCTGCCAGAAAGCCGAAGATCATGCCGAGCGCTTCTGAATGGGGTTGCTGCGGAAGGGTTATTCCCATATCTTTAAACGTTATTTTTGTCATTACTATCATGAGAAGGATTGCTGCTACAATCGTCCATTCTGAATAAATGACAAATTTAAAGAATCTTACTCTCGAAAGGGTATCTTTTTTCTCCTTTAACGACTTTGTGTATTTAACGTCGAAGAAAGGATAAATTAAAAGAAGGAAAGCTAGTAATAAAGACTCTAAAATTAGTATTGACATATAAATTTACTCCTGTTTTACCTCCATTATCTCATGAGGATGGAAATTTATGCAACTAATGACCTAAATAACCTATCTTACTTTAGAGTAACTTAAAATTATTTTATTACTCTTTATTGCTTAATACACAAAGGTTTTTATGTTTTTAAGAATAAGTGACGGGCTAATCATTTATCGTTATAGTAGAAATTGGAAGAATGAATATAGAGAATAGAGGGGATGGACAAATGGGTAAAAAGCAGTTTGATTCTTCTCGGGAATATGCCTGCAAGCTTGATCAACAGGATGAGCTGGCATCCTTTCGCAACGAATTTTATATTCAAGAAGGAATCATTTATCTCGATGGTAATTCGTTAGGATTACTGTCCAGACGATCAGAGAAATCGTTGTTAGAGTTGCTAGATTCGTGGAAGCAGTTCGGAATTGATGGGTGGACAGAAGGGGGTTATCCTTGGTATGACCTCTCGGAGCGGCTTGGTGGGAAGCTGGCATCGTTAGTTGGGGCACGGCCTGAGGAGGTAATAGTGACTGGTTCCACAACAACGAATCTGCATCAGATGATTGCCACCTTTTATGAGCCGGAAGGCAAACGAACAAAAATACTGGCAGACGAACTTACGTTTCCTTCTGATATCTATGCGCTACGAAGCCAGATTCAGCTGAAAGGCTATCATCCGGAGGATCACTTGATTCGCGTACAAAGCCGCGATGGGCGTCTTATTGAAGAAGAAGATGTGATTGAAGCAATGACAGAAGAGGTGGCTTTAATCGTCTTGCCGAGCATCCTTTACCGGAGCGGGCAAATTCTTGACATAAAGCGCATAACGAAAGAAGCCCATAAACGCAATATTTTAATTGGCTTCGACCTGTGTCATTCAATTGGAGCAATTGAACACCAATTGAACGAATGGGAAGTAGACTTTGCGGTTTGGTGCCATTATAAATATTTAAATAGCGGTCCGGGCAGTGCCGGTGGATTATATGTAAATAAAAAACATTTTGGCAAGCTGCCAGGTCTTGCCGGATGGTTTGGTTCGAACAAAGAGAAACAATTTGATATGGAGCATACGTTCATGCCGGCAGAAGCGGCAGGAGCCTATCAGATCGGCACACCTCATATATTAAGTATTGCTCCATTGATCGGTTCACTCCAACTCTTTGAAGAGGCGGGTATAGAGAACCTCCGAAAAAAGTCTTTATGTATGACGCGTTATATGATCGAGCTCACTTCAGAAGAACTGAGCGAAGCCGGTTTTAAGATAGGGAATCCCTTGGAAGACAAGAGACGGGGCGGACACATTTATTTGGAGCATAAAGAAGCTGCACGGATTTGTAAAGCGTTAAAAGTGAATGGAGTTATTCCAGATTTTCGAGCTCCTCATGGGATCAGGCTTGCTCCAGTCCCTTTATATAACACGTATGAAGAAGTGTGGAAGGCGGTGCAGATTTTAAAGAAGATTATGAAGGAGGAACAATATAAACAGTTTGAGAATGAACGTGGCATTATTGCGTAAGTGGGGAACTCAATCATCAATTTTTTCTGCCTCTGGCCTATAAAGGTCCAGGGGTTTTTGGTGGTTGAAGAGACTCTGACTCTCTTGCTTTTAATCTAGCAATGGAACTTTCGATTGTTGTTCGGTGAATGGCTTTTCTCATTAAACAATCATATCTTCTTTAGGCTCGTCATATGATAGGTTAACTGCTATTCTATTACTCTTGCAAAAAAGTTAAAACTCCTTTCCGCACAATAGAGCAGAAAGGAGTTTGTCCAGCAGTTAATGGATATCCCGGTAGACGCCAATCACTTTGCCAAGGATAGTAGCAGACGACAGAATAATTGGTTCCATGGATGAATTTTCAGGTTGAAGGCGAATAAAGTCTTTTTCTTTAAAAAAGCGTTTAACGGTGGCTTCGTTTTCCTCGGTCATCGCTACAACTATTTCGCCATTTTTGGCTGTCTGTTGCTGGCGTACGACGACATAATCACCATTTAGAATGCCGGCTTCAATCATACTGTCGCCCATGATTTCCAGCATAAATACATTGTCATCGGCAGGTGCAAGCCGCTCCGGTAAAGGAAAATATTCTTCAATATTTTCGATGGCGGTAATAGGCATTCCGGCTGTTACTTTCCCGATTAATGGCACACTTACTACTTTTTGTCTCGGTACGCTTTCTTCCAATTCCAATATTTCGATCGCGCGTGGTTTCGTTGGATCGCGGCGGATCAGTCCTTTGCTCTCCAGACGAGAAAGATGGCCATGGACAGTGGAGCTGGATGCCAATCCAACTGCTTCCCCGATCTCGCGCACGGAAGGAGGATAGCCTTTTGCTTTAACTTCAAGCTTGATGAAGTCCAAAATATCTTGCTGCCTCTTCGATAATTTTGTCATTTGTCTGCACCTCTTAGATTATCTCTTTTCTGTATTATAACATGTCACTTTTTAGGATACAAACATAAGTTCGAATGAAATCTTGACTCAAACAAATGTTCCTATTAAAATAAAGATAAATATACGAACGAGTATTCGCTTGAAGGGGATGTTGAATGATGAAAGTGTTTGTTAAAAAGAATTCTTTTGTTCTGTTATTTATGGCTGTTACAATTATGGCAGGAAGCATGCTGATCTTTAATGTGAGTGAGAAACGTCTTCCTTACGAAGAAATCACCGTACGGGAAGGGGACTCTCTCTGGAGCATTGCCAGACAGTATAATAACAGCAAGGAAATGGAAGAAGAGGACTTTATCATGTGGATACAAAAAGAGAACAAGCTGCATTCCGTTAAAATATTACCGGGAGACACTCTCGTTATTCCCATTACTTCGCATTCATCTCATACTGGCGGCCAGATCGCTTTTAAAGGAGAGTAATTTCAAGTGAAAGCTATTATATATTGCCGTGTAAGCACAAAAAAAGAAACACAGGAAACGTCGCTTCAACGGCAAGAGGAAGAACTGCTCAGCCTTGCCTTCCGAAAAGGATATGAAGTGGCAGCGGTGATTAAAGAGCAAGTGAGTGGCTATGAATTAGATCGGCCGGGAATGCTTGATTTGCTAGATCTAGTGAAAAAGGAATCGATTGATGCTGTACTGATTCAGGATGAAACACGAATTGGACGAGGCAATGCTAAAATTGCTTTGCTGCACTGCTTGTTTAAAGAAGGAGTAAAAGTATTTAGCATCGCTGATGATGGAGAGCTGCAGCTGTCAGAATCAGATTCAATGGTTATTCAAATTGTTAGCATGGTAGAAGAATACCAGCGGAAGATTCATAATTTAAAAATCAAGCGAGGAATGAAACGGGCGGTAGAAAACGGTTTTCGACCTGAAGACAATTTAAAGAATAGAGGAAACCCAGCCGGAAGAGAGAGGAAGGAAGTGCCGATGGAAGAAATTGTCCGTCTACGCCGCAATAACCTTACTTTCGAAGAAATAGCTGCTACTTTAAACGGCTTTGGTTATCGGGTATCTAAGGCGACAGTTCACAGACGATTTAAAGAGTATGCTGAACAGGCGGATAAAGATCTTGAATAGGCATCTTTCTTGTTTATTCCTTTCCCTTTTAATAAAATAAAGGCAAGAATATATTAAAGAAAAAGAAAGGAGAGTCTGCTGATTTATAACGAATTGGCAGTAACCCCATCTATGCTTTCTCAAGATAAACTAGCTCGTATTAATGAGCTTTCCAAGAAATCAAAAACTGAAGGGCTGTCCGCAGAGGAACAAGCAGAGCAGACAAGCCTGCGCCAAGAATACTTACGTGCTTTTCGCTCGTCCATGAAAAATACAGTGGAATCGGTGCGTATTTTTGATCCTGAAGGCAATGAAGTGACACCTGAAAAAATTAAAGACATTCAAAAACGTAAAAGAATGCATTAATGAGCCGGCAAACGCTGGCTTTTTTATATGGAGTAAACGGAAAAGAAAATGACAAATAATAGATCTTCTCAGACATCTTGTATATTTTGATAAAGACCTATATATTAAGAAGGAACAATATTTGTAAGGAAAGGGAGTTTTCCATGTTTGATACAGTTGATCAATTAGCAGTGAATACGATCCGCACACTTTCTATAGATGCGATTGAAAAAGCGAATTCTGGGCATCCGGGTCTGCCGATGGGAGCTGCTCCAATGGCTTATACATTGTGGAGCCGTTACATGAACCACAACCCGAAAAATTCAAAATGGTTTAACCGTGACCGTTTCGTTTTGTCAGCAGGACACGGGTCTATGCTGTTATATAGCCTTCTGCATTTATCGGGCTATGATTTATCAATGGATGAAATTAAAAATTTCCGCCAATGGGGCAGTAAAACACCAGGACATCCAGAATACGGACACACGGACGGTGTAGAAGCAACGACCGGACCTCTTGGCCAAGGGATTGCCATGGCAGTTGGAATGGCAATGGCGGAGAGACACTTAGCTGCCGTCTATAATAAGGACCAATATAGCGTAGTCAACCATTATACATACACACTTTGCGGTGATGGAGACTTAATGGAAGGTGTGGCTTCCGAAGCTGCTTCCCTTGCAGGTCATCTAAAGCTCGGCCGGTTAATTGCTTTATATGATTCCAATGATATTTCTCTTGATGGCGATCTTGATAAGTCCTTCTCTGAAAGTGTGAAAGACCGCTTTAAAGCCTATGGGTGGCAGTATCTCCGTGTTGAAGATGGAAATGACATGGAAGAGATCTCCAGAGCGATTGAAGAAGCGCAAAAAGACGAATCACGGCCAACACTGATTGAAGTAAAAACAGTTATCGGATATGGCTCACCTAATAAATCCGGTAAGTCAGACGTACATGGAGCGCCGCTTGGCGAAGATGAAATGAAGCTGACAAAAGAGTATTACAAATGGACATTTGAGCAGGATTTTCACGTGCCTGAGGAAGTATACGGCCGTTTTGAAGAACTGATTGTTCAAAAAGGCCAAGCTGTTGAGCAGGATTGGAACCAGCTGTTTGAAGAATATAAAAAGCAATTCCCTGAACTTGGCCAGCAGCTTCAGGCTGCGATAAACGGAGAGTTAGCCGAAGGATGGGACAAAGATATCCCATCTTACGAAGAAGGTAAATCGTTAGCAAGCCGGGCTTCATCAGGAGAAGTATTAAATGCGATTGCAAAGAACCTTCCAACTTTCATCGGCGGATCTGCTGATTTGGCCGGCTCTAATAAAACAACCATAAAAAATGAAAAAGACTTCTCGCCTGTTGCTTATGAAGGCCGCAACATTTGGTTTGGCGTACGGGAATTTGCAATGGGAGCGGCGATGAACGGAATGGCGCTTCACGGCGGTCTGCAAGTGTTCGGCGGAACATTCTTCGTATTCTCCGATTACGTACGTCCGGCGATCCGTCTATCAGCTTTGATGGGGCTGCCTGTTACTTATGTGTTTACTCATGATAGTATTGCGGTGGGAGAAGACGGACCGACGCATGAGCCGATTGAGCATTTATCCGCTCTTCGCTCCATGCCGAATCTTTCGGTTGTCCGCCCGGCGGATGCGAATGAGACAGCTGCTGCTTGGAAGTTAGCTGTTTCTTCGGAATCAACACCGACTGTGCTTGTGCTGACTCGTCAAAACTTGCCGACTATTCGAGGCACTTCCGAAACAGCGACAGAAGGAGTGTCAAAAGGGGCTTATGTTATTTCAGCAGCCGAAAAAGAGCAGGCAGACTTGCTGTTGCTGGCTACCGGATCGGAAGTGAGCTTAGCGGTGGAAGCACAAAAAGCTCTCCAGCAGGAAGGCATCCATGCGTCTGTTGTCAGCATGCCGTCATGGGATCGCTTTGAGAAACAAAGTCAGGAATATAAGCGCTCTGTTCTTCCAAAAGAAGTGAAAAAGCGCCTTGCGATTGAAATGGGCTCTTCCCTTGGATGGGAACGTTACACAGGAGATGAAGGCGAGATTATCGCTATTGACCGATTTGGCGCTTCCGCTCCTGGAAATAAAGTAATGACTGAATATGGTTTTACAGTTGAACATGTAGTTTCACGGGCAAAAGAACTGTTCAATAAATAAGAAGATACATGAGAAAGGCTGGGGTAGCTGTAAAGCAACCCCGGCTTTTTTTGTGTTGAAAAGTGAGTATAGATTTGAATCGCGTGCCATTCTGATCCAATCGACAAAACTAGTGAACGTTTTTTCCAAAATTCAACAACCTTGACGATGGTTCTTTCTTATAATAAGGAAAAGGACAAGCAGGAGGTAAAAGTAAATGAGAAGCTATCAAATTTACTGGATTGGAGAAGAATTCGCTCATTATTTTTACGGGCGTGAACAGAACTTTTTTCAGTTATTTTTTGAAAGCTCTATCGGACAAAAAAGTGAGAAGAATATAGTGGAAAAACAAATTCAATATATTACAAAAGAATTTTCGATGCGATCCCTCGCCTCTATTTTGAAAGAAGCATTAATGGGTAAAGACAGCTTTGCGGTTGAAAAAAACAACCTTTTTACGATTGAACTTCCAGAAAAGAAGGGGAAAGCCGTTTTGTCCGCTGAGGCGAAATGCCTTCACTTGAAGGCACGGGGAAGTTACGAAGCGGAGACCGTTTTCTTTTATTCCTTAAAAAAGTTGAATGCTTGTCTCTTCGCTGTTGATTTCGAACGAAAGAATTATGGCTGGCTCGAGCCGATCAGGAAAGAAAATTTATTTAAGTAAAGAAAATTTCTCTTTCATGTTGTATAATATCCTTTGGTTTAGTAAACTTTTAGTAGACGACATGAAGGAGGAAGTAGTATATGTGGTATGTACTCGTCGGGATTCTGGCTCTGATTGCCGGAGTTGCGCTTGGATTTTTTATAGCCCGTAAATACATGATGGACTATTTAAAAAAGAATCCGCCAATTAATGAACAAATGCTGCGAATGATGATGATGCAGATGGGCCAAAAGCCTTCGCAGAAAAAAATAAATCAAATGATGGCACAAATGAACAAGCAATTTGATAATAAATAAACGGCGCTCGGTTATTGAGTGCTTTTATTTTTTAGATTTTGTAAAAATAAGCATAAAAATGAGCAGATGTTTTTGGGACTCTGCTCATTTTTTAATTAGGTACTTGTTTTTGATAAAGAGGGACCGAAGAATGAACGTATTTGCGATCGTAGTCATTTAACAAAAGATCAAGCTCTTGGCTGCATTTAACGGCAAGCGGAGAGTTTAATCCTTTAACAGTGACAATGTGAAATAGCTCCAACCGCTTTTTCTCTATAGCATCCAATAAGTCGTCTTTATGCACGGCGGAAAGTCCTTTCTATGCAATAATAGGTCAGTGTTCGTTGGTTTCTCTAGTATACCCAATCTTTTACTTTTTTTCAAAAACAAAGTTACTTTAAATTGAGGGATTTCCTTTTTCCGGAAGGATGAGGACACAAATTATTCATATCTCTTTCTTTCGATTCCTGCTTGAAACTTTGTTACAATATCAATGAAAGGCAGGAGGTTTGATTGAACGATCTTAACTTTTTATTAGCTTTTGGAGCAGGGTTTCTCAGTTTTATTTCACCATGCTGCTTGCCTCTCTATCCCGCATTTCTTTCTTATATTACGGGCATGAGCGTTAGTGAATTAAAAAATGAGAATAAAATGCTGCAAAAAAGAAGTTTGCTGCATACGTTGTTTTTTCTGCTCGGTTTTTCTTTAATATTTATATCATTGGGGTTTGCTTCGACTGTTATCGGCAATATACTGGCGCAGTACCAGGATTTAATTAGACAGATTGGTGCCATCTTTATTGTATTTTTTGGTTTAATTGTGACAGGTATTTTGCAGCCGAAATTTTTGATGACAGAACGGCGGCTTGAATTCAAAAATCGTCCGAGCGGCTATCTGGGCTCCTTGTTAATCGGCCTCGCTTTCGCTGCAGGTTGGACACCGTGTACTGGGCCTATTTTATTGTCAGTTTTTGCTCTTGCGGCAAGCAATCCGGGATCAGGACTTTTATATATGATTGCTTATACGCTAGGATTTTCTATTCCGTTCTTTATACTTTCTTTCTTTATCGGCCGCATGAAATGGATTCGCACCCACAGTGGAATCATTATGAAGGTTGGCGGTTATATTATGATTGTCATGGGAGTCGTACTTTTCTTTGATTGGATGACAAAAATTATTATTTTCTTAAGCCCGTTGTTTGGCGGCTTTACTGGATTTTAACTTTATCTATTGATTGCCTTCTTTTGTGTAAACAGGTATATTTAGGATAAAGACATATGTTACATTATTTTCCAGACAAGAGGGGGCATCAGGCCAGTGGCAGGGGTATTAGTTGTGGACGATACAAAATTTATGAGAGTGACACTGATAGATATGTTGACGAATTTGCGCCATCAGGTTTTAGGGGAGGCTGAAAACGGGGAAGAAGCGGTACGACAATATCGAAAACTAAGGCCAGACATCGTTATTATGGACATTACCATGCCTATTATGAATGGTATTAAAGCATCGAAACGAATCTTATCAGAATTTCCTCAAGCAAAAATTATCATTTGCTCAGCGATGGGGCAGCAAAAGATGGTAATGGAAGCGATTGAAGCGGGAGCAAAAGACTTCGTTACTAAGCCCTTTGATGAGGTTCGGGTAAATGAGGCATTACGCCGTTTAATAGATTAAGCTGTTTTGAACGGAGGCGGCTTTTGTCTTTTCCAAAAAAATTGATTATAATAACTAAGCAAATGTAAAAGATAAGGAATGATGAAGATGATGCTTGTTGCTTCATCCGTTTTAGCAGTAATCATGGGAATTACAGTGATATTTGTTCGTATGAAGGCCTCTAAGAAACCGACATCGGCCAATAAAATTATGCTCCCTCCGCTCTTTATGAGCACAGGAGCGCTTATGTTTGTTATACCGGAGTTTCGGGTCACGTTTATGGAGTTGTTGGAAGCCGTAGTTGTAGGGATGTTATTTTCGATCTTATTAATTAAAACTTCAAATTTTGAAATTCGTAATGATGATATTTATTTAAAGCGCTCAAAAGCGTTTCCTATTATTTTAATTACCCTGCTAATCGTTCGGATCGTCGGCAAGGTTGTGCTGAGTTCAACGATTCATCTTGGCCAATTAAGCGGAATGTTTTTCCTTCTTGCTTTTTCAATGATCATCCCATGGCGCATTGCTATGTACAGACAATATCGAAGCTTGCGGACTAAATTAGATCAAGATTCACTTGGTGGAAATCCGCTTTCATGAAAAAAAGAGCTTGCGTTTGATGCCGCAAGCTCTTTTTAAAATAAATGTTCGTAAGGAGTTAAATCCATCTTCATTTCGTTTAATTTCTTACGCAAAAACTTATGATCCCTCTTTGGAGTAGCAATGATATAACCTCGTATTACTAAATCCTGCGTAATCTTTCCCGCTTTTTCTTTTAATGCTAATTCACCGATTTTTCCAGCGATTTTTTGACGAGCCACATCCCGGAAAAGTTCAGGAACGGGACTGACGAGTTCTTCCAATAGTTCTTTTTCCGGCTTCTTCCACATGCTTCTTGTCTGATCAACATAATATTCTTCCCAGTCCATATCTGATTTTCCATCTGCTTTTGGCAGCCGTTTTAAAAACTTGCGAAACATAAAAAATCCGCCGATCGCGAAACTGCCGACCAGAATAATTACCCACAAAAGGATGAAATAAGAAAACCAACCTTGCAGCATGATGCCAACCTCCAAGTCTTTCTTCTATCGCTACTAATTATAGACAAAGGAGAAAATGGATACAACAGTTAATGATGATCCTATCATTTTAGCGTAAAAAGGCTTCATAATAATTAAGATTTACTATTTAGCTATTTGTAAAGAAAAGCAATTTGCTTTCTTTATAATTTCCTATACTATGAAAAGAGAGACTTTATTAGAGGTGACAGAAGTGAAATTTATACATACAGCAGACTGGCACTTAGGCAAGCTCGTTCATGGAGTCTATATGACAGAAGAGCAGCGTGAGGTTTTACATCAGTTTGTAAAAATAGTAGAAGATGAGAAGCCGGATGCCGTTGTCATAGCCGGTGACCTATATGATCGATCTGTACCGCCAACAAGCGCTGTAGAGCTGTTAAATGAGATGCTTTTCAAAATTAATGTGGAGCTGGAGACACCGATTGTAGCCATTTCTGGGAACCATGATAGTTCAGAACGTCTTTCATTTGGTTCCTCCTGGTTTCAGAATAGCCAGTTTTATTTGAAAGGAAAGGTGGACGATCAATTTTCACCTGTCCGGATTAATGGGGTTAACTTTTACTGTGTTCCTTATGCAGAACCGGGCACAATCCGGCAGCTGCTTGGTGACAGTTCGATTCATACCCATCAAGATGCCATGAAGTGCCTAATAGGCAAGCTGGAAAAAGAGATGGACTATAGAGAAGTGAACATATTTGTCGGCCATGCCTTTGTTCTCGGTGGAAAGACAACAGAGTCGGAAAGAACGTTGTCGGTGGGCGGATCCGGCTGTATAGATGCTGGATTGTTTGCTCCTTTCCATTATACGGCGCTCGGTCATTTACATAGTCCGGATGCGATAAAACATGAGAAGGTACGCTATTCGGGCTCTCTGCTGAAATATTCGTTTTCCGAGGTAAATCAGCGCAAGAGCATTTCGATTGTGACTGTTGATGAAAAGGGAGCGCTCTCTATAGAAGAAAAAACACTCCGTCCAAAGAGAGATATGCGCTCATTGGAGGGAACGATGGAGGAGCTGCTTGACCCTGCCCGCGTTCAAAAGGAAGCGGCAGAAGATTATTTAAAAGTGACTCTTCTTGACCGTGGAGCAATTATTGACCCGATGGGCAAGCTTCGGCAAGCTTATCCAAATATTCTTCATTTAGAGAGGAAAATTGATGTGATTGATCAGCGCAAAAAAGAAAGCTATGGAATGAAACGGGAAGAGAAAAAGTCTGATCTTGCCCTTTTTGCTGATTTTTACAGTCAGATGACAACAGATAGTTTCACAAATGAAAAAAGAAAAGTGATAGAGAGAGTTATTCATGAGGCACAGCTGGAGGCGAATCAAAAATGAAGCCAGTCAAATTAATCATGCAGGCATTTGGCCCTTATGCGGGAAGGGAAGAGATTGATTTCAGGCAACTGGAGAATCGGACCATGTTTGTCATTTCAGGAAAAACCGGCTCAGGAAAAACAACTATTTTTGATGGGATTAGCTTTGCCATATACGGCCGGGCAAGTGGAGAAGAGAGAACGGGAAGCGATCTGCGCAGCCAGTTTGCCGCAGACAGCCTGTTAACAGAGGTATCGCTCGAATTCTCTTTGAAGGGACGCAATTATCTGATTTACCGCTCTCCCCAGCAGGAAAAGAGAAAAGAGCGCGGGGAAGGGTTTCGGACTATTACTGCAAAAGCAGAACTCTATGAAATCGATGACAGTGGAGAGAGAAAACTGATTGCAGCAAATGTCCGAGAAGTGGACGAAAAGGTAAAAGAAATTATCCAGCTTGATGCGAATCAATTTAGACAAATATTGATGATTCCCCAGGGCGAGTTCAGAAAGCTGCTCGTTTCCGACAGCAAAGAGAAGGAGAAAGTGCTGCAACGCTTGTTTCACACTCAATTTTATAAATTGATAGAAGACAAGTTAAAGCACCAGGCAGATGAATTAGCGAAGAAAGTGGAAAGTGGGCAAAAAGAACGAGCGCAATTATTGGACAGCATCGAACCCGCCACCGACAAAATGAGCGAACTGCTTGAGCAAGATCCTCGAAACGAGGCAGCCATTCTTTCACAATTAAAAGTAGATATTGATTTTCTGTCGGAAAAGTTAGTGGGAATGAAAGAGGAAATTGAACAACAACAAAATGCACGCGATGAATTAACCCGAAATATTCATCAGACAAAGCACATTATCCAGCAAATCGCCCGCAAAGATGAGCTGGAGGAAGAGAAAAAAGGATTAGAAGCTAGAACGCCTGAAATCGCCGAAAAAACAAAAGAAATTGAATGGGCAGAGAAGGCAAAGAACTTAGGGCACCAGGAAGACTTGTGCATGCAGTTAAAGAAACATCTGGATGAAGATGTAAAAAGGGCAGAAGAATCAAGCATAACATTTATCAATCATCAAAGAGCCCTGGAAAAAGCTGAACAGCAGTGGCAAGAGGAAAATGGCAGAGAAGCAGAGCGGAAAGAAGCGGCCGATAGGCTGAACAAGCTGATTGCGCTTAGAGAATCGGTCTATTCCCTGGATGCGGAAAAAGCGATGTTAAACCGCTTGAATGTCCAAGTGAAAGCATGTGAAAAGAAGCGGGAAACACTCTCTGCACAGTCCGTACAAATAGAAACAAGAATAGAAAAGCTGGAAGAGGAGCTGTCTTCCCTCGATCGCTGGCAGCAAATTGTTTACGATGAAGAGAAGAACGGCTATCAGGCTGAAGCCCAAATAAAGCTGATTGAGAAGATTAGTAAAATAACTGAGCGGATCAAACATTTGAAAGAGCAGGAGCAAAACCAGCAACATCTAACTAAGGAAAAAAAGGAAGGGCTAGAAGCTGCCGCGATGAATGTGAAAAAGCTTGAAGAAAGCTGGCAGAAACAACAGGCAGGCATGTTGGCGCAGTCTCTTATTGCTGGAGAGCCATGTGCTGTTTGTGGTTCCACTCATCATCCATCTCCGGCAAAAGCTCATGCTGATGCTCCGGAGAAAGAAGAAATTGAAGCGGCCAAAAAGGTGTCAGCACAAGCTGAAAAAGAACAGCATGAAGCTGCCCGTGAGCTGGCTCGTATTCAAATTCATTTACAGAAGGAAGAAGAAGTATTAAACGAGCTCTTGCAGGAAACGAAAGAGCTTCATTTAAAAGTGGATTGGTCAAATATAGACGGCCAAAAAGCACAGCTGGTTTCTATTCAGGCAGCTGCCGAGCGAGCTATTCAGCAAGCGAATGAAAAGCTGCAGCAAAAGAAGGCATGGACTGAAGAACGAAACCGTCTGAATGTACAATGGAAAGAGCTGCGTGCTGAGTTAGCAGCATGTCAGCAAGAAGAACTAGAAGCGCGTGAATTATATGCTGGCAAGCAGTCACATGTAGACGAATTGTTAAAGAACATTCCGGTGCCGCTTCAGCAAAAAGAAGCGTATGAACAGGCGGTCGAGCAAGCTGAAGAAACGAGGCAGCGTTTGGAGGAACAGTTGGCGGCAGCCTTAAAAAGAAAGCAGGCTGCAGAAACAGCGCTTGCAGCTGTTGAAGCAGGCTTACAGGAGATACAAAGTACAATTGCTCAGCAAAAAGAACGCTTAGATGCTGAACGAGCGCGTTTTAAACAATTGATGGAGCAAAATGGATTTGCTGATTTTAAGCACTATTCAGCAAGCAAAAGGACGGAAGCAGAATTAAAGAAATTGCAACAGGAGATCCATTCCTTTCACGAGCATTTTCGCTCCGTATCCGATCTATTGAAGGAATTTACAGAAAGCCTAATGGGCATTGAAAAGCCGGATCTTGCCTCATTAATCACAAAAAAAGCTGAAATTGAGGAGCAGATAGCTGCGAAAGATAAGGAGCGGCTTGCTCTTAACCATTTAATCAGCAGCTGTCAGCGCATCGTAGGAAGAGTGGCAGCTGTGAATGAGCATTTACAAGATTTGGAGAAAGACTATAGCTTAATCGGTCATCTTTATGAGATCACGCACGGCAAAAATGTGCATAAATTAACATTTGAACGATATGTGCTAGCTGCTTTTCTTGATGATATTCTTGTTGTGGCAAATGAGCGGCTCGTAAAAATGACTGGTGGGCGTTACACGATGCACCGCAAAACAGATCGGGCAAAAGGAAATGCTCAAAGCGGTTTGGAGTTGTTAATTTTTGACCAGTATACTGGCCAGGAACGGCACGTAAAAACATTGTCGGGGGGCGAAAGCTTTAAGGCGGCACTTGCGCTTGCTCTCGGCTTGGCGGAGATCGTCCAGCAATATGCAGGTGGGGTATCGTTGGAAACAATGTTTATTGATGAAGGGTTTGGTACGCTTGATCCCGAATCGTTAGACCAGGCGATTGAAGCGTTAATGGAGATTCAGGACTCCGGACGGCTCGTTGGTGTAATCTCTCATGTGCCCGAGCTAAAGGAAAGAATTGATGCCCGGCTCGAAGTTATATCATCGCAAAGTGGCAGTCATACACAATTTCAATTAGCGCTCTCCTCCACATAACTAGCATAAATAGGCAGGCGTGTTCATAAATTATTCAAGATAACCAATCGCCTGCCGTTGTATTTGTTGGATATATACAATAACATTATTTTAGATTTACTAGACTATTGCAGGAGGGAAAATAAATTGAATTATTCGCGCTCTTTTTTAGTGATTGCAGCGCTTTCGGTTATTTTGCTCGTAGCTGGCTGCGGCAAAAGTAATTTTGAAAGCAACATGGATGTCGAAATGCAAGACTTTGAGCATACGAACCAAAACAATAAAAAAGTCAGCTTAGAGGACTTAAAGGGAAAAGTATGGCTCGCTGACTTAATTTTTACTAGCTGCACAACGGTTTGCCAACCGATGACAAAGAATATGGCGGATCTGCAAAAGATGCTTAAAAAAGAAGGTGTAGAGGACTATCGTATCGTATCGTTTAGCGTCGATCCAGAGGTTGATACACCTGATAAGTTAAAAGAATACATTTCTCATTTTGAGGTGGATGAAAAGAAATGGGACTTGCTGACGGGGTATGATCCAGAATACATCCGTGATTTTGCGGAAAAGAATCTGCAAACATTGGCCGTTCCCGATCCTAATTCCAATCAAGTCACTCACGGTACAAGCTTTTATTTAGTGAATAAAGAAGGAAAAGTAGTAAAAAATTATAGCGGAGCAGAAGAAGTTCCATTTGAAGAAATTGTTCAAGATGTTAAGACGCTGGTTGACGAAAAATAAGATCTTTTAGGTAAAGAAGGATGTTCTAGCGATTAGAGCATCCTTTCGTTTTTCCTCACTCCTTTTATTTGTTGGTAAGTGAAACGATAAATGGGTAAAAAGTAAGGAATAAAATAAAAACAAGACTTGACTTTAAAAAATTAACAAAAAATTCACAATCATTTAATTGATTTTTTGGTCTTTTTTGGGTAAGATAATTACACAGAAGTTTTTCTGAAAATTTAAAAAAGGGGTGAATTTTATGAACTACGGTATTTACAAGTTCGGATCTTTCAATCAAATCAAGTGCGAATGCGGGTGGGAAGGAGTCCGCGCTGACTTGAAGAAAGCATTTGTTGTTCTCGAACAAACGAAGTGCGGCTCCATTTTTGATGCAGAAGATGTGTATATTTGCCCGAACTGCGATTCTCGAAAATATTAATAATCTCCCGATCACTAGCCTTCTAGTATTCATTTCCCATTTGCCTGCCAATTTAGTAGATTGTCTGCTAATCTTATAATTTCAGCCTTTTAAACGGAGTATGCCAATTCCCGGCAGCTCCGTTTTCCTGTTAAAGGAGAAAATATATTGTTAAGCACAGTTTTCTGTCAGTTAATGGACAATAAATTAAAAATAGCTTTCAAGCAACGCGGTCTAATAATATAATGTTGGTACAGAATGAAATTAAAGAAAGAAAGTGGTTATATGGAAAAAGTAACTGGAAATTTCTTCTCCAAGGAATATGAATCCCTTGAAGTGCTTGCTGATTTAATTAGTGAAGAACTGGAATGTCCGATTACAATAGAAGATGACAATCACCGTATCATTGCCTATAGCCGACACGAAGATGAAGTTGATCCTGTCAGGATTGCAACCATTATGCGCAGGCGTGTGCCGGAAAATGTTATTAATAGCTTGTGGAAAGTAGGAGCGATACCAAAGCTGTTCGAAACAGAGGAGCCGGTTACAGTTCCTAGGATTGACCAGGTGGGGATCAGGGAGCGCGTGGCGATTTCAGTGCGTAAGAATAAAGAAGTTGTCGGCTTTATTTGGGCGCATCCGCGTAAGCCGTTCAATGAAGAGAAAATCATGATTTTAAAGGAAGCAGCAAAAGCGGTAAAAAATCAGCTTATTCAGCGCCAGAAACAGAAAACGGAAACTGAAAAGAATTATGAAGAACTTTTTTGGAAACTGCTGACCGGTCACTTTACAAGGCTTAGAGATTTAGAACAAGTAAATGAACGTTACAATTTAGTGCTGAAGGGTGCGTTGGCAGTCGTGATTTTAGACTTTTTACAGCCAATTAGCCAGCCAGTCGAACGCCAAACCAGTTACTTAGTAGAAACCATGCAACAGCTGCCCATCATAGCAAGGACCTTTGATAACGGGCAGTTAATTCTGCTAGTGAGGCTGCCAGAGAAAGAGACAGAACAGGCCATTGGTGATTTTACCAATAATCTCATCAACAAAATCAAAGAACGTCAGCAAATTACAGGGATTATTGCCGCTTCAGGAAGCGTAACTAATAATCCGCTGGAGCTTGCCCGAAGCTATCAGGAGGCACTTTATGTACTGAAGGTGAAACAGCAGTTCTCATTAGCTGCCGCTTCTATTTTTAGCTACGATAAGCTTGGCGTGTTTCAATTTATCGAAGATTTGGCTGCGATCAGAAAACAATCTGGTTATACCAATCCGGCCATTGAAAAATTAAGCCAATATGACCGCGATCATCATGCCAACTTGCAGGAAACTATTTTTGTGTTCCTACATCATGATGGAAACATGAATGATGCAGCTAAAGCGTTACATATTCATGCCAATACGCTTGCTTACCGACTGAAAAGGATATCTGAAATAGCTGGGATCAATTTAAAAGATGCAAACCAAAAAATTACTTTGTATCTAGATTTACTCATTAAACAATTAGAGGAGGAAAGTTTGTAAAAAATCACAAAAACATCTCTTTGAATTTTTTATTTACAATGATGAATTGACCGGAAAATTAGCATAATATAGACGTATATTGAAAAGAAGAGGAGATGTTCAAATGATTATTGGTATTCCTAAGGAAATTAAAAACAACGAAAACCGTGTTGCGATCACTCCAGCTGGCGTTACTACTTTAGTTAGAGCAGGACACAAAGTGTTAGTGGAAAAGGATGCAGGGCTTGGAAGCGGTTTCACTAATGGAGAGTATCAAGAACTCGGTGCACAGTTGATTGATTCAGCAAAAGATGTATGGGATCAAGCTGAGATGGTTTTAAAAGTCAAAGAGCCAATCGAATCGGAATACCAATATTTCCGTAAAGACTTACTGTTATTTACGTACTTACACCTTGCAGCAGAGCCAGCTTTAACAAAAGCGCTTATAGAAAACGGTGTAACAGGCGTTGCTTATGAAACGGTATCAGTGAACCGTACCCTTCCTCTGCTTTCCCCAATGAGTGAAGTAGCAGGCCGCATGGCCGCACAAATTGGTGCACAATTCCTTGAGAAGAATCAAGGCGGAAAAGGTGTTCTTCTCGGTGGAGTACCAGGAGTAAAGAAAAGTAAAGTAACAGTAATCGGTGGCGGCATGGTAGGAACAAATGCAGCAAAAATCGCTTCCGGCCTCGGAGCTGAAGTAACAATTATTGACTTGAGTGCAGATCGTCTGCGCCAGCTTGAAGATATTTTCGGATCAAGTGTACAAACACTGATGTCCAGCCCGTTCAATATCGCTGAAGCAGTGAAGGAATCTGATCTTGTCATTGGAGCGGTATTAATTCCAGGTTCAAAAGCGCCTAAGCTTGTAACAGAAGAAATGGTTAAATCGATGTCTCCGGGATCTGTTATTGTAGACGTAGCGGTTGACCAAGGCGGTATCTTTGAAACAGTTGACCATGTAACAACACATGACAATCCAACATATGAAAAGCATGGCGTTGTTCACTATGCTGTAGCTAACATGCCTGGAGCAGTTCCACGCACTTCTACGGTAGCGTTAACAAATGTGACTATTCCTTATGCTTTACAAATGGCTAATAAAGGATTTAATCAAGCAATCCAGGACAACCCTGCATTAAAGCTTGGAGTCAATACGTATAAAGGTCATGTAACATATGAAGCGGTAGCAAAAGACCTTGGATATGAATATAAAGCGGTAGAGGAATTAATTTAATCGTCAAAAACCTGTCATCGTTTGACAGGTTTTTTCATGGTTACTTACAAATATATCAATTCTGTTAAATACTGTAAACTTCCATTTTTTATTGGAGATTCTATGATATAATTTCTGCAAGGCAAGCTTAAAAATAATAAATGAGCTTAGTAAAACAGTAAAGGGCCAGGTGATAATAAATGGTTGTTAGACGCTCCTCCATAAAAACGAGCTATTTTGCAAAGTCTCTCCTATTGATTGTTTGTGGTACCTTACTGTTTACGGGCCTATCATTTTATTATTTTAAAGAGTATAGAAACGAACAGGCTTATGCGAAGCAGATAAAAGTGATTTATGAGCTGATGGATAAAAATGCCTATAAGGCGGAGTCTATTGTTTCTAGCTATGCGAATGACCAAGGAGTGGTTAGCCGCTATGGCGAAGGAATAGTAGCAGGGAGCAACAGCTCTTTCCGGTATGACAATATGGTGAAGACATTAAGACAAGATTCAGAAAAATGCCGCGACTTGTTATTTGAGCTATCGGAACCGCCAGAAGAAATGACAGAGGTGTACGCCATTTTACTTGATGCTCATATTACCTATAAGCAATATATTCAGCTGGCCTTGCGTTCGCAGGAGCCAACAGCTAATTTTGCCAAGAAAGAACAAGTCCTAAGAGAAGAGCTTAACAATGGTTTAGCACTTGTGAAAAATAGAATAGAACAGATGTAAGTAAGCTTTAAAGGACATCATTTATTACGGTGATGTGCTTTTTTGTTTCTTAAACTTTTTAAATCTTTTGTGTGAGTCTAGAAAGAGGAGGATACACAAGCCTCCAAGTCTACAACATGAATGTGGGCAAATACATATTTGATGGGGAATGGAATACATTCTTTTAATAGGCTCTAAAAAATTAAGCAGCTTTTAGAGGGATTGGAGAGACATTCGACAAGGTCAACTGCAAGAGGGATAGAAAAGAGGGACGGCCTTTTCTATCCTTCATCCTCTATCTTTTAACCAAACAGTGAGTTTTTGAATGGATGACATAGTCACTTGGCAGAATTCTTGTAGTTTTTAAGCTGAGTGACGATGGAAGATTGATCGCCAATCACGATTTTAGGCTGCTTGGCCGGCACGATCCAGCGCATCACATTTAACAGGTGATTCTCATTAAGCGCTACGCATCCAGCTGTCGGACTTGTCGATTGTCGCCATCTATGAAGAAAGATGGCACTCCCTTTTCCTGTAATAATAGGCTTTTCATTATATTTTATGATAACTGCATACTTATACAAAAAGTGATTCAGCCGTTCATAGGACTTCCAGCGCTTATTGGGGTTGCCTCTATAATATATCCACTGATTGTAGTCTGGTGAAGACGGATCGTCTATCCAATAATGATAGTTATTCGTTTGTGTATACCGTATGTTTAGATTAGCTGGTTTTGGAGCAAATCCAAAGCCTTCACCAATGGGAAATAAACCAACAGGGGTGCGGCCATCCCCCTCTCTTTTTGACTGAGACAGGCCATTCTTACCAATCACAGCGGCAGTTTTGTACGTTTGCACCCAGGTATCGCCTCTTTTTTCGTATGTTCTTAATACGGCTTGGTAATGATTTGTCTTTCCTTCTACAACGATAAACTGGCTGCTGTCTGTAATAGCTGATAATTGGGCAGCTACTTTTTTCTCGAAAGAGGCAGTCTCTGCAGCTGTTGAGAAAGAAGGGGACAAAAAAGCGGCACAAAAAATGAATAGGGTAGATACAAATATCTTTTTCATCTTTATCTCCTGTTTTTAAACCATTATACTCTTATCTGGATGGAAAAGGCACTAAAAGTGGAACAAAAAACAGCAGCCGATTCTGGCTGCTGTTTCATATAGACTTACCCTTTAAATCCAGTATTTGCTTTTACAGAGACTTCAGCAAATTTACGGGCATCTGCTTTAGCAGAAAGTACCGTACCGACATACCCGGCAAGGAAACCGGCTGGAATAGAGATAACTGCTGGATTGGTAAGAGGGAACAGCGGGCTGCCGACAAAAATGGCTGTGCCTTCAGGGCCTAATACGTTCGGGCTGATGGCTACCAACATTAACGCAGAAAGCAATCCAGTTAACATAGCAGAAATGGCGCCGATGGTATTAAAGCGCTTCCAATAGATCGTGTACAAAATAACAGGAAGGTTTGCACTGGCCGCTACGCAAAAGGCGAGAGAAACGAGAAAAGCTACGTTCATTTTTTGAGCAAACAGAGCGAGCAAAATAGAAAAAATAGCAACCGAAATGGAGGCATAGCGCGCAGCGAGCATCTGCTGTCTTTCCGTCACCTTTCCTTTCTTAATAATCTCTCCGTAAATATCATGGGCGAAGGCGGATGCTCCTGATAAAACGAGACCAGCTACTACTGCAAGAATCGTGGCGAATGCCACGGCGGATACAAATGACATCAGCATGTCGCCGCCTAATGCTTGAGCAAGCAAGGGAGCTGCCATATTTCCAGCCGCGTTGGCAGAGATAATTTTATCGGAACCAACAAAAGCGGCAGCACCGAAGCCAAGGAAGATGGTAAGAATATAAAAAACACCAACAATCCATGTGGCATAAACGACGGAGCCTCTTGCCGTTTTTGCATCTTTTACAGTAAAGAAGCGCATAAGGATATGCGGAAGACCAGCGGTCCCAAATACGAGAGCCATCGTCATAGAAAGCGTATCGATAGGATTTTTGTATTTCACACCAGGATTTAAATAATTTTCCCCGTGTGAAGTGGCGGATTTCATGTCAGAGAACATTTCAAAGATGTTAAAATGAAATTTCATTAATACGAGAAAAGAAATAATAACAGTACCGATCATAAGCAGAACAGCTTTAATAATTTGCACCCAGCTCGTCGCTGTCATACCGCCAAACAATACATAAACAGTCATCATCACACCGACAATTAAGACGGCAATCCAATAATCAATCCCCAACAGCAATTGGATAAGAGCACCGGCTCCTACGAGTTGGGCAATCATGTAAAAAATAACAATTGTAATGGTACTCAGAGCCGCGGTAGCTCTTACCTTTTTCTGGTCAAAGCGGGCATTAATCATATCTGCCAGCGTATATTTACCCAGATTGCGCAATGGTTCAGCGACCAGATAAAGTACGACCAAATAGGCAACGAGATAGCCGATGCTGAAAAAGAAGCCATCAAAGCCATTTAAGGCGATAGCCCCGGCTATTCCAAGAAATGAGGCTGCCGACAAATAGTCTCCCGCAATAGCCAGTCCGTTTTGCCAGCCTGTCAGCCCGCCACCCGCTGTGTAAAACTCACTTGCTGTATTTGTACGCTTAGCGGCAAAGTACGTAACGACAAGCGTGAGTCCGACTATTCCAACGAAAAACGCTAACCCAATGACACTCATAACGGTTGATCTCCTTTTTTCTCTACTTGTAAATCGTTTAAGATATCATCAGACATTTGATCAAACTGATTGGCTTTTTTTACATAGATCATACTTAGCGCCCAAGTCATGATAAATTGGGCAAAAGCAAAAATCCAAACCCATGAAATCGAACCGATCGCCGGCTTATTTAAAATGGTTGAGTAGGATGTAAGCAGTGGCAGTGAAAAATAAAATAGCAGAAAGAAGATTGAAAGAGGGACAAGAAATTTGGTTTTACTTTTCACCATTTGTTTAAACTTCGGGCTTTCGGCAATGCTTTCATAAGTAGTTTTTTCTGCTCCAAGCGGTGGGGGTTTTAGCTTTTGATTTCCCATGAACATCCTCCTAAAATGAATTTCCTGAAATTACATAAATTTCAGAATTATATACCAATCTTAAAAAATATTTCCTTATTTTGCAATGGTTTGGGAAAAAACCGACTGATTAGTTTTAGACAAAATTCGACGGTTAGATTAAGAAAAGCGATTTTCTTTGCGCAAATACCTTCTTCTGTTATTTTGATATATAATGATATACAAATAATTTGAATAGATTGGACGGATTGCTTATGATAGAAGGCCGGCAATTGGCACATTCGCTCGTGTCTCTAAAAGGGACTCACTTACGGTTTGTATATGTCATGCTGCATGATTTAAACTTTTGGGATCTTGTTTCTTCTAAAACAAAAGATTTAGTTTCAAAAGAACAGTCTGCTCATTTTTATGAATGGCTTAAAAAGGAAGCTGATAAGCTAAACGTAGTAGAAGATCAGGAACTGCAGCTTGATTTGTTGCTGGAGTTAAGTAAAACACTTAAACTGCCTATGCGTCTGCTTGATGACCCATACAAGGTTATGAAGCAATGTGAAGAAATAATTGACGAAGCTTTTCTACAGCTTCAGAAGCAATATAAGGATTTTGCCAAAGCATTTGATCGCTTTCCTGAAAAAAATAAAGTGAAGTTTCTTGTTCACTGGGAAATGGCGCAATTATATACGCATATGAATGCCCAGCAGTCTAAGCCTGAAAAAGGAACGGAGACAGCTATTTGGGTAGACGAAATTCTGATGTTTGTTGAACATTTGCCTTCTTACCAACAGGAACAAATTAAGGAGCAGATTCATTTATCAGAATGGATAGCAGAAGAATTGCAAATAGCGCTATTGGAGGATGCTTTTGCTGTTTTTACCTCCATCGTGGAAAAGACGGGTTTTGGCTTTTACAAATATTTGCTTCAATGCTTCTCAAGGGAGCGTCCTGCTGCTGCTTTTGCCCCGCAGGAAGCTGCTTATTTTTCATGGATGACAAACCCTGACTTACTGTTGTCACTCATTTTTAAAGGCGGAGGTATCCTTTACCGTTATCAAAATTTATTATTTAATAAGGGTCTGCTGCCGATGGTTCTGCTTGAGACAATTCTTCCTTATTTAGCGGATGGTGCGCCGGAGGAAGAGGAGGACCTTGCAGTAATTACTCATTCCTGGAACCAGCGGTTTGTTGATTACCGCAAGATGCTTCGTTCAGTAAATGAAATGGTGCAAAAGCAAAATGATTGGAAAAAGGGATTGGACATTCTCAGAGAAGAACTAAAAGAGGAAGAAGCTGTGTTTCGCCAAACAGAAGCGTACAATCTACAGCTGCGAGAAAAACTGATACAGATGTTAAAGCAAGACCCGGCACGGCCCTATTTTGGCGAACTTAGCGTCAAGAATAACAGGCTGCAAGAGGATTTGAAGAAAGTGGAAGCTAAATTGGCTAAACAGGAAAATGCGAAAAAAGGGATCGTTCGGTCCGTTACCACTTTTATTAAATCAAGCTATCATCAGACGGAAAAAGCCCAGATTGAAAAGAAAATTGACAAAGTGTTCAATGAAATCAGCGATTTAGTATTGGAAAAATATCATGACTATGAACCGCAGCTAATTGAAGAAATCCATCGTTCCAATGATGAACTTGCACAATTGAACCTGAATAAGCAAGAGATTCAGCGTAAAATTGAAAAATTCACGGAAAAGTTGGCAGAGGTAAAGCAACAAGAAAAGCAAATGAGAGCCGCGATCTCGGATGCAGAAAAGCGGACATATGGCTTATCGCAATTATACAAAAGTGAAATGGAAAAAGAAACCAATCCATATATGAATGAACTATAACGATATCACTTCACTCTGTCGGTTCCTCAATACCGGCAGGGCTTTTTTATGACAAGAATATTATAGGAAAAGGCCCCTTTACTTGATGGACTTCCGGTTATTTGTTAGGGTAATAGAGGTTGTTAAATAAGCGCAGAGGCATCTGCGGATATACTGCCCATTCCCATATGCATTAGTCAGTTGAAATAAAGAAAGGAGAATTTTGTGCAAAAAATTTCAAATGTGTTTTGGATTACAATTGCATTAGTACTTGCTTCTGTCGTCTTTGGCGTAGCAGCGCCGAAAACATTCGAGCAGGTAACAGGCAACATTCAAACGTTTATTACCTCAGCTTTTGGTTGGTATTATTTAATTTTGGTCTCAGTCATTGTGTTATTTTGTTTATTATTAATCTTTAGTCCTGTAGGGGCTATCAGGTTAGGAAAGCCTGGAGAGAAGCCAGACTATTCCACCCCTACATGGTTTGCTATGCTGTTTAGTGCAGGTATGGGAATAGGCTTAGTATTTTGGGGGGCAGCAGAGCCATTGAGCCATTTTGCGATTGATCCTCCTCTAGCTAAAGCAGGATCGGACGCAGCGGTAAAAGAATCCATGCGTTATACATTTTTTCACTGGGGCATTCATGCCTGGGCTATTTATGCGGTTGTAGCACTGGCATTGGCTTATTATCAGTTCCGTAAAGAGGAACCGGGCTTGATTAGTGCAACGCTTGTCCCTATTTTGGGAGAGAGGGCAAGAGGGCCACTTGGCACAGCCATTGATGTGATGGCTGTATTTGCAACAGTAGTAGGAGTAGCTACTACGCTTGGCTTTGGCGCGGCCCAAATTAACGGGGGGCTTTCTTACTTATTTGATATACCAATTAATTTTTTTGTTCAACTGCTCATTATTATTGTAGTTACGATTTTATTTATAGCCTCTGCGGTTAGCGGACTAGGCAAAGGAATTAAAATATTGAGTAATACGAATATGCTTTTAGCTATTGTGTTGCTAGTGCTTATGCTTATCCTCGGCCCTACTCTGTTTATTATGAATCTATTTACCGATACAATTGGCACCTATCTTCAAAACTTGGCGACGATGAGTTTTCGGATTGCTCCTTTAAATGGAGAGCACCGCGCCTGGATTAATGGTTGGACTATTTTCTATTGGGCATGGTGGATTTCCTGGTCGCCATTTGTCGGTATTTTTATCGCTCGTGTATCCAAAGGAAGAACGATCCGTGAGTTTTTAGTTGGCACATTGATTATGCCGGCGCTCGTCAGCTTTTTATGGTTTGCTGTATTTGGAGCTTCAGCAATAGACTTGCAAATGTCAGGAGCTGTAGATTTAACAAAGAATGCGACAGAAGAAGTGTTGTTCGCCATTTTCCATGAGCTTCCATGGTCTTCTGTTCTATCGGTAATAGCTGTCGCTTTAGTTGGCATATTCTTTATTACCTCTGCTGATTCAGCCACTTTTGTATTGGGAATGCAAACAACCTATGGTTCACTTACCCCTCCGAATCGTGTAAAATTAACATGGGGTATTGCTCAATCCCTGATAGCCGTTATTCTTTTATATAGCGGGGGGCTTCAGGCATTGCAAAATGCTCTTATTATCGCCGCCCTTCCGTTTTCGGCGATCATGATATTAATGATACTATCCTTGTACAGGTCACTTGCAAAAGAAAGAAAAGACATGATGAAGGCGTTCCGTTCTCCTAGAAAATAATAATTTAGGTTGGCCGTTCTGCCGAATGCAGGACGGCCTTTTTAGGTGAGCATCGTTATTGCTTGCAGATTTTTCTACAGTTATCTAATATAGATGCGAACCGACTTTCTAATTGAGGAGAACACCATGAAAAAAAGAAAGCTAAAAAAATCGGTAAAACGAAAATTATTTTTTTTACTATTTATAATTGCAATGGTATATGTGGCGTTCCATCAGGGAAACGCTCCTAAAGACACTGTTATTGAACCGTCTATCCCAAAGGAATATGTCCCTATATATAAAGCTGCAGAGAAGGAGTACGGCGTGCCCTGGCAGCTGTTAGCCGCCCATCATCGGGTAGAAACCAAGTTTTCAACAATGGAATCGATGATATCACCAGCCGGCGCAGAAGGGCCTATGCAAGTGCGACCATAAGGTCATATAAGAAATCTCCCTTAGCAAGGAGTAGGCGAGACTACAATGCCTATCACCACCAAACTTATCCGTGAGGGAAACCAAATATCGGGGAGTGTAGCATGTTTGGAAAGC
>NZ_JBIQDP010000041.1:0-25216 GCF_045370945.1 Pseudobacillus sp. 179-B 2D1 NHS
TAGAGAAAGTACCCGAGACGGTTCAAAGCGGTAGAAAAGATTTCCCCGGTACTTTCAATCCCTTCCCCCTGTTGTCCCCCAACTTTCCAGGAAAGCTGATTTATCATTAGACACTACCTCCTTTACGATAATTCTCTATGAAACTATTGCTTATGCTGTAGGACCAATAGCCTTTATTTTTCAGAAAAAAGACAGGTGCCCATAAGCAGACAGCCTGTAAAAGAAATTGACTTTCTTAACTTAGGAATCAAACTTTTCAAGCAACTCTATAATCACTTTAAATGTTGAAGTTGTATCCATGTAAGCATACCTTCCCTTGCCATTCCAAAAGTTTCCGCTTTGGATAACAGGATACCCCATATCCTCCAGCAGCTTGATGTTTTTATCCATATCCTTTACAACAAACGAAATGTGATGAACGCCTTCCCCATATGTCTCTAAATGACTTTTCCATGTGCTTGGAGCCTCTCCTGGTTCAATCAACTCAATTTGCAACATCGGTGTATTAATGAACATGTATCTAGAATCTGCTTCAGTAGGCTCCCCTTCATAAATAACCTGAGTCAACTCCCTTGGGCCTGATTGAATGATAGGTGGTTTTTCCACCCCAAGCAACTTACAGTATGCATCGGCTGCAGCGTCAAGATTTTTGACAACCAGAGCAAGTTGTTCAACTTTATTTGTCCCAAGCAAAGGATTAAAACACTCCGTAATTGGAGCAATGTCTCTAGGTTCCGTACTTTCAAGCATTTCTACAAGCGTCTTTAGATCACTTATCGTATCTACATATACATAACGACCGTCACTTGATGTAAATTCCCCGCTTTGCAGAAGTGAGTAGCCGTTTTTCTCTAACACGGGGAGCCTGTCTTTAATAGAGTCTACATCAAAGGCAATATGATGAATCCCCTCTCCTACAGTATCTAAAAATTCACGCATTGTTCCTGGTTCTTCGTTTGGCTCAATCAATTCAATTTGCACAGTTGGAGTATTCATAAAAACTAATTTGCTGCGTGAATTTGTTGGCTGGCCACGATAGACCACTTTGGAGATGCTCTGATCCCCTGTTAAAAACCATTCAGGCTTAGGGATGCCGAGAAGCTTAGCGAACGATTCGGAAGCTTTTTCAATGTCCTTTACTACAAAAGCGAGTTGATTCACTACATTATTTCCCATCAAGGGCTTTTTTTCAGTCAGCGGCTTAGACACTTGGACCACTTCCTTCAGTGTTTTTAAATTGGATCATCCGAGCCCGCGAACGGCTAACCCCCCATCACTGGAGATGACTTCACCGGTAATCGCACGTGATTCGTCAGATGCTAACAATACATATGCCGCTACGTGATCTTCTGGCATCTGGGCGATTTGAAGGGGATTACGTTTTTTAATGCTGCTTGCTTTTGTCTCATTATCTACGACTTTAACAAACGGGAGCAGTGGTGGAATAACTGAAAGTGCGGTCAGTGTTCCTCCCGGAGCTACCGCATTTACCCGGATGTGGGGTGCGAGTTCGAATGCAAGTTGGCGCATGAGTCCGATTTGAGCATGCTTGCTCGCTGTGTACCAAACACCGCCGCCATCAGGATAAAAACTTGCACCAGAAACAGAAAAAATAATATTTCCATTTGTTTTCTGCAGTTCTTCAAGCGCTGCTTTCGCGCCAAAAAAAGAACCCTTAACATTAATATCAAGAAGGAAATCATATGCCTCAGAAAGTGCATCAGGAGTCACATCGGCAAATTTAGCAAACCCATCGAATACACCAGCGTTCGCGATAAAAACATCCAACTTTCCAAATTGCTTAACAGTCGCTTGAACCGCTTGCTCGTTGTCCTCATACTTGCTTACATCCCCCTGATAAGTGAGGATACTTTCACCAAATTCTTCTTGCATTTTCGCTAACTTCTCTTCAGAACGGCCGATAATGCTCACTTTGGCTCCTTCTTGGATGAAACGCCGGGTGACAGCTTCTCCTATTCCTGACGCGCCACCTGTAATTAACACTACTTTATCTTTTAAGGCCATTATAGCGCCTCCCCTTTTGTTATCTTACTGTTATACAAAGATAGCGAGATTCCTTGTATTTATGGTTGTTTGATCTATAATGAACATCCGCTTGGACAGCTTCCACTCTCCATCTACGAAAGTAAATTCGTCCTGCCGTTCTCCTGAAATTAAATCGTGATGAATGTCTGTGCTGCGGCTTCGATAGATAAGCAAATAACTCGAAACCACCGCTTTTTCATTAGGAGTGTATTCTTCAAGGCGAACATTATTCACTAAACGCCGCGTGCGAGACGGTGGAATTTCAGCCCAGGCATAATCTGTTTTTAGACGATCTACACGAATTTTCAATAATTCAATATCATCATTAAAAGCAAACATATCCATTGAATAATCCGGCCGCTCAATGCCTTCTTTATTGACACGAACCGGCATTTGGTATAACAAATCAGGGTGCATCAAGTTAAACCAGCCGTCAAAATCAATGTCATCAAGCAATTTTGCTTCCCGATACAGCCATTGCTCAAATTCGTAGTTTGCTGCCATCCTTTCTAAATTCATTGCGTGTTCCCCCCATACTTACTTGATTGTCACTCAGAAAACGAGTCTCATAGTTTTAGTCACCTTAATTACTCATTAAATCCAGCCAGTAGCGATAAAAATTTCGTTGATTGGCCTCAGAAAATTTATCATCGTAAACAACTCCAGGCCCTGCAAACTCAGTAATCGGATCGCGATGCATACCCATTGTGTAATTATAAGTAAGCTCTTTCAACATCGGCATTGGCCCAGATGCAGCTGCGGTGATATCAGTAAAGACCTCTGTATCATCCTGTTCAAAGATCCCAGAAGGACTGAACGTGAGAACAAATGATTCTCTGGAACGTCTTTTCCAATCTTCGGGAGCATTTTTTTCAACTAAAAACCATGTAATGACTTCCATTTTGTCCACATCAATCGGGCGCCAAAGACGAACAGACGTGTTAGAGATCAGCTGTCCTTTCACTTTTGTATGAGAAATTAAAAACGAGAGGTTAGGGAAAATGTTACCGATCATATTTTTAAGGTTAGACATGATATCAAACTGTTCTTCAGACAAATTTGATTGATACTCTTCTTTTAGTTCTTCCGGAAAGGCAAAATCCGGATTTGGAGTACCTAAATTTAAGCCATGTCCATTTTCCGTATAAATTTGATAGCCTTTTCTTGAGTAGGTAGCAGTAGGTACCATCCCTAATTTAGCAATCGATCCGTGAGTAACCATTGTATGATAGGAATCACCAACGAAGTTATCTGCACCAATTTTCCAGTTAGAGTGCACGATAAACCTTTGTGGGGCCCCTAGTACCTCCATTTCTGCTCGGCCGACTAAAATATCAAGATACCATTTGAAGTCACCTAAAAATTCTGATAAAGATTCCGCTTCTTCATTCCAAGTACCAAATAAAAGACCTTTGTACGATTCAATCCGAATCTTGTTCAACCCCATTTTGGATTTATCGAGACGGCCTCCATAAATATCCTTTTGCAGCGGAGCACCAATCAGATCGCCATTGTTTTTGAAATTAAACCCATGATAAGGACAAGTAAATGAAGCTTTATTCCCTTTATCTGCCCGGCAAAGCTTCATGCCACGGTGAGTACACATGTTATAGAATCCTCTGATTGTGTCATCAGATCCTCTAGTAATGATCACTGAATATCCAGCTAGATCTCGTGTCATAAAATCATTTTTATTCGGTATCTCAGACTCGTGACCAATAAACAACCATGTTTTTAAAAATACTTGTTTATGCTCAAGCTCATAAACCGACGGATCCCCCAATACATAAACAGGAATGCTGCCTTCCTCGGGACGTACGGTCTCATTTAAATAATCAATCGTTTCTTGTTGAGTCATCTCTTCTAAACTCTTTTTTGTTTTGATCATCTGCAAATTCCCCCTCGTTTCTGAATTGATGCGGACTCATTTAGGCAGGAGAATTTACCAAAACATCTTTCGGGTTTCCCCTGCATGTATCTTTAAATACTGAAGTCTTTCAGTTATTAGCCCACTTGAATAAGCGCATCTTTACTTTTCAAAACGGCTAATACACTTAACGCTGCCAAATAGCTCGTTTTCGGATTATTGGGCATCGGATCATTTTCTACTTGAAGCGTCAATTTTCCAAAGGACCCCATCGCTTCTATTTGATGATTGTTTTTCTTTGCCGCCGGGTCAGAAATAATTTTCACACCGGTTTTATCCGAACCTAGCCCTGCCAGAGACAAAATAATAGAAACATTTATGTTTTTGGGAAATAACTCAATAGCTTCTGCGGCCGATCCATCAAATAACAACTGCTCTTTATCTAAAGGGGCGCCTGGCAAGGCATGTGGGGGCTTTCTGGTAATGATAGAAACAGATTGCAACTCCCCAATCGATTTCGCTGCCTTCAACACATCTAGTCCGCCGATGGCTCCTGATGGCAGATGAATCCTCGTCCCTTTTTCTTGGCAAATCTGTTCTAATTCTTTGTAAAAAGTCAGACTTGCCAAAGCTCCAACGCTACTTAGTACTAAATCTTTTCCGCTTTTCAGAATAGCTGCTGCATAATCTTTCACTACTTGAACGTTAGCCGCTTCGATAACTACATCTGCATCCGACCGCAGAAGGGATTCCATATCAGCAAAAGATTCTGTTTTAAATTCAGAAGCCAGGCTCTTGGCTGATTGTTCATTCCGTGTATAAAGACCAACGATTCTCGTCCCAGGAAGGGTTTCTTCAATATTAATACTTTGAAGAAGAAATGTACCGATATTTCCCCCGCCAATTAATGCTAATTTCATCTCGCATCCCCTCTCTTAATTGGCTAAACCGTATGAATCTGCAAAGAGCTCTAATCCGCAATGTCTCGTTTCACGAGATAATCCACTTTCTTTTAAACCAGGAAAATCCAAATGAAGATCTTGGAAAACGGTATGATTATTATGGAATACCGCTCCAGCTTCTAATTGGTCAGCTATTTCGATCGCCAGTGATTCGTTCTCTGTCCAAACAGATGCTCTTAAACCGAATTCGCTATCATTTGCCAATTGAATAACTTCTTCTATATTCGAAAATGTGAGCACAGGGATAACAGGGCCAAACTGCTCTGCCTGAACGATCTCGCTTGTTTGATCAACTCCAGTCACAATGGAAGGTAAAATAAAGTATCCCTGGTCCCAGGTTTCCGGATCGAGCTGCTGGCCCGCTGTAATAACTTTCGCTCCTGAATTTTGAGCTCGTTCGATGAGCCCTTTCACGTAATCGTATTGAGACTTATTATTGAGAGGGCCCATATCCACATCAGGCTGAATCCCGTTACCTACTCTGATTCTTTGAAACTCTTTCTTTAGCTTTTCAATTAATTCTTCATATCTTGACTCATGAACATATACTCGTTTAATAGCGGAACACACTTGACCAGCTGCCCGAAGAATGCCAAAGCGAAGGCGTGTGATGGCTGCTTCATTTAATTCTGCATCAGGGAGAATGATTGCTGCATCATTGCCGCCGAGCTCCATATAAAGTTTTTTTACTGTTCCCGAGGCAGCGCGCATAATATTTTTTCCAGTTTCTGTGCTGCCAACGAAAGCCACTGTTCGCACGCGAGGATCCGTACAAATAGCGTCACCTATGACACTGCCGGAACCAGTGACTATGTTAACGACTCCTGCCGGGAAATGAGAAGCTACTACGTTTAAGAACGTCATAATTGTTAACGGACAATTTGTCGCTGGCTTTACTACGACAGTATTGCCTGTCAGAATGGCCGGAATGACCCGTTTAAATGTCAAAATCATCGGAGAATTCCAAGGAGAAATCACGGCTGTTACTCCTCTTGATCGCTTGCGGATTAGCACTTTTTGACTTCCTGGCCATGATAAAGGCTTCCACCAGTTAAGCAATTCATCCGCCGCTTCATTCATAATATCTACACAGCGAAGCAAATCTTTTTTTGCTTCTATTAATGCCTTGCCATTCTCACGTACGAATAAAGTAACATTTTCTTCAACTATATGTTCCAGTTCTTTCGCTGCTTCATGCATGCGCTTTGCCCGGTCTTCTACTTCACTTTTTGACCAGCTCTTGTATGCTCTTTCTGCTGTTTCAATCGCTTCATCTACTTGTGTTTGGGAACATAAAGCAACTTCGCCTATAACCTCGTTTAGATTAGCTGGATTAATAACATCCGCTGTCTTTTCGGCTTGAATCCATTCTCCGCCAATTAAATATTTACCTGAAACAAATGGATATGTTGAAATCATTATCATCCCTCCTTATAATTTTTTAGGTTTGAATGCTTCTGCTGCACCGGGAGGCCCACCAAATGGTTTCGCCATCGGTCCTACCGCTTCCATATCTACAACGATCATCGTTGGTTTTTGTCTATTCATTGCTTTTTTCAAAGCAACTTCAAATTCATCACCGGAACCAATTCGGGAGGCATCAAATCCCATCGATTGCGCCAACTGTACAAAATCAGGACTTAATAGATCAACAGCAACTTGACGCCCGTAAGCAGCCTCCTGGATATTCCGGAGTACTCCGTACCCAGCATCATCAAACAAAATGACAATAATCGGGAGATTTTCTTGGGCGGCGGTTACCATTTCACCTACATTTACCATGAAACCCCCGTCACCTGCCATTAAGACAACCGGACGATCTTTACAGCCCATTTGTGCCCCAATCGCTGTTGGCAGTCCCTGGCCAATTCCGCCACCGGATGCATGAATGGATGTCCTCGGTTCATAAATTTCAAATAAGCGGCTCCCCCATACATTTGCTTGTACAGTGACATCTCGAACTAAAATTGTGTCACGCGGAAGCACCTTGCGCATTCCATCCAAAAATTGTTCATAAGGACCAAGTGTTGCTCTCAACTGAGCGCGAAGTTCATTACGCACTAACTCTACCTCAGCCAAATAAGCTGAATCAGGAACGATTGCGGCTTGAGATAAATCGTCAATAACCTTTTTCAAAATTAGTTTGGCATCTCCTACAAGTCCATAGGAAGCCTCATAGTTGCGGTTCATTGCCTGCCAGTCAGCATCAATAGATATATGTTCTTTTGGAACGGAAATTTTCCAATTGGATGTTTCGTTCCCACGGAATCTGACACCGACGCTAATGACTAAGTCTGACTCTTCTATTAGCTTTTTTGTTAGCGGATTTGCAGCAAAATGTCCGATACATTGAGGGTGATCCTCAGGAATGCTGCCTTTTCCGGACTGGCTCGTCACCACAGCCGCCCCCATCATTTCTGCTAACTTTTGCACTTCCTTGGAAGCACCGGAGTTAATAACGCCTCCTCCTGCCCAAATCACTGGCCGGCGAGATTGACTGATTTTTGCCAACACCTCTTCGGGAAAATATGGAATTTTATTATTTTCTGGAGTTAATATTCTAACTTCTTCAATAGAATGATTAGGTATAATCGCAGATTGAAAATCAATGGGGATTTCAAGTGTTACTGGTCCTGATGGAGCAGCCAAAGCCTCGTAAATCGCTTGTCTGGCAATAGCAGACGCTTGCTCTGGCTTTCTTAACCGGAGCGCTTTTTTGGAGACCCCTTCCATCATGGACAGCTGATCTTTACATTCATGAATATAGCCTCTGCCTGTGCCTAAATAAGGGGAGGCAACTTCACCTGTTAAATGAAGAACAGGCACGCCAGCAGCCCATGCTTCAATTAAAGAGCCCGCTGCATTTCCAGCTCCTGTTCCCGTGCTAGTAATGACAACGCCTAATTTGCCAGTTGCTCTCGCATATCCATCTGCCATATTCGCGGCTCCGCTTTCCCCGCGCGAACAAACCAGGCGAATGCTTCCTTCACGAAGAATGGCATCATATATTGGCATATTATGAATGCTGACAATCCCGAATGCTGTATCCACACCTGCACGAACAAGTTCCTGCACTACGGCATCTGCCGCAGTAAATTCCGGCTGATCTTGCTGATATTCTGCCGTCTCTATTCCCAATTGCTCTCGTTGGCTCATAATCGACTCCTGCCTTTACCTTTAATTAAAGCGCTTTCCCGAGCGCTCCCGCCGTTTCAATTGTTGATCCCGATACATAACTTGCCTGTCTCGAAGCCAAAAATAAAATGACACTTGCTACTTCTTCTGCTTCTCCTACGCGTCCCAATGGAATATTTCGTTTTTTGGCTAAGTCAGCATAATAATCTTCTGCTTTCATATCAGGAGCATTCAGTTTTCTTCTTCTCTCCCACTGATCTGTGCGGATTAGCCCTAAGCTTACGGAATTGACTAAAATGTTGTCCGAAGCAAGTTCTTGCGACAAAGTCTTGCTTAAGTTTAACAATCCAGCCCTCGTTGCTGCTGTCGCAATCATATGTTTTTCCGGCTCCTTCGCTAACGTTGCATTAATATTTATAATCCTTCCTCCCCCTCGCTTGACGAGGTATGGATGAACCGCCCGAACTGCATAAATAATAGCGAAATATTTTAATTGAATTTGCTGCTGCCACTGCTCATCGGTAATGTCGAAGAAGTGACCCATAACACTTTGCCCCGCTGCATTTACGAGAATATCAATGCCTCTAAAATAAGCAGCTGTATTATCAATAAACCCAGTAACCTCTTCTTTATCTGTCACATCACATGTTGCAGCATAAATCGAATCCGATGGACCGTATTTTAAGAGATGATTATACGCTTTTTCTTTCCTCTCCTGATTCCTTCCGCAGATTGCTACTTTAGCTCCTTCCTGAAGGAACATTTCTGCCGTTTTTAAACCGACACCAGATGTCCCTCCCATAATGACAGCGACTTTTCCATTCAAACCCAAATCCATGATACTCCCCCTTTCACTATCCTATTTACCGGAGTGACTTTGCATTTACCCATCCTTGGTCTGGCTCTCCACCCATGGCTGCCCGGGCTTCCGGTTTCGGTGGACCGGCAATCCCCCATTGGTCCATTAAATGAGGAACACGTTTCCACACTCGTGCCTTCCACTCATTTTCATCTTCAATCGTTTCTAAATAACAGGTATACTCCATAACAAACTTCGCTGGGTCCTGGAAATAACAGAAAATGTTGTCACCCGGTCCGTGGCGTCCTGGCCCCCACAATTCTTGGTAGCCCGCTTTTCTTACGTTGCTGATTCCTCTCATCACTTCATCTACGCTATCTACTTCATAGGCAATATGATTCACAGAAGCATGCTTATCTTGATTAAATGCAATGGAATGATGTTTGCGATTGCAGCGCAGGAACGACATTTGATGTTCGCTCCAGTCTGTCACTTTAAAACCCAGCACTTCTGTGTAAAAGTCAGTAATCATATCAAGGTCTGCCGTATTCATAACGACGTGGTTCAGCTTGACTGGATCGACATTTTTCTTATTCCAAATGGATGTGTGAACTTCCACCCATGCGGACAATTCAATGCAGCGATTTTCCGGATCGACAAAGCGTAGGCCGTATCCTTTTCCCTCTTCATCTAAATAGCCAGGAGGTGAAACAATGGTTACGCCTTTCTTAGTCAATATCTCAGCTGCATGGTCAACTGCGTGTTTATCGACCATTCCAAAAGCAATATGATGAAGCCCTCTTTTTTCACCGGCATGTAAACTCAAAATGTGATGCTCGGGACCGGCTCCTCTAAAATAGGCTGACTGATCATCTTGAGTTACCTTATCCAATCCCCAAATATTCTCGTAAAAATCAGACTGCTCTTTCAGCACTGGAGTAATTAAACTGATGTGCCGCAAGTGAGTAATTCCTAGCATAATGACACCCCCGTTATTCCTTTTAAATGAACCAACAAGGATGATCAAAAGGTAGCTATAAAGATCATCCTTGTCAAAAAATTGATAAAACTTTAAATGCACAGGCATTTCTTTTCTTAAAGCAGTTTTCCGTTCCGCTTATTTTCCGTTAATAATGGCTTCTCTTTCTTTTGCGCGTTGTTTACGTAATTCCTCCAACGCACTTCCTTCCGGGTAAGTCGGTAAGTTTGGCTTAACCGCTCCAAGCATGACTAGCATTAAAGCTTCTTCATCCCCATCGTTACGAATGCCGCGGTATACCCCAGGAGGACTGCTGATACAGTCTCTTTCTTTCAAAGGAATTTCATGTACTTCACTATTGCTGTCTGTTTGAATAAGCGCTTTCACATTTCCTTTTAAAATGAAGAATACTTCTTCAACGTCGTCGTGCAGATGTAACGGACCGACACAGCCAGGAGGTAGAACCATTGTGCTCAAAGTGAAATGTTCTGCAGCAATGACATTTGCATCGTTATTCGCTGTCGCTCCGCGGCCAATATATCTCATCTGTGCTCTTCTATAAGATGGATCAATCTCTTCCTGGAACTTCAATACATTCCAATCCAGCGTTCGATCTTCCAATCTTGCGACATATTTTCTTTCAAACTCTTCTAAAGAAAATTTTTCGTTTGTCATAAAAAAACACTCCTTTTAATGTATTTGTTTTATATACAAAACTATGTTTTGCTATAAAACAATCGTAACCCGCATTAAAGTGATTGTCAATAAAAAATATTGAGAATATTTCGTATATGAAACAATGTTTTATATTAAGTATTACTAAATCATAAAGAAAAGGAGTTTTATCTCGAAAATTAGAATGATCAAACTCCTGATAAGCCTGTATAGGAAAATAGTTATTTAGAATATTTTGTTGTTAAATAAGATTTCTGATGATCAAATTACGACTCCATTGGGAGGCGTATTTTCGGCACGAACTTCTTCTGCCTCTTTCCTTAATGTAAATAAGTAAGCAATGAATCCAAGAGAAGCAGAAACAATTAACATGACGATTGAAGGCCCAAAGTCGCCTCCAGATGCATCACGCATCCACCCCATAATATAACTCGAAAATCCCCCAAGAATGTTAGTAAAGCCCATCAATCCAGCAGCTCGTCCAGCGGTTTCAGGTGTAGAGAATTTCACGATAAATAAATTACTTAAATGAAAGACGCCTCCTTGAGTTCCCATCGCCAATCCCATGCATACACCAGCGATGACTGGATTAGAAGCGAATATTGCTGCTGTTAAAAATATTGCCGTCATGCTAAATAAAATTGTAGCAAGCAAGCTCGGTCGTTTTGTTTTATCAGCCAAAAATCCATTGATCAATACAAATCCAAGAGCAAATAGCCACGATAAAGAAGTAATACCTGTCATTGCTTCCCTTGAAAAGCTTTTTGCTTCAACTAAATACGTAGGAAGCCAAATGCTAATTCCAAAAAATAAAAATGAAGACATCAGCATGCCAAACCAAACGATCCAATAGCGGTAGTCTTGGACAAAACTTTGTTTTGGCTTAGCTGCTTCATTTCCGCTCTTCTGACGAATATACGACAATTCGCTTTTTTCAAGTCGCGGGTGTTCTTCTGGAGTATCTCTCGTTAGGAACACAAACATTGGAATAACAATGAGTAGATTAAAGGCTGCTAATGTGAAAAAGGCTGCTTGCCAATGAAAAGAAGCAATAACTAAAGTTAAGATGACTGCCCCACTCGCAGGTCCTAAATAGTTACCTGCAAGCCAGGAGGATTGGGCACGGCCAAGCTCGCGCTCATTAAACCAGCTCGAGATAAACTTCCCGCATACAGGAATCATCATTCCTTCCCCTAAACCAAGAACAATACGGCTAGCGATGAACATTTCATAAGTGGTGGCTAATCCTGCAAATACCATTGTAAGGGTCCAAATAAAAAGCCCCATTATAGCTGTTTTCCTGGCTCCTAGCTTATCAATGATCACTCCCCAAAATAAATTCGACACGGCGTAAGCGATGGTAAAAATAAAAGTGATAAACCCAATCTTCGCATTCTTATCGGGACCGTTCATACCAAGATCGTTTAAAAAGTCTGGATCTGTTTGTATGATAGAGATTCCCAACTTATCAATCTGACCAAAAAACCAAAAGAAAAAGATAGGTACCGCAATATAAAGCCACCTTTTATTCCCTTTTAACATGTAGCAACCTCCTTAAAGTTTGTTTTCAGTGAATACGCTTACAATTCGTTTTATGACTACTTCCTCTTACATCCGCCTCGCTATTCTGCCACCTTCCCTTAATTTTAAAAATTCATTGTTTTATATACAAAACAACGTTTCTTTATAATTTAATATTAATTTTTTTCGAAAATTGTGTCAATAAGTTTTTTAACTTTTGTTTTATTTCAGAAAATATGTTTTATATAATAAACAAAATAAAAAAGCTCGAAACGGGCAAGCTTTTTTATTTTAACTATTTAATTTTTGAAAGGATATCCCATGAAGCCGGATAGCGTTCTGGAAATCTCCAAAACTTTCGGAAGGGCCACTTTCTCAATAAACTCATCATGAAACTTTACATCTGTTGCTACTACGTTCATCGCAGCCATTACTTTCCCACCGCGTTCAAAAATAGGCGCAGCTACTGATTGAATGCCTTGATGAAGTTCTCCTTTAGTAATTGAATAGCCTTGTTTACGGATCATTTCTAATTCCTGCTGCAAACCGATAAGATCTGTTTGTGTTCGCTCCGTATATGGTTTTAGTTGAGAGCCATATAACATTTGATTTAATTTGTCTTGCGGTTGATAAGCAAGCAACAATTTTCCGTTTGCCGTTGCATGAGCAGGAAGCCTCAATCCGATATTCACATTAATAGCAGACACTCCTCGTACAGGTGCACTCCCTACATAGACAACTTCATCGCCATCCAATATAGACAAATGGCAAGAAGCCCCTGTTTCATCTCTTAAGCTTTCCAAATAAGGCTGTGCAATTTCTGGAAGCTTTAAACTATTTAAATAAGCAAAACCCAGCTCTAAAACCTTCGGTGTCAAACTGTACCGTTTGGTATTTTCGTCTTGATAAAGATATCCAAGTGATTGAAGGGTATATAATAATCGATAAGGGACCGTACGACTAACTTCAAGTTCCCGTGCAATCTCTACTAAAGACAATGTAGGATGATCTTCATTAAACAACTTTAGAATTTCCAACCCTCTTACTAATGCGTTTGCATTGTAACGTTCCTTTTCACTTTTTGCCAAACTCACTCACCTCCTCTAAAACCTACTAATTCTATTTATTATTAAAAATGGTCAGTCCAATTATCACCATTATTTTCATAAATTTCAACTAGAAAAGCGAATTACTCATAAAGCAATTACTGCTTGAGAACATTTTCTTTACTCTCTTTCAAACTGTCAAGAAATTGAAGAACAGCAGCATTAAAACTCTCTGGATCTTCCTGATAGCATAGATGCCCTGTCTCAGGAATAATAGTAAAGCTTGAGTTTGGAAGGTGATCATAAAAAAATTGTGATTCACTTACCGGTGTTACCTTATCTAATTCTCCGCAAATAATAGATGTAGGCACAGAAATGGATGAAAGGAACTCCAGGTCATTCAAATGATAAAGTGAATAGGCCACTGAACGATACCCCATCGGCCTGACTTGTGACATAATTCTTTCTGCTTCTTTCTGTACTTCTGGTTTGGGATGAGGTGCAAGCAACACTTTTACTCTTTGCCTCGCAATTTCCTTTGGATCTAACTTCTCAATATTGTTTATACGATTGGCTAATTTCTTTTCGTTTTCTTCTTCCGATCCACCGACCGATCCTCTGGTTGCATCAGCAATAATCAGGGCATCGACCATATGCGGAAAACGATGGCAGAAATTAAGAGCAATAGCCGAACCCATCGAATGCCCCAACAGCGTAACAGATTCATAATTTAAACTTTCAATGAACCCCTTCAACACATCAGCAAATTCACTAAATTCCTTCAGTTCTTCTTCTGGATCATCACTCTTTCCATACCCTGGTGCATCCCACGCAATGACGGTGTATTGTTTACTTAACCCCTCTAACTGCTTTTTCCACGACTGTGAGTTATTCCCCATTCCATGGAGAATAATCAAAGGGTTTCCTTCTCCTTTCACTTCATAATGGATCGCTAAATCATTAACTTGTACAAATGGCATATGTCTCTCCCACCTTACATTTGTTTTATAAGTAAAACATTGTTTCATAACTTAATAATAAATGATCTCCCTTATAAGTCAACAGAACTTTCTGACTTTTATCGGCTTTTTATAGAAAAATAATAACGTTGTTTATTTTGCTTCCTACTTATATTTGATTGTAGAAAAGCTATTTAACGTTCTATGTACATGATTCAATTTATTTAGAAATAAATTATTTAATTCAGCTGACGAATGAGGGACTTTCTTTTCGCTGTTCCATATTAGCCATTCATCCACTTTCAGAGCAGCTTATTAACATGTCATGCTCTCTCATCCTCCCCTCACTGTGTGGTTAGAGATAATCAACCGAATAAGCGAGAGAATAAGAAAGCATAACGTTGGGGAGAGACCATTTTTTATAAATCTTGAGATAAGCGGATCATATCCCTGCACTGTATCCCATTTTCAAAAATTTCCTCTGAATAATGTCGAATAAAAAAATCTTTATCCACTCCGACAATCCTAAACCCGCATTTTTGATAAAGAGCTAATTGGCCGATACTTGAATTTCCAGTGCCAATTTCGATTGTTTTAAATCGTCTCTTCTTAGCAAGTTCAATCGCATGCCTAACTAGTTGTTTCCCTATCCCTTTGCCGTGCTGCTCCTCGACAACTGCCACATTCACTAGCTCTATCGTGTGCGGTCTTGTAGGCAATAGCACATATACGCCAATTACTTGTTTATTATCTTCAGCAACAAAACATTCTCCTCTTTCCATGTATTCCTCCACGTTTTCTTGAGAAGGGTCTGCTAGCAATAATAAATCCATAGGAGGTCTTTCATCTTGATTCAATTTTCTAACTTTCATCTTCTTCTCCTCTCATAAAACTAGTCTCTTCTTTTACTCTACCAATTCTTGCTCATCAACTGTCTTCTGTAAAATAAAAAAGGCAACATTTTTTGTTGACTTTTTTATTTTGGATATTAGGTGGTTATCTTTTTCTTTTTATAACAATGAATAAGCAAAAAACAAGGAGCAAAAACAACAAAACATAGATGACTTTAGAATAAATTCCGATATTCTGTACGATGACTTCCCAGGAAGCCCCGACGGACGCTCCCAAGTTTACAAGAACCGTATTCCAAATCAGTGTCCCTAGGGTAGTAAAGAGAAGAAATAATCCAATATTCATGTTTGACATGCCAGCAGGAATAGAAATCAAACTGCGAATCAACGGAACAAAGCGGCAAAAGAAAACCGTCCATGCTCCATACTTGTCAAACCAGGCATCTGCTCTATGTACGTCTTTAGTCGTAACTCTAAGGATATGACCCCATTTATTAACGATTTTCTCCAATCTTGGGACATTAAGCTGCAAGCCAATAAAATACAGAACTAGGGCCCCGATAACTGAACCTACCGTTGAGGAAATGATCACACCCGTAATGCTTAGCTCAGAAGTAGTCGTCATAAAGCCTCCAAACGTTAAGATGACTTCTGACGGTATGGGAGGAAAGATATTTTCAAGAGCAATTAAAAGAACAATTCCCATATAACCATATTCATTCATGATTCCAATCAACCAATTTTCCATGCTGTTCTCCTCTGGATATCCTCTATTCTCTCGCTAATTTGCATAGTTAGTTTATCAAGAATCTTTCCATCAATAAAATAATTCACCTCTATAATTTAATAAAATCCTATAGAAAGAAGCTGAAAGATCACCTCTCCATTTCTTGCTAAAGTATTATGTTAGCTCCCTGCCTCTCCGCTAATTACCTAGATCACTGTATACATCATACTTAAAGCAATGCCCTTCTGATTTCTCTAATTCTGACTGAACGAAAGATGAACATAGAACACATTAACTTATATATCCTATCTTTTTACCACGTTTGATCATTATGTTCCTCTACATATCTTTTCAGAGCGTGCAGCTTTTCATCCCAATACTGTTCAAAAAAGGCAAGCCAGTCTTTTAACTCAACCAACGGTTCTGCTTCAAGCTTATAACGCTTTTCCCGTCCGACCTTTCGACTGCTGACAAGCCTGGCTTCAAAAAGCACCTGCAGATGTTTATTAACAGCTGTGCGGCTTATAGGGAAGCATTCTGTAATCGCTGCAATAGACATTTCTTTATTTGCCAGTAATTTTAACAGATTACGGCGAGTTGGATCTGCAATCGCTTGAAATATATCATGCTTAGGTTCAGGAGAATACATTTTAAGCCTCAATATAGGAAGGAAGCTTTTCGTTTACGATTTTTTCCCAGCCATCATCCATAACCGCACGAATCACTGAATGCGGCTGTCCGAACTCTGTCACTTGTTCGGCATTCCATCCAGAGTGAATTAACGTAAACTCTGTTTTTCCTCCTTCTGCCTCTTTTAATTCAAAAGCAAGATGCCAGTCTTTCCCCCAATCAAATCCAACACGATGAGGGGGATCAAGTTCAGTTACTTTACAGGGCGAGTCGCCAAATTGGCCGGCATACAGGACGAATTCGCGTCCTAAAATAGGTTCAAAATTACTTGGCATCCACCATGAGGCCATGCCTTCCGACGTAGAAACGGCCTTCCAAACTGTTTCAATTGAAGCATTGAGGACGATAGTTTTTCTGATTTCCGGTAATGATTCTTGAGCTTTCATTATGGCACCTCCATTTTTATAACACCTAATAGTGTCATAAAAATCTTAACACTATTAGGTGTTATTTCAACTGTTTTTTATGAAATATTTTAATGACCTACAGAAGAATCGTTGATCAACTGTTCGTATTTTTCCTTCAGCCGCTAATGAAATCGAAGGAGATATTAAAGTCGCCACTAAGCCAAACAAGCCTTGAAAGCCAACTTATCCCACAGTAAATGGAGGGAAAAACAGCACATATGATCAATGCCCTCTTCTAAAGCAAACCTTCCTCTTTAAAACGGTCCAAACATTTTTTACAAATACATGTTTTTCTTAATTGTTCGACAGGCACCAGGTCAAAGATTTCTTTTGGAAAAGACTCCTCACTGCACCAGCATTCCCCTAAAGATTTATCCATCGAATGACAACAGTTATTGTCCCTGCTACAAATGGGACAGCACTCGCCTGCAATCACTTTCTCAGCCATATTTATCCCTCCCGTATTTATGTTCCGTCTTATAGATAGTTTATCAAAAAAACGCTTGCAAACTCGAGAAACTACTACAGATCAGTTTAGCCCCAGATGACCGGCCGTTCTGTTCACACTCTGAAACCAATTAATTGTCTTTATTCTGGCTCTGGCGTTGCTATTTGAAGAGACATTGGCCTGTTGTAAGAATCGATTCAATCTCTTGCAACCTTAATAGCCGGACAACAACATAAAAATAGAGAAAAGGATAAAGCGGTTGATTGACGATCTGGTTCAATAAATGCTATGAACCAAGGGATATGCTTCATGACAAGTATAAAATGATGCAACCAGATTACCGAAGACTACGATGTCAAGAACAAAGAAAGAATTAACCGTTTACCTTCCTAGTGCTCTTTTTCTTAACCAGCCCCCTTCTTACTTCAAATAGGTCTACTTACACTCTTTAACTTGTCTTCCTCCTAAAACAAATGGTAATATAGACGCAGTTATAATGTCGCTTAAAGGAGGTTTTTGCATGCTTTCTGATTCGGAATTGGTAATATTTATCAAAGAACTAGGCAAATTAATAGATGAGTATTACGATTGCCCAAAAGAAGCTATCCGAAAAGAGATTCATCAAGATATTCTATTGCTATGTTCTGTTATTAATTATGAAAATACTGATTATTATTCTTAAGTTCCTTTCCCCGTTCTTCTGCACAAAAGGTTTTGTTACTTTTTATTTTTTTCAACTTATATAAACACCCTTAATTCTTACTACCTCTTATGGCAGTTCCCCACCTTTATAACCTTTCATAGACGCACTCTATGATTATTCTTTAGCACTCCCTTATGCACTACAGATAAATGAAGGGTATTCTTGCCAAGAAAAGAGTCGATTGATGCTCTTTCTTCTTCAGTGTAAAGTCCAATTCTTCATATAATCTCATCTACCGTACAATTGATCTTTTCTCTACTGACATGAAATAGTATGATTTAATTGATTCATTCGCATTCTTTATGAAATATGCTAAATAAAAAAAGCAAACGGGTGTTAATGACCCATTTGCTTTTTTATTTTATCTACTTTAACAAGTATAATTAGGAAGCATTGGCTGCTGCGGAAATCTCCGCTTCCCAATCATCTTGAATGTCTTCATTATCTAGCACAAGATTATAAATCTTCCATTTTCCGTCCATGCCTTTTTTCAAATAAGCCGTTCCTGAAGCATCCACGTTCATACTGAAAGATAAATCTGGTGACGAGAATGATACTTTATACTTTAGATTATCCATCCGAACTTTTGCAAAGCGTTTATTGACAGTTACAGGATTGATCTCATGAGTGCCAATTTGCTCAATAGTAAAAGTGCCTCCCATATCCTCTATGTCACCCGGTAATTCTACCGTGTCAAGCGATTCCGATAAATAATAGCCTGTCGCTGTATCCTGATAAAGAGCTTTAAGCCCGGCTGTATTTTGCTCTTTCATTAATCGCATTTCTTCTTGAACGTTGCGATTCACAACTGTCTTGATTGCTGTTTGATCGGCCTCGCTCCCCGCTTCTTGATGAAGCGCCCGGTCAATCATAGCAATCGCTTGGCCTCGGGTAGCTAAATCATGGGGCTTAAATGTATCACCGTATCCTTGAATAATCCCGTTTGCAGCAGATTTTACAATCGCCTCATAAGCAAAGTTTGTAGGCGGGACATCTTTAAATGTCTTCGTTGGTGCTTTAAAAGCCACTGTATTGCTGAATGCCCGGTAAATCATTGCTGCCATTTGGTCACGCGTAATATGCGCATCCGGGTTAAACTTTCCATTAGATCCACCAGCAACGATCCCATGGCTACTTGCGATACGCACCGGCTCATAATACCATTTAGAAGCTTTCACATCAGGGAATTCTTTTACATTCGTTCCAGTCTTCAAAGATAAAGCACTTACTAAAATCTTTGTGAACTGTGCGCGGTTAATTTTTTCCTCTGGACGAATACTTATGTACGAGTAATCGTATATTTCGCCATCTTCTTCAATTGTTTCGGACTCGACGTATCCATCAACAATATCAGAGTAAACAAACCGTTCAATTGAATCATAAAACCGATGGTTTGGACCGACGTCCGAAATATCATAGCGCTCTACAGGCTTTATAGCCGCTGAAGCACTTGAAGAAAACAATAATCCAAATGACAATCCTAAAATTGGTAAAATCTTAAATGACTTCAAATTTTTATCCTCGCTTCTAATAGTTTCTGTGATTGAGACTTATATTATAGCTTTCTAACAAAAATTACAATATAATTTTTTACTTTTATTGAAAAATATTTATTTCCACAAAAAGGATATAATTCAATAAAAAAACCACCTTATGGGTAGTAGGAAATACCTAGTTGTTCTTCAGCTCATATAATCAATAGCTAGGCTGTCTTTTTTGTTAGTTATCTAGCTAATCAAAGTGATCCGCCGCTTACAAAAAATGGTGAAATTATCCTTTCATATCTCAAATTCCCTCTGTGCGCCTTTATAGAAGAACCGTATGAAAACATGATTTACCTTTGTTCAAATGAATATGGCACTCACTTCATGTGGCTTTCTTATAGTAATGATCAACCTGAAAGTCTATCCTAGCAGTCGGTGTTTTTTATTTTTGCACACTTTCTGCCCAATAAATGATCTCTTCATCAGAATGACTTTTCTTTTACATCATCGTGCGGTGGTTTAAAAAACATGTTGATACCTAGCGGTTTTGCTAATGTTTGTTAGTCATTCACATTTTTATCCATAATTGGATTGATAAAAAAGAACGTTTGTTCTAAACTGGAATAAGTATACGGAGGTGTAATGATGAGGCCTGGTCTTACAAGATATATAACTAGTCAAGATTTTAAAAATTTTTATTGGCTGAAGGAAGAATTGCGATTATGCTGCAGAGAGAATGGGATAAGCGCATCCGGTTCGAAAATAGAACTTTCAGCTAGAATTGAAATGTTTCTTGAGACGGGGAAAGTAGAGAAGCCGCTCAGAAAACTAACGGTTCGCTCAAACCCCAACAAACAAAGATCGTTAAGTTTGGATACGGTCATTACCGAAAACCATCGCTGCAGCCAAGACGTTAGAGCTTTTTTCAAGTCAGCGATTAGTCCGAAGTTCCGTTTTTCTACATATATTCAACATTACTTTAAAAATAATATAGGAAAAACATATCGTGATGTGGTAAAGGCTTGGCACGAGGAAGAAGAGTGCAAGAAAGACTCACCATATAAGAAACAAATTGCCCCCCAATTTGAATATAACCAATTTATCCGCGACTTCTTCGCTGATCCAAAAAATAAAACAAAAAGTCATAAAGACGCGGTTAACGCTTGGAATGATATTAAAAAGCTTCCCGGGAGTAATAAGTATATTTCTAACCGTTAAACGTTGGGACGCTTACGGCTAATAAGCGCATCATAGTCTGCTTGTCTTTTCTTGAGACACGTCGGTTCCACAGTATCTTTATCGCATAAAAAAAACCAGCAAGAATGCTGGCGGTTGAACTAGACAGGTTTATTCTTTAACAAATCTTGCAGCTTTTTCTCTGCTTTTTCAAAATCCATGGATAACGCAGTTAAAAACTCAAGGATATCATTTCGCTTTGACATTTCTCTTAAAGAAAAAAATACAGCTGGTTTGTTAACTTTAAGAACCGTCATTATCTCTGTTGTCGGCAAAGGCAACGGAGATTTTATCCGTAGAAAAGATCGTAAAAAAACAATAAAATCAAATGCTGAATCAGGAGTATCCGAATAACTTTCCATCAGGCTGTAAAATCTTTTAATGCTCGTTCTTAACTCTTCATTTTGCATCATTAGTCCCTACCTTTAATTGGATTCACCAAATAGGACCATCATTTTCCCCTTTGGCAGCCCGGCTATCATAATTAAAAATCTTAGACCCGCGGCTTTGCGTCCTTACCTTTCGATAAGTTTGCCTTTATCATTAGGAATCACTTTATCAAACTACCAATAAAGCGATCACAATATCATAAGAAGAATATAGGAAATTATACCCTGAGTCAATATACCTTATGGCGCAATTAATTACCATTTTATTGCTCTGATATAAATTTACCTTCTCTCGATATAATTTATTTTTCAAAAGGAAATTTATGTATACTTTATTGCTTATAAACGACTCCTCTTTCTTTCTCTTGCTGATGAAAAAAAGCATCTGATTAGTTAATCAAATGCTTTTTCTTATTGCTCTGTTTAACTGATAACGGTTGCTTAATCCTTTAACCAATAAAAAAGTTCCTCATGTTTGTATACCTGTTCTGTTTCTAAAATAATTTCAGGCAATAAGACGTCCAGAGTATTCATTAATGAGTGTAGAGCCTGCTGAACCGTACCTTTCTCGAATTGATCCAGCGGCTCAGACAACTCATCCTCATCTAGAACGAAACAGCTTCCATTTGGAAGAGCCAGGACATCAATGATCAAGTCTTCAAAAGAGAGGATTTGACCGGTTATCTGTGTGTTCTTGACAATGTTAAAGTAAGAACCTAAGTAATTTCCCTCGCCATCCCTCCAAACATACGCATTGTACGGTCGATCTTTCCAATAGTAAGCAATCGTATAGCTGCCCTTAGGAATCGTTAATGATGTTTTCTCTGCCGTCATTGTAAACGACTCCTTTATTTTATGAAAAAGGACGATTTTTTGATCTTGCGCCTTCAATAGTTTGCAAACATGTTCAACAATGGTGGAATCATATCGTATCTTTCTTTCTATTATTTTATTAGCATATTGATTAATGGATGTATTTAGATGAATCATCGTTTAGTTTCTCCTTCTATCTCATGCTCTTGATCAGACCTATGTTCTGGTCCATTGTATCATCAAAAAGCAGCAATTTTTATCCATTTCGCTTCAGATTTACAAAGACCGAAGAACAACGAGGAAGAGAATGAGCAGTAAGAAATTAAGAAGAATGAAAAGCCTAAAGCCTTCCTTATTTCCTTTAGAAGGCTTTAGGCTTTATTGTGAAACCATGTTAACTGACGCTTTCCAATCAAACGGACCCGCGATTTTAAATTGAACGACTCCTTCCGTGTAGAGAGTTGTACTTTCTAAAGGGACGAATAAAAAAGAAATGATCTTCTGCTCATACTTTCTTGTAAGTATCTAATCGCAGAAATACATTGGAAGTGTTCGAAAGAGAGGATAGAAAACTGAATGAATGGCATGATTACTTTTAAATTAAAGCGTAAAGCAGCGAATGCGTCAGCGAACGAGGAAATGTTTCAAATTTGCACAGAAAATAATTGATGATTAAAACAGACCCATCCATCGGAAAACCCAAAGAAGAAAGACTCACACAGACTGATTCACACCGAAGACTTTTACAGAAAGCTTTTCTCTCTTTTCAACTTTTCCAATGTGACATGATCGATCAAGCAATTTTTCATGAAGCACTCAGCTATGATAGACAAAAGAGACGTCAAACGAATGAAAGCTTCGTCGTCATTCTTTTATTTTGCCTTTGAATGCCTGTGGAACATCGTTATAAAATTTATGAAACAGGTAGACAAGATAAGCGTTTAAATCAAATTGGTCTTTATGAACAAAATTAGACAGTGTTAAATTATTTTTTCTCATCATTGTTCTCCCTCCTCTTTATAGCATTCTTCACCCATAATAAATTCATTGTCATATGCCCACCAAGCTGCATACAAAACTTCTTCTAATTTCACTATAATGGAAAGCGCTTACAAAGTGAAGGGGGTATTACAAAAAAAATTTCGACGAATTTCTTCAAATAGAAAAAAGAGAAGATACAAATGGCTGCATGTCTTTCGTGTGTGGTTTCTATCCGCTGACAGTAGTGAATACATAGATAGCAGCAGAGAGAAATCAATTGTTGTGAAGCTTATAAGCACCCTCCGTAAAACATGTATCATTGACTATTCTTTAGAAAATGATTTGCTCGCCAGACAACCCATTCTGTACATAATTGGCCATAAAAATATAGACTGTAATTTCTTAGGCTTCACCTGTATAGTTACAGTAACATGCCTTCAAAGGAGTGATTGATTTGTTTATGAAAATTACAAAAGAACAAAAGGAATTAATGATTGCTGACATTCAAGATTTCTTTCTACAGGAAAGAGATGAGGAGATATCTGAGTTCGCCGCAGAAAGGGTGTTGGATTTCGTTAAGGAATTGTTGGCTCCGCATTTCTATAATGCCGCCATCTCCGATGCAAAGCATATCATTGAGCAACAATTTTCTTCATTGGAAGATGAAATCTTAACGTTAGAGCGGCCCATAAAACGCTGAAAGCTAGTCACTCTGAGAGTGAATTTACTACAATTCACTCTTTTATTGTATTCTTTGCACTTGTATCCTTAAACCAGTTACGGCTTTCGATTCTTCATGACTCCTATATAGAAGCGGCTAGGTTTGCCTGGCTTTGTTCGGATAAATAACAGAAAAGCCAGCCATACTACTACTGGAAGGTGGTGTATTGGTTATCGTTTTCCCTACCGTGCATACAAACTTTTGGGATGCTGTCATCGCAGTGCCTGTAGTCATGATCCTAACACAGCTAATAAAAATGTTCTTTCACACACCTAAGTCACTCGTTCCGCTTATAGCCCTTTTTAATGGTTTGCTTATATCTATCTTTATCAGCCACAATGGCCATCTCACCGCAGGATTATTTATGGGTTGGTTCTATGGTTATGCAGCAATAGGTTCTTACGCTTCTTTAAAAACGAGCGTTCTTTCCTATCTAAAAAAAGTTAGACGTGAGTAATGCGCCTTTTGCTGTCGTTTATTTGTTAAGCTTGAGAAAGTGACTCTCCTGATTGTCACTTTCCTTGAACTCCTTCCTCCCCCTCTCACTATCCGACTTCTATTTTCTTTCATGCTATTCTTAAGAACCCTCTTCATTTAATCAAGAGAATGACTCCAATTGATTAGAGGAACGTTGTTAAACACACTGGCCAGACCTACTCTAGCAAACCGATTTACTATAAACTCCCCCTATTCTCGCAATTAGCAATTGACCATGAAAACCGGCAATGATAGGATTAGAGAATTAAAGGAATAAAATAACAATCCCATCTTCAATACTTGACAGTAATGTGGATTTAAAGGAAGTGCCCTATTGTGTCAAATCAACAAGATTTAGTACGCGATACCAGCCAGGACCGTCTTCATGCTGATTGCGGAAGCTGTTTTGGCTTGTGCTGCGTTGCTTTACCTTTTGCCGCTTCAGCAGACTTTGCCTTGAATAAAGATGGAGGGGCTCCTTGTTCGAATTTACAAACGAATTTTCGCTGCAGTATTCATAAAGACCTGAGACAAAAAGGGTTTCGAGGCTGCACGGTTTATGAATGCTTTGGCGCGGGACAAAAAGTTTCCCAAATTATTTTTAAAGGAAAAGATTGGCGAAGCGCCCCCGAAACGGCCAAGCAAATGTTTGATGTATTCCCTATTGTACAGCAGCTTCACGAGATGCTTTGGTATTTAACCGAAGCTCTGACATTAGAAGCTGCCACCCTCATCCATAACGAACTTCGCTCGGCTCTAGAGAAAACAGAACAGCTTACCCATCTCAGTCCTGAGGCTATTGCTGAACTGGATCTACCGGCGCATAGATCTGATATCAACCTTCTGCTTTTGCGTACTAGCGAGCTCGTACGTGCGGGGGTATCCCCGAAACAAAGAGGGGCTAAGAAACGCCAAAAGCCTATCGGCAGAGGAGCCGACCTAATCGGGGCCAACCTTAAAGGCGCTAATCTAAGGGGAGCAGATTTAAGAGGGGCTCTCCTTATAGCTGCTGATCTCCGGGAAGCGGACTTAAGAGTAACTGATCTGATCGGCGCCGATTTTCGGGATGCGGACCTTAGCGGAGCTGATCTTACAGGATGTATTTTTCTTACGCAAGCCCAAGTGAATGCAGCGAAAGGAAACACCAAAACCAAGCTCCCTTCCGCGCTAACTCCTCCAGCACATTGGTCATAACAACGAGTCAAAAAACCCTTCTTACTTGGGACGGGACTGACCCCTATTTTTGAGACAGGGATCAAAACACCTTTAAGCAGCCAGCTGCCGATATTTGACCGGTGGC
>NZ_JBIQDP010000042.1:0-24821 GCF_045370945.1 Pseudobacillus sp. 179-B 2D1 NHS
GTAGCTCAGCTGGTTAGAGCGCACGCCTGATAAGCGTGAGGTCGATGGTTCGAGTCCATTCAGGCCCACTTTGTTCCACAGTAGCTCAATGGAAGAGCAATAAATTTACACGTATAAGTTGACTGTTAGAGGTTCGAATCCTCTGGGATATGTAAATTATAAAAAGCACCTGGCCAGTTTTTGTAAAACTGGCCAGGTGCTTTTTTGTACATACTAGGGATTCCCTGAATGTAAAAGGTATCTAGTATCTTTTTAAGTGTGTAATCCCTTATAAGCCTTTTGGCCAACCATTCTTAAGCCTTCTCCTATGTTACAAAATTTTTATATTCATGCTAATAACAATCTGCTTCTGGAACAAGCCATTTAAAAGATCAAATAGTCGTTTATTTTACTCTTCGTCAGAATCACTAAAAAATTTTTTCGGAAAATAAAACACCCATTTCTTTTTTAATGCTTCAACGAACAATAAATATGCATCAAGATGTTTATATTCCATTCATTCTTCTCATTCTTCTTGAGCTTCTTCCTCATTGACCCCTCTCATCGTTATTGATAACAGTATATACAACGCATCTACTTTCTTTAATACACTCTTTGTAATATATTCGTTTCTCTTAATAAATTAAAAGGATCTTTAGTTCAATAAGCATGAACATGACCAAACTTAATACAAGGTTACAGGATAAAAAGGGGGAAAATTTTCACCTGATTAGTAAAAAAAATTACCCTTCTTTGTGGAGCTTTCTTTAATAGAGGGAGGATAAAGGTAACGGAATTTTGGCATAGGATTTGCATATAAGTATGAAAGACTCATGAATGAGGATAGTATTTTGAGTTTTGAAAGCGATTGCTCTCTACATAACGAAGGGGCTATCCAGTTGTCATGTATACGTTATCAGCTGACTGAGCAATGACTCTAATACTAACTACACATTGAATCTTTTTTAGAAAACGCTTAACTCAAGGAGATAGTCACAATGGAAAAGAGAAACTTAGAACTTGCTAAACAATTGCGTCGTGAATTGCATCAACATCCTGAACTTTCTAATGAAGAAGTATGGACAAAACAGCGTTTAATGGATTTTTTGAAAACGCATACGAGTCTTGAAATTGTAGATAAAGGCGATTGGTTCTATGCCACTTACCGGGCTGGAGTATATAAATCCAATATTGCTTTTCGTGCAGATTTTGATGCACTTCCAATGGATGAAGTGATCGATCTTCCATGGGCTTCTCAAATCCCGGGAAAAGCACATAAATGCGGACATGATGGACACTCAGCAACACTAGCAGGATTTGCACTTGAAATTGACCAAAATGGCGCAGACAAAAACGTCTTTTTTCTTTTCCAGCATGCAGAAGAAACAGGAGACGGCGCTGTTCAATGTGCTGCCTTTATCGAGGAGAACCATATTGAAGAAATTTTTGCTTACCACAATATGAGCGGTGTGCCCCTTAAATCCATCAATGTGATAGATGGTACCGCTCACTGTGCTTCCAAAGGCATGACCATCCAGATAGAAGGGGTGCCTGCCCATGCCAGCCAGCCCGAGGATGGGGTCAATCCGGCTTTTGCCATAGCGAAAGTTATCGATGCTATTCCTGGGTTTACTTCTCCAGAGAACAATAGAGGCTTAGTACTCTGCACGGTTGTCCAAGTGGATATAGGCAAAAGAGCTTTCGGAATGTCTGCGAGCAAAGGAGATTTACTTCTGACGATTCGTGCCCTGCATGAGGAAGAATTGGACAAGCTCCAGAAAAACCTTGAAGAACTTGCTTTAACGCAAGCAGAAAGGCATGGACTGAGAGTAAGCTTTTCCTATAATGATACTTTTCCGGAGACGGTAAATCACAAGGAGAGCTCTGATAAAATTCGTCAGGTAGCAAAATCGAAAGGAATGGAATTGGTGGAACTCAAAGAGGCTTTTCGTGCTTCGGATGATTTTGGCCACTATTTAAAGTTAACAAAGGGGGCATATTGCTTTATCGGAAACGGAGTAGATTATCCACAAGTTCATACCTATGAGTACGACTTCTATGATGACCTCATTGAAACAGGAGTTGAACTATTCAAGGGATTAGTTGAATTGTAGCTTCTACACAAATGGTTAGAGGGGGGTGAAAGATTACCCTGTCAGTTAATGAGAGGGACTATGTAATTTGTTGTGATGAGTCATTCTGTAACGATGAGAAGTGATCTTATTAATGCTATTCTCTATTTGGTGAAATGAGTGACACTAGAGGGGATTGGTAAGTCAATATAACAAAAGAAAACGGGGGATAGTGTGATATGAATGAAAAAGGCGGTATTTTTTACGGATGGTGGATATTAGTAGCAGGCTTCCTGATTATGACTTTTTTATATGCGCCTATTGCAAACTTAGTGTCACTTTTTACTAAGCCGGTTACAGAAGAGCTTGGTTTTGGCAGAGCTGAATTTACCATGTATTACACCGTAATGGCAACAACAGCCATGATCATCGCTCCAATCGCTGGCAGGTTAATGAAAAAGATGGACATTAGAGTATACATGACGATCTTTACCCTTCTGGGAGCAGGGGCGTATATAGGTTTTTCATTTGCAACTGAACTTATTCACTTTCTTTTATTTGCCGTACCAATGGGGATGGCTTTGACAGGAGCTGGAATGATTCCCGTCTCCGTTCTGATCACAAACTGGTTTAATGCAAAACGCGGCTTAAGCTTAGGGATTGCTTTGTCGGGAACAGGTTTCGGGAGTATGATTCTTAGTCCTTTAGTTACTTGGATCATCACAGCTCACGGATGGAGAACGGCTTATCTTGCGATTGGGATTTTAATACTGGTTGTACTCGTTCCATTGATTATATTTGTTATTAAATTAAGCCCGGCTGATAAGGGTCTACTGCCTCTAGGCGAAGAGGAGACTTCTAATGGTGCACCACAGAAAGAATTAGTAGGCGTCACTCAAAAGGAAGCATTCAAGTCGGTATCATTTTGGGCTCTTTGTGCAGGAATCCTTGTCGGGGGAATTGTTGTAAATAGTATGATTATCAATTTGGTCCCTTATTTAACAGATATAGGAACTCCAACCCAACAAGCTGCATTGCTACTATCATTAGCCTCAGCGATGGTCAGTGGGGCGAAACTTTTAGTCGGAAGATTATATGACAAGCTAGGATTAATCAAAACGTTAACTTTTATCGTTGCGTCAGATATTATCTGTTTTCTGTTTTTACTGAAGGCCAACTTATTAATTCCTGGTATTCTTTATACATTATTTTCAGCATTAGGTTCAACAGCTGTTACAGTAACACCTGCCTATCTTACAGGAGCGCTTTTTGGTGAGAAAGAATACAGTTCAAAATATGGAACAGTTGCTCTGTTTACTTCGTTGGGTGCAGCTGTAGCTCCGATAGCAGCAGGGTTGATTTATAATATTAATCATTCATACGGGCTGCTGATCAAGGTGTTAATTGCACTTGCGGTTGTAGAGTTTGTCTTATTCTTTATTGCCATTAAATCAAAACCAAAGTTTGATTTAAATTCAGATATTTCACAACAAGATGCACTGTAACTTCATTATAAAGAAAAAAGAATGTTCCTCCCATCTTTAAGGCAGGAATTTCAAGAGAAAGGAAGAATCAGCATAATGGCTAAGACTATTACAAATATGGGTAATTTTTTTGAAGAAGCAAAGAAGTATGAGGAACAAATCATTAAAGATCGCCGGTACTTACACCAGTACCCAGAGTTGGGCTTTGATCTTCCAAACACTCAAAAGTATATTCGTCAGCGATTAGATGAGATGGGGATTGAAAACAAGCCATGTGGTGTCGTGCCTGAGGAAATTACAAAAAAATATGAGAAGGCTGGATTTGGAGCACAGAAACATTGTACAGGTGTCGTAGCGACTATTGGAACAGGGGAACCGTGTATTCTTCTTCGTGCCGATATGGATGCACTGCCGCTTGAAGAAGAATATGAATCCGAATATAAATCAAAAAACCCTGGCAAAATGCATGCCTGTGGTCATGACTCACATGTTGCTATGTTATTAGGCGCTGCCCAAGTATTAAAGAATTATGAAGATCAACTGCAAGGAACTGTTAAATTAATGTTTCAACCGGGTGAAGAGTGGGGCTATGGCTCCAAGTTAATGATTGATGATGGATTGCTGCAAAATCCTACAGTAGATGCAGCGTTTGGTATTCATATTATGCCTGACCAAGAAGCCGGTACATTATCTGTTCACAAAGGGACACTTACTCAAGCCATGGATACTTATATTGTTGAAATCCAAGGAAATGGAGGACATAGTTCACAACCACATAAAACCACTGATGCGAATATGATCATGAACCAATTATATACAAGCTTAAATTTATTATATACGCGCGAAGTAGACCCACGTGCTCATGTGACATTCTCTATCGGAGCAATGAGCGGTGGTGCGGTGACCAATATTATCCCTGATAAAGCCGTGTTACAAGGAAATATGCGCAGCTTTGACCAAGAATCAAGAGACCATATGTGCAAGCGAATCCCAGAAATGATTGATCATACAGTGAAAGCATGGCGCGGCGAATATAATATTGTGGACTTCCATACACCAACGACCCATAATGATGAAGACTTTATTGATGAAATCATGCCCGCACTTGAAGATATTATGGGAAAAGAAAATATTACTGACCTTGGAGCATTAGGCGGATCAGAGGATTTCTCTCATATCTCTCAAGCAGTTCCTTCTGCTTTTGTTGTTTTAGGCACGGGCAAAGAGGGAGAGCCGCCTGTTCACAATCCTCGCATGCATCAGAATGAAGATATTTTCAAATACGGGGCAGCCCTGCATGTCCATGTTGCAATGGAGTGGCTAAAAGCTCAACGTAAATAATAAGATATATGTATAGTCAGTTGTTCGATGATCAAATAAAGGTTATTTGTATTCTATAAATAGAAGACTAGCTCATAAATCAACCAAGAAGCATTAAATATAGGCTTCTTGGTTGATTTATTTTCTGAGTTTTAATGAAAACAGGTTACTTTTTCAAACTAAAAGACTTCCTGCTTGTGTTTATTCTCGAAAAACCTTTTGCTTTAGGAATGTACTATTGGGGAAGTTGAGAAGATTGCAAAGGGAATCAATAAATTAGATAACAAGGAAATCTTAAAAAGAGGAGGAGTTGGCGCAACGGTTGTATTGTAACTTAAGAAGGATTTACGAGAAGATTCCGAAGAGGAACCTTCTCGTGTTTTGATGTTTTTTAAAAGTTATTCATTTGGTTGGTTCGACAGCTGAATGGTGAAAGTCGTTCCGTTAGCGTTGGATTGCACATCAATTGTCCCCCCATGCAAATCAATTAATTGTTTTGTGATGGCAAGCCCTAAACCTGTTCCTTCTGCGGCGTCGGTCGTATTGGTTTCCCTGTAGTATCTTGTAAACAAATTGTCGAGTTTCGCCTGCGGAATACCTGGCCCTTTGTCGGAAATCGTTATTGTCGTACTACGGTTTGTACAAGTCGCACTTAACTGAATTGCTTGATCTTCAGGCGTGTATTTTATGGCATTGGAAAGCAGATTATCCATGATTCGCTTTAACGCTAATTTATCGGCATAAACATCACAGCCATGCTCTACCGTTATGTCAATACGCGTATCCTGAAACTGTTCAAGCCAATCGGATAATAAAATTCGTTCTTTGTTTAAATGGACCGCATTATTTTTTAGCTGATACGTATAGGTTAAGTCTTTAATCAATGCGTCCATATAGCTCGCTTTTTCTTGCATCGTCTTGGCGAATTGCTGGATTTCTTCTTTGGACCAATGGTAATCTTCTGAAGCAAGCATAGTCGAATAGCCGTAAATAGAGCTAAGCGGTGTTTTTAAATCGTGTGAAAGTCCTGTAATCCATTCTTCTCTTAATTGTTCTGTATGTTGAAGCTGTCTTTCGTTATAGGCAAGCCGCTCTGATAAATGATTCAATGATGTATCTACTGGCTCAAACAAGCGGTATTTCCTTTTCATTTTTCCAGTTTTCTTATGATAAATAATTTTATCCTTTAAAGGCTCGTATTTAAATTGTGCGAGTCTCTCAATACGGGACATAATATACACAATCGGCCGGATGAATTGCCGAGAAATGCTTAAAGAAAACAAAAGAACACCAATAATTAACAAAATATGTCCGCCAATAAAAACGCTTACTAATAAAATCATGGCTTTGTTAAATGGACCATAAAAAGGTTTATAAGATGGATTATCAAGCCGCACTGCTACAGTATAGTCCCCAACCTGCTTACTTTGCGTTAGCTCTTTTAATTCGAAAATATCATAATTTTCGTCAAGCAAGTCAGCTCTTGTTAATGCTTTTTTAGAAGCACCCCACGTTAAAGTTCTCTGCCACTTTTTATCATAAACATCCACCATCGCACCTGCCTCTTTTAAAATCGCTTTTGCTTCTGCAGTTAACGGTTTTGATGGCTGCCATATTGCTAGTAATTTTTGCAGTATTTCATCCGCCGGCAAATCTGCAATAAATAAAAATGTATAGCCGTCTGCTACCCATTTTTGCATGCCCTGCAGCTCTAAATTCAATAATTGTTCATTTGTAAGATCGCAAATTTGACATACGTTACCTGTGTAATCCAAAATCGTTAGATCTTGATCCAATAAATAAAATTGTCCTAAGTTTTCTTCAGCCGCTTTTTCTAATGATTTAGGAAGCTGTTCATCCTCAACAATCCCTTCAAATTCATAGGTTGTTTTCATATGCACATTGTCGCCGATTTTATCGTATATAAAGTAGATAAAAAGACCAAAGCTAAAAAAAATGCTCATAACAAACAGTAAATAAAACACAACAAAATAGCCGCTAAATTTTAAAGTCAGTTTGCTTGAAGGCTTTAATTTCATTTTATTATCTCACCTTGAAGCTTATATCCAATGCCACGGACAGTAACAATGCATTGAGGCTTCCCGGGGTTTTTTTCAATTTTTTCTCGTAGTTTTCGAATATGAACCATAATGGTATTGTCATCATAAAATGTATCGCCCCACACCCGTTCATAAATTTGTTCTTTCGATAACACGAGTCCCTCATTTTCGCATAAATATTTCAACAAATGATACAGTCGACCGCTGATCATCTCAGTCTGTCCATTTACCGTTAATTCGGCAGCAGATCTGTCAAATGTAAAGAAATCGCATGTATAGATAGTATTTGTTCCAGCCCTATCAGTCTCTTTTTGCTTCATATATCTCATCAGCTGAACTTTAATTCGTGCAACTAGCTCTAGAGGGTTAAATGGCTTTGTAATATAATCATCTGCCCCGCTCATAAAGCCAATTAGCTTATCTGCATCACTTGTTTTTGCTGTTAAGAAAAATATCGGTGCATCACTCACGCGCCGAATTTCCTCAGCTACTTCTAGTCCGCTCCCATCTGGTAGCATAATATCGAGTAAATAAAAATCATATGTATTTGTTTGAAGCGTATCTTGAATAGTTTGTACGGTTTTGAAATGCTCAATATTTGTAAATCCCTCTTTTTTAAGTATAATTTCAATCATTTGGGCAATGGCGGTTTCATCTTCTAGCACCGCAATTTTTGCTTCTGGCATCCTTCCACCTGCTTTTAAGATTACTTTAAGGTAGACATTAAGTTTTGGTAAGATTTTCAGTCTACATTATACATATAAGGATAACGATTAAGGAGAGGTTCTGCAATGTCATCAAAGCGTGTGAAGAGCATTGATAGTTTACGTGGATTTAGTTTATTAGGTATTTTGCTAGCAAACCTGCTGATTTTTCAATACGGCATGATAGGGAAAGATCATGTGACTGGTTTGTCCTGGATTGATAAAGGTGCCTATTATATAACAAAAGTTTTAATCGAGAGCTCGTTTATGCCCATATTTACTTTACTGTTCGGTTATTCATTAATTAAGCTTATCGAATCGATACGAAATAAAGGACGCAAAAGCCGATGGGTAATCGTAAGACGGGCCATCGGTTTAATATTGCTAGGACTTTTACATGCTACTTATTTATGGGAAGGGGATATTTTATTATTCTACGGTCTGACGATGTTTTTCCTATTCATTTTTATTAATAGAAAGGCCAAAACATTAATGATTTGGAGCGGTGTGTTTTTCATTTTGAGCACAGCCCTTATGTATGGGCCGCTAAACGATTTAACGGAGAAAGAGCAAACCAAATACGATGCTTACGTGGAACAGGAACACAAGGTTTATGAAAACGGCAGTTATTTGGAAGTTTATGATTTTCGTAATAACGCTATTCCACCGTATTATGATGATCCAATCGAACTGCTATTTGTTCTCTTGCTTTCGCCATTTGTCTATGCGCCGCTGTTTTTAGCAGGAATGGCTTTTGCCAAAATGAATGTATTTGAAAATATACGGGCGGAACAAAAGTTATACAAATATGGATCATATCTTGTGCCACTCGCTATCGTATGCAAAATAATGGGCCAATTTACTAGTAACTGGGAAGGGGTTTTAGGAAATGCTGGCGGGCAATTGTTAGCGTTAGGATATGTGTTTTTATTTATGCGTGTATTAACAAGCGGCAAATTTGCTAAGTTCATATATGCATTTGAGCAGGTAGGAAAGCTTTCATTGACCAATTATTTAGTACAGAGCGTTATTTGTACGACCATTTTTTATGGCTATGGATTCGGGATGTTCGGAAAAATGGGCGTATTCGCTGCAATGATCATGGGGATCATAATTTACGCCCTTCAATGTGTGATAAGCATTCAATATTTTAAAAAATGGAAGCGTGGCCCGGTCGAAATGCTCCTGCGTATGTGGACAAATTTCTCATTGAGCGGACGCCTGAAGGAAAAGAAAGGGATGGTTCAAAGAGGAGAAGCCTCATGAAAGTATTTCAATACGTCATCTATTTAGCTCTTATCTTATTTTTTGGATACAGAATCATTGAAATGCTGCCGCAACTTCTTCATCTTCCATTCGGTTGGGATGCAGGACATATGCTTATTAGGATTTTGCTCCTTTTTGTTTTCTTGAACAAATTAATCAAATTATGGGCAAAGCGCAATGTTCAAACAGCAGAGCCTTTACACTACGACAAGGGAGATAAGATATAAATGAATGATTGGTATCGATTGTGTATAATCCTGCTTGTATTTGCCGTTCAACATTTGTTATCCACTCGGGATAAGCCGTATTGGGGGCTTATTTTGCCGCTCTTATATTTAGTCACATTAACATTTTTACACACATTAGGAATGGTTGAATGGTCAATGGCAAAATTAATTTTATTCGTTATGATTGGTGAACTGTTTTTGTTTGGATATTGGATTAGCGGAAGAAAGGCTTTATATAATCGAAGATTAAATGAATTGAAACAATAAATTATTAAATCGAATCCAACCTCGTCGTGACAAGCAGAAAAAAGGGTAGATCACATAAAGCTTAATTCTATAACGTGACAACAACTGCCCTGACGGCAGTGTTACCAAAAGAGGAGTGTTACAGCACTTCTCTTTTTTTATATCTAAACTACGCCATATAATCAAACTTCATTTTTAAGTTATAATTTGTTTAAAGCCAACAAGCTCATGTTGGCTTTTTTGATGCTTGTCCAACCGGTGAGACCGCCTGGAAGGGCTTTTATCTAAGAAGAATTGATTCTTTTTTACTAAAACGAGTTTGTTAAAAAAGATATAGAGGAAAAAGGGAGCAATTGTCGTTCGAAACACGGTGTTTAAATGATCAAACTTTGTGATAAAACTGTGGCCTTGAAATAAAGCTTAATTATTTATCAAAAAGTCTGATCGTTTATGAAAAAGCTTTGCAAGTACGACAAAGACTCGTTATTATTTATCTGTAGGTTTAATCCTATCTATGTAAAAAAGGAGTTAGTTTCATGATTATTCAATTCATTCGTTATAGATAAAAATGGGTATAGACTATTTTCAAATCCAACTCATGTTTTTTTTGAAAATATGATGAGGGTTTATTTGTCTATGCCTTTTTCATTTATCTAAAAACGAATGAATGAGGTGACTTCTTTGTTACAGGAGAATAAAAGAATAAAGAGTGCGAAATATGTGAGCCATTTTGAAGGCATTTTTGCCTGCCCAATTTGTAATTCATCTATGAAGGTTATGGAGTTTAAAAGTTTAGTTTGCTCAAATCATCATACGTTCGATTTTGCCAAGCAAGGATATGTAAACTTGATGACTCACTCAGTAAATACCAAGTATAGCAAAGGTCTTTTTGAAGCACGAAGAAAACTTATTACCGAAGGTGCATTTTATAAACCGCTCATCCATGAAATTGCAAAAATGATAGATGAACACGCTGATAAGACAGAAGAAATACTATCTATACTTGATACAGGCTGTGGCGAGGGTTCACATCTTGCTGATATTTGCGATATTGTTAGGTCTGGCTTTTTCAAAAGCGTAGCAGGAGTAGGCATAGATATTTCTAAAGAAGGCATCATGGCAGCTTCTAAGTGCTACTCTAATAAGATTTGGGCTGTGGCTGACCTTGCTAACACACCATTTAAAAACAAACAGTTCGATGTTATTCTGAATATCTTATCTCCGTCAAATTATGCCGAATTTAATAGATTGTTGACATCAGGTGGCTTACTAATTAAGATTGTGCCTCAAAGCGGTTACTTAAAAGAGTTAAGAGAACATCTTTTTCATCATCCTGAAAAACAAAATTACTCTAATTCAGAGACTGTAAAGAGATTTAATGAGAGGTTTCAATTTGTAGAAAGTTCAAGATTGAGCTATACCATAAACCTTAATAAATTCTCACTTGAATGGTTGGTTCACATGACTCCGCTAACTTGGTCAACAACAGAAGAGCAGGTAAAATCTTTTTTTAATGAGGATTCCACTCAAATAACTGTTGATGTGGACATATTAATCGGTAAACATGCCATATAGAAAAAACAAATAGTCTTTTTTTCAACTAACAGGCGCTTTAGTGGAGTAAGGGGCTTTAAAATAACAGGTATTCGGATTGTTTGTGTGAAAAAGCAAGGGGGTGCGTTTAATGAATATAAAAGTTGTAGGTTATAATCAAAATTGGAACAATGAGTATAAAAAAGAAGAACGGTCTATTAAGACTTTTCTTCAAAAAGAACTGTTGAATAGTTTCCATATTGGCAGTACATCCGTTCCAGGTCTAAAAGCAAAACCTATCATCGATATTCTACTTGTCGTCAAAGACATCAGTAAATTAGATACTTACTCTGAACAATTTGAAAGCATTGGCTATGAAGTCATGGGTGAGTTCGGAATAGAAGGAAGAAGATACTTTCGTAAAGGCAGGGATAATCGGACTCATCACATTCATGCTTTTCAGTATGACAATGTACAAGAAATTGAAAGACACCTGTCGTTTAGAGATTATCTTCGCCAACATCCAGAAATAAGTAAAGAATATGGAGAATTAAAAAGTAAATTAGCTGAAAAATATCCCACTGACATTGATGGCTATTGTGATGGTAAAGACAATTTTGTCAAAAAAATAGAAAAGAAAGCCCTTGAATGGCATTGGTCAATCCGTTAATACTAAGAATTTTTTAGAGATAATAAAGTTATTTAAAAATCCTTGTTTCACTAATGGAACAGTTTAGTTGTAGAAGAACAATGAACAAGAACATCATTTACTTTTAGATTTAGTGAAGAGCCCGGCATAAGGGTTCTTTTTTTACTGTATAAGAAAGGTATCATAAATTAATGTATCATTTTATGATATAACTCTAGACATATATATCACATCATGATATATTGTTTACAGATAGATATATCGTTTTATGATATATCCTAAGGTGATATAGAGGGTGATAGATTGAATAAATCGGAGCAATTAACAGACTCAATGTTTTACATTATGGCTGCTTTAACGAAACCAAGGCACGGTTATGCAATTATGAGCTTAATTGAAGAAACAACAAAAGGTGCCATTACGATAGGTCCTGCTTCAATGTACACGATTATTAAAAAGTTATTAAAACAAGAGTGGATTTATTTGTATGATGGTTCGGATTCAAGGCGTAAAACCTATCTGCTTACTGAAAAGGGCAGAGACGTATTAGAAGAAGATGTGAAGCTAAGAAAACAGATGATTCAATTAGCGGAAGCTGGGTTGAAGGAGGTTGAAGAATGAGACAAACAAAGTATATTACGTCAGGTGGATTAGCTTTTTCTGAAGATAAGGACATGGAAAAATTGCGCCGATTTTCTTTGAAGGGATGGCATGTCAGTGACTTTAAGTTTATGGGGTATACGCTTGAAAAAGGAGAAAGCTCAGATTATATCTACAGTGTAGATTATCGTTCATTAAAAGAGGATGAAGAAGAGGAATACTTTGACTTTTTTTCATCCTGTGGATGGTCGCATATTGCCTCAGAAGGAGATATTCATTTATTTCGAGCACATCCTGGTACAAAGCCGATTTATAGTGACCGTGATACATCAATTGAAAAGTATGAAAATTTAATTAGTTCCATGAAGCCCCTAGCAATTCCGTTAGTTTTAATAACAGTACTCACATGGGTTGGAGCGATGATAAGCTCTGGCACCTTAGAATCAGTACTTCGTGTAATAGCTATTGTTTTAACTGTGTTTGCCATTCCGACAGCATGGACTGTAACTGCAACCTACAACAACAAATGGAAGGCAAAAGAAAAAAAAGGACTCGTTCATCTATCGAAAGCGATACCTATCCTTCTCTTCTTAGTGGCTGTTATTATTTTGTTATTTGTCGATGGCAGTCCCATTCAACTTATAGCGTCTATGATCATTGGAGCAATCGCACTTCCAACTGCTATTTGGGTCATCATGTCTCTTTATCATAAAATGGGGGAGAAGAAAGCTTAGTATAGGAGTCAAATAATAAAGTCTTTAGACATGATGAGCTATCAAGTGCGTTAGTTCAATAGGAAGCAAATAACTTTATTATCTGTACACAATTAACTCGTCATGGCTGTCGTCTATTTTTATTATTTTGACCATTATACTTTCAATCAGTTTAAAAGGCAGACAAAATGCGCTGATATTTGCGCATCTCGTCTGCCTTATTATTGTTTAATTGAATACAAGACATTCATAGCGTCATTACTTCCTCATGGCTGCTGTATTTCTGCCATATGTCATAAATCGCCATACTTTTTCTAATGGCCCCATCTTAAAGAATTTAAACCAAATGACGCTATAAATGATTTGAATCGTAAAAATAATGATGGAAATAATGACAATGTTTATCGGCGAAACCACTTCAAGATCCATGAGTGAAATGATGGCCAGCCCGATAAAGCTTTGTGCCCAATAATTTGTAAACGCCACCTGGCCAACCTTGGCAATCGGCTGCAGAAGTTTTGCCATGCGTTTATTTTCTAGGATGACAAACATGCTCGATAAGTATAAATAGGTTGTCGGTATTGTACCTAAAGCAATGATTTCTTGAATATGTTGATCGTTACCTTGTGATGCGAACCAGATCCAAATAGAGAAACCGATAAACAGTGGAAAGGTAACGATTTGGAGCCATCTTATCTGAACGGACAAATCACTTATTTTTCTAATCCAATTCGCTTTAGCTGCTAAAAATCCAGATAAAAACATAATGAAAATAGTAATCGCATCATTCCCAAGAAAGGTAAAAATCTTTGAGAACATCCCCATGTTTGGAGCAAAGACCACCAATAATAGCGATAAGATGTGCACTGTAATCAATCCGCCAAGCCACTTGCTAATTGTTGACACCTTTGCCCGATAAAAAGGGATCAGAAGGAAGCCGATAACGGCATAGGGTACTAGAATAGAACCCCAAAAAAATAAAAAATGAATAATACCGATTAACAACAGAGCGAATAAACGTCTGGCAAAGCGCCAGCGTGGCTTATCCCCACGACTTTTAGCACGCGAGGCAAAAATATAAAACCCCACACCAAATAGAAAAGAAAAAATGGAGAAGAATTTTTTCTCTACAAGAATATCGGTTAATACAGCAACGATTCCGTTCATACCGTTATAATCTGGAATCACCGTGTCATCAGTAAGGATTTTAAAGGCCCCTACATTAATTAACAAAATCCCAAATAAAGCAAAACCACGGATAATATCTAAGGAAATGATTCTTTCCTTTTGTGTAATGGATGGATTCATACTCTACTACTCCCTTTTAAAAGTTATCTTTGTAAAGCGAGTATAACGCCCCAACCTTACACGAATTTAATGTAAACCTTACATTAACCTTAAAACATTAAGTACCATAAAGCCGCAAGTGGAGTTAGTATAGTTTTGTGCTCAAATTATTGACTCAAATCCAGCTCGTATCTTTTAAAACAAAATTCAATAACTTTATTGTTGTGAATTTAAAATAAAATTTGATAATGGATAATAAAAAAGATTGATAATTTAAAACAAAGTTTGGTAATCCCTGTTATAAGGGTTTTGTTTTTGAGCTACGAAGACATTCGCTATTTACCCATAAATATAAAAAAGGTTAATCTCACTTATGATTCCTTTTCGCATTCTATATGTTGTTTTAGGGGCTCGTATATATTTTCCAATAAAGGACACATTATTTTCTGATGTACACAATATTGGAGGTTGTACAATGAAAAGCAATCATAATCAAATGAGATTAACATCTACTGAAATGGGAAAACTTTGGGCAACTTATACAGGGAATACGATGGCCAAATGTGTTCTTAGTTACTTTCTTCAGCATATCGATGATAAAGATATCAAAAAAGTCGTAAAAAAGCCCTAAATCTATATGAGACGCTTATAGAAAATATTAAAGATATATTTATCCAAGAAAATTTTCCTGTGCCAATTGGGTTTACGGATGAAGATGTGAACTTAGGTGCTCCAAGGTTATTTTCAGATGAATTTTATCTTCATTACTTAAAAGAATTGACACTTATCTTCAGGTCCAGTAATATCAAAGTATGGCGGTGTGTCAAAACTTAGTGCCATAAATGAAGTCGAAAAGGGGCTGCTACATAATGAAATATGGGTATGCCAGAGTGAGTACAATTAGACAGGATCTTGAATTACAGATGCAAGCTTTAGAGAAAGAAGGCTGTGACAAGATCTTTTCTGAGAAGTTCACTGGGACGAAAGCAGATCGTCCGCAATTTCGAGAGTTATTAACTTTATTGGAGAAAGGAGATACTCTTGTCGTAACCAAATTGGATCGTTTCGCCAGGTCTACTGTTGACGCAATTCAGACTGTAAGAGAACTATTTGAAAAAGGTGTGAAGGTCCACATTTTGAATATGGGGTTGGTTGAAGATACACCGACTGGTCGCCTGGTATTTAACGTTATGAGTGCTTTTGCTGAATTTGAACGGGATATGATTGTAGAGCGTACGCAAGAGGGAAAAGCAATTGCTAAACAGCGTGAAGGCTTTAGAGAAGGCAGACCCAAGAAGTACAGCAAAAAACAATTAGAACATGCTTTAGATTTATTGAAACTTCACTCTTATAAAGAGGTTGAAGAGATAACGGGCATTTCCAAGAGTACATTAATACGGGCTAAAAAGAAGGTGACACAATGACACTAGAGGAATATAACCAGCGTTATGAAACAATCATTCAGGGAAATTTTTCAGATGAACAAAAAGATGAAATGCTGGCTTCTCTAATGACTGAGATGGAACAAGCATTTGATATACCCATCTTAAGGGATGAAGCATGGGAAGCTGCAAATAAAGATGTAGTTGCCTTATATCGAAAGGTTACTATGAGCAGGAAATTGTAAGATTTCTGCTTTCTCATACAAAAAATAAGGGGATAAACTATAGGGGGAAATGAATATGTCAGAGGAAATAGTGATATACCAGGGGAAATCTTATTCGGTCATACATAAATATAATTCAGGTTATTGGGAAATTAAGAGTATAGATAATCCTAACTTCGTTGAGTTGGTGAAGGAAGCGGATGTATCTAAAAAGACGTTAGATGAAGAATAAAGGATTTTATATACATGGATTTTTATACATGTACTTCATCTGAAAAAACTGTATTTTCAGGGCCAATTCCAGCCCTTTTCATCGTTTTAAGGCTATTACGCTTTAAAAGAATAGCGTCTAAGATACTGCGTATTCTCAACGAACTGTGCATTAAGTATTTTCTTTTTTCACGAACAATGTCATTATCTTTACTGATAATTTCCACGATTACTTATTTATGTACTTCTGATAAAATTAGTTGATTTTACTTTTCTTATTTGGAAGTAACATGACTGGTTTTACAGAACTATCAACGACTACTTTATTAGCTCAACTAACGTATAGTCCTTTATATATCATCACAGTAATAATTGCTCTTGGAGTGCTTATTTTCTTAAGACATAAAAAAGGCTACTTAATGTTCTTTTATAAATGTTGGGCTGTGATTGACATTGTCATTTATCTTCTAGCTATTTATTTTTATTTGTTGAAACTGAATTGATTCACAGTTTTATGTCTACTATTCATCATTCCCGGCTGTAATAACTAAGGTAAAAAATTACTGTCTAAGAAAACGAAAATCCGGATGAGAGTTTTTGTCGTAAATAAAAATAGTGAACAGAAAACCAACAAAGAAAAGAAGCATATATTTGAACATTTTCAGGAGCACAATAAGCCCTTTAGATCTAATATTTTTCGTTTTCTCCTTGTTTGTTTAGTAATTCTTTGTCTTTATCCAAATATGTAGCTAAATGCTGGGACAACAAACCATTCCCAAAAGAAAGAAGCATACTTTTCCAAGCTTCTGACACAGGCAGATAGACATTTGGATAAAACATGATATGTAAACTTATTAGTCCTCCGTACAAAATAAAAATCACGGAATCCATAATCAACATCCATTTGATCATTTTTTGAAGAATGTATTTTACCTCCTTCTGTAGCAAAAACGTTACGTAACTAGCATGTCCTTTATTTGGATTAGTTACTACAATTCGGCGCAAAAAAGGAAATTTTTTGGGTTTTTTGGGATAAAACGAGGAAAAGTAAGGACAATAAATGAACATAACATAAAAGAAACAACGCAATTACAACCTAACTTTATAAAGCACAATCGCTACTATTTCATGGAAGACATACGCTAAGAGCCTGTTCGGAAGGTATTAATTTAGTCAACATCTTATAATGAGAGAATTATAAGAAATTCCTCTATTTGTTACTCAGCGATCGCATAGAAGAGAACTTTTTTGAGGAATGAATATTTTTATTAAGGTATTTATCGAAAAAGAAATCATATCCTACATTGCTTCCTCGGCATCTATACCTGTTGCTATAAGTAAAAATCTTCTTTGAAATGTCAGAAGAACGATACCAATTAAAAGCTGGCAACGTTTGATTGCATAATAATTCCCGAAAATTTGAAATAGCTCCAGCAGAGTGGTTATTATACAGAAATCTCTGTGAAAAAGTGATTTAACTAGATATAGATTGAATAAGTTTTATGAGAATGAAACAACGAGAAAACTAAGCCATAGAAGTTGAAAGAAATATTGTTTTTTTGGAAACCTAAGGTATGTTTTCGCTTACACTATGGTTCTTAAGCAGGCTTTGAAGTTTTAGATGCTATAGGTAGCAATAAGTAGCAGACTTGAGCCTGCTTTTCATTTTTAGAGTAAATGGGTTTACCGATTATTGGGTTATTGGCAGTACGATTAAAAGGCACGGCAGGTCTTTTTTGATTTTTCCTTGATTGAGAATTTAACCTCTTGTTGAAGTAATGAATAAAAATACATATATTATATATACAACAATTTGGATTTGGGGGAATCTTTTGTCTTTATACGATCAGCTGCCAGACGATCTTTTAGCTGGATTTTTTGTGAAAATCAACAAGAATATAAAAAAGAAGATTCTTTCAGAGGCGATGTATCTTGAGATCGCCCTCATTAAGGCAGCAGCTGAAAAACGGGGGCTTTCAGAACTGGATCTCCGAAGGGTTTATGTGAAACAGGTTCACTTTAAATAAAAAAATTGTAGACAAAACCCCTAAGTTTAGGGGCCTTTTTATTTGGAAAATTCCTTTCAATAATTTTAAGAGGAAAGGGAAAAACACTATGAGAATCACTAAGGCATTAAAAATTCGAATAAACAGTCTTTGTAAAGAAAAGGTTTGACGCTCATGCCTTCTGTTTATGTCCTTTCAATTTTTTGAATATGATGTATTTATTTTACCTGCTATGTCTATATTGACCATTATAGTCCATTTGGGTTGGAGGTCTTGATCGTGAGCCGTTTCAAAAAAAGACTTATTAAAATACAGGGTGAACCTCAAGCAAGAGATAAAGAACAAAAGAAGCCGATTCAAGATAAAAAGGGAAGTTTTTTTGAAGCACTCGCACTCAACACAGAGCGGTTTGAAGAATTGTTTCAATATCCCGCCAATGACGCCTTAAAGTTCAGAGAGATGCATATTCCGTCGATTAACCGTAAAGCGATGGTGTTGTTTGTCGCCGGAGCTGCTAACACAGATCAAATCAATGGACATGTTATCAAACCCTTGCTTGAGTCGTCGCTAAACATGAACTTGGGAAACAATCTTATTAATGAAATAAAGAATAATATTCTCACAATCGCAAGCGGAAAGAAAATCGCGACCTTTGATGAAGCAGTGAAACTATTGCTAAATGGCAATACGGTCATTTTAGTTGACGGCGAGAAGGAGGCCATTGTGGTAGACACCACCGGTTTTGAAAAGCGTTCCGTTTCCGAACCAACCAGTGAGATCGTCCTCCGAGGGCCGAAAAGCGCATTTGTGGAAGCAGCCGACGTCAACCGCTCGCTTATTCGCAGGCAGCTGAAGGATCACCGGCTTGTTTCCGAGACGGTAACGGTGGGCAGACAATCTCCTCAGGAAGTATCCATTTTATATCTTGATAACATTGTAGACAAGGCACTGGTGAAAAACATTAAAGACCGGCTCGCTCAGGTTGACAGGGATGCTGTTTTGACACTTTCTACATTGGAGGAACTGATTGAGGAAAGGCCTTATTCCTTATTCCCGTCCACCATGACAACGGAGCGCCCGGACCGGGCAAGTTCTTTTTTATTGGAGGGGCATGTTGTGTTACTGATGGATAATTCGCCCGATGCCCTAATCGCCCCCATCACATTTTGGTCACTTTTTCATACAGCTGAAGATCAATTTCTGAGGTGGGCATATGGAAACTTCGCCAGAATTATACGCCTGATTGCCTTATTTCTTGCATTGCTCATGCCAGCCATTTATCTAGCTATCACCACCTTTCATCCGGAAATGCTTCCGACGGACCTTCTGCTTGCCATCGCTGGGACAAGGGAACGGGTCCCATTTCCGACGCTGTGGGAGATGCTTTTGATGGAAGTCACCTTTGAAATATTGAGAGAGGCGGGCATCCGGGTGCCAAATCCGCTTGGGACAACGATCGGCATTGTGGGGGCTTTGATCCTCGGTCAGGCGGCCGTTCAGGCGAACCTGATCAGCCCTTTGCTGGTGGTCGTAATTGCCATCACGGGCCTTTCATCTTTTGCCATTCCTGATGTCGGCCTGAGTGTCATGCTACGCATACTGCGTTTTGGCTTTTTGATGGCCGCCCACTTTTTAGGGTTTGTCGGCATTGCTTTGGGATTTGCGGCATTGCTGGCCTATGCCACTTCTATAAAATCATTTGGCGTGCCCTTTTTTGCACCGCTTTCACCACATGAGCCGTCCTCTCACGATCTTTTTTTACGGCCGATTCTTAGAAGACAGTGGCTCCGCCCCTTGTCCATGAAGCCACAGGAGAAATTGAGGGCTAAATCCAGGGGAGGAAACCGTTCATGATACAGGTGTCGGACGAGAAGATTGGGACAAGGGAGTTTTATGCCATCCTGTATATCATGATGGCCATCAGGATCACCGATTCCACGCCTAATCTGCTTTTGGATAAAGGTATTAATGCTGCTTGGATGATGCCTATTATTTCTGCCGCTTTCTTACTTGGCCCGTTACTGTTGTTGTTGCGGCTGCTTAAAAAACATAACGCTGGTCTGCTGGAAATCCTTTTTGAACTGACAGGAACATTTTTTGGCCGTTTGATCACATTTGCCATGTTTTTGGCTGTTTTTTCATCAACTGCCATCAACAGCCGCAATTATGCGGATATACTCATTTCGATGTATTATCCGAACACCTCTGTCTTTTTTATATTAGTCGTCTTGGTTTTGACTGTATCTTTTTACATTGCTCACAGGGGGCTGGAGGCGATTGGCCAGGCGTCCTGGTTGATCGTACCCGTTTTTATGGTGACATCCTTGCTTCTCGTTGTGGCTATGATAAAAAAAATGAATTATCTTTTTATCTTTCCGATTGCCGGGTCCGGAGCCATGCAGTTGGTTAAAGGTGGTGCGGAATACAGCGCTTTTTTTGGGGACATTATTCTCGTTGGCGTCCTGTTTTCCCATGTAAGGACATTTGATGCTTATCAGAAAGCGGCTTTATGGGGATTTGGAGTATCCACTGTAAAAATGGCGCTTTATTTGGCTGTATATGTCATGATGTTTGATTATCCCGCCGTGCAGGATATAGCGTTTCCATATCATCATCTGACCAGGATGGCTATGATCGGGTCACTTGCCAATCACGTGGAAGTCATCTTTTTGGCCCTATGGTTTTTAGGGGCCGCTATCCATTTTGCTATTTACTTATATCTTTCTGCTCTCCTGCTCGGCAAGGTGATGAATTTCAAACCGTTTAATCGCCTCCTTTTTCCTTTAGCGGGATTGGCTGTTCTGCTGGGAGTGATGATGGAGAATACTTTTCAGGGATTTCAAGTCAGGGGACTTTTGCTTAAATCTAGTTCCAGCCTTTTCCTCCTCCTTCCAGTGGTTTTATGGGGAGTAGACTTGTTCAGAGGGAGGATAAAGAAATGAAATCCATTTGGTTGATGATGTTAGTCCTTTTTTTCACTTTTTTTCTGGCGGGATGCGGGGACCGTCAAGAGTTGGAAAGACAAGCTTTTGTGGTCGCCATCGGATTGGATAAAGGGGAAAAGGATCACCTGGTGGATGTCACATTCCAGATTGTCAACTCCCAGGTGAATACATCCCAGGTTGCAGAAGCTCAGAAGGAACCGCCATCGGATATTGTCACTGTCGCAGCACCTGATCTGCTATCTGCCAAAGAACTGGTACAGACCTCCCACTCCAGACAAATTACGTTCAGCCATTTGCAGACCGTTATTGTGGGAGAAAAGCTGGCAAGGGAGGATTTGTTTCGGCACATGATCGGATCGGCCATCATTGATCCAGAGATGAGGAGGGAGGCTCTGCTGATTATCTCAAAGGAAGAGGCAAGGAAGTTTATCCATGCGAACAAGCCGACGATGGAAACGCGCCCTCACAAATATTATGAGTTTATGGAAAACAGATGGAGGCATACAGGCTACGTTCCGCTATCCAATCTAAATGTCCTTTTTCAACGGAATAAGGAGGAGTTGTTTTTAGGGGTTTACGCAACAGCTGAAAGAGATGAGGAGGAAAAGACGGACGAAGATGCCTATTTGGCGGGAGACGTGCCACAAAAGTCAGGAGACCCTGTCCAAATGATCGGGTCAGCCGTCTTCCAGGACCGTATAATGATTGGAACATTGAACGGAGAGGAAACGAGAATTTCACTGCTGTTGCGAAGAAAAAACCTTACAAAGTCAATGATTGCTTCTTTTCCAGATCCCGTAAATGAGGACTACCGGATATCAGTTCGCCTTATGCAAAACGGGAATACAAAAATCAAAGTAAACACCAACCAAAAGCCGCCTAAAATCCATGCAGAAGTACCGATAAAACTACAAATCCTGTCTAATCCCGGTCTTGTGGATTATACCGTTCATGAAAAGAGGCAAGACGCCCTGAAAAGAAGCGTTAAAAAAGAGATGGAACAAGCGTCGGGATCTTTAATTAAAAAAATGCAAAACAAATTTAAAGGAGAGCCATTCGTGTGGTATGCAGAAGCCAGAAAAAACTTTTGGACCATGAAACAATTTGAAGAATACAAATGGGAAAAGCAGTTCCAACATGCCAAGGTCGATGTCCAATACCATGTCACGATTGAAAACTTCGGGGAACAAATACGTCCGCCTACCATAGAGAATCGTGAAAAAGATGACTGACGTGAGGTATCTACCTGGAGCCTCTATCCGATCTTGCGTCCGTCCGATTGAGGCTTTTATACCGTTGTTTTTGGATAGAATTAAATATACTTATTTATAATAAGGCATCAGAATTCGATTAGGGGCCGCTATAACTGAAGCAACCTTGGTATCTAATAGTATGATGATTACTATAGCTGCCGCATCTACTTCCAATTTTGCCATCCTCATCAATGGGATGAATGTGGTTATCCAGGTGATGAAGTATGCTCAATTAGTCATAGCGACTGTCGCTGAGATAGGCGGGCTGGCTTTGGGCTTTGTCATTTTAATGATGTATTTAACCCACATAAAACTTTACGGCGAGCCGCATTGAAAACTGTTTGTGCAAAGAAAAGAAAAGAGAAGGAAAGGATTTGGCCATGAACCGTTATTATTATTATTTGCTGGCAGTGAACATGTTCACTCATATGGTTACATCTGTTCCAATTGTTTTATACCAGGCCCGTAAAGAGGGGGCCATCGTCTCCATGATTTTCGCTCTCCTCATAGGAACAGTGATCATATACTGGCAGACACATATATTTACCCGTTTTCCCGAAAAAGGGTATCCGGAATTGCTGAAAGAATATATGTCCAAATGGATTGCCTTTCCATTGCTCGTCCTTACAGCCATCGTCTGGTTCATAGCGGGGCTCATTACTCTTATTACATATTCTGATCTCTTGAAAAGATTTTTGACGCCCGAAATGCCGGTTATCGGCATTCTCGTACTCCTATTACTGTTTGTCTCATTTGGCATATTGATGAATTCCAAAAGTGTGCTGTATACGATCGAAATTGTGCTTCTTCTAAGCATTCCCTTTACAATTTTTATTTTTACCAAAATGTATTTCGATGAAGGCATGAATTGGGATTTTGTGAAGGAGGCAATGACATACGTTGTGAGCATGCCAGATTACTCGTCATTTTCCGCAGCCATTTATGTTATTCTCGGACCGGCTAATTTGATTGTGTTTAACCGTGTGTTTGCCAGAAAACAAAAAATAAATTGGAAGTATGCAATTGTGATAGGGCTAACTGGCGCTTTGGCCTTATTTACTTCGTACTTCATCCCCATTGGCTTTCAAGGTTTCATGAACATGGATGTGCTTGTTCACCCCTGGCTTGTTACCGCCGATTCGATCCGGATGAAGTAGGGATTCATCGAGCGTGTATTATTTCTGTTCGTTATATTGAATCTGGCTATTTCTTTTTTGAGCATTCTCATTCATTGGCACGTGGCAACAGAACTCTTAAAAAGCATAATTCGGTTTAAAAATCTGGAGTGGAAAGGCTATAATCTGACCCCGTGGATATTTGTAGCCTCTTTTGGGATTGGCAGTCTTGTCATCGTCCCTCGTTTAACGGAATATGAAGTGCATCTATACACAAGATATGCACTGAACTTCGTATTTCCGGCTATAATTGTGATTTTGATGAGCCTTTTGTGGGTAAGAAGGAGGGCACGGTTGTGACTGAAAAATTTCATTTGCATTAATCTATATTGTCTTGCAAAAATACAACTTTTCTTTTCAATTTCTTTCCGGACTCCTTGCTTCACAGTTTGTGTCTACTATTTATCACTTTGATTTACAAGAATTGCACTGCATAAAATCCCGCTTTTTTATTCAGCCACCAGGCTGATTTGAGGGCTGGAAACCTTGTTAAATCAACAATGTAAAATCATGTATATAGAAGAAGGAGAAATATAAAGAAAACCCCTTGTCGGATAAGGGGGTTCTTCGTGCGAGAGCTTCCTTTTTTTGTGATTATGTCAACTAAGTTTGTATATGGTATTCATGTGTTTAGGATTTTAATGAATTAGTAAGCAGGTTAGTGTAAAAGAGAACAGGGAGACAGTAGCGTTACTGACACCAACTACATTTCTCTTTTAATAGAGTTTGCCTTGCGGTCTACAACAAGAACCCTGTGATTACCCCAATAAGGTTGAAAATAAAAACCACAGTTTATGTTTTAGTGAATTAGTGGTACGCTATTACGTTCTAATTGAAATTCTACTAAAATATAGTTTTTATAAGATAACTATCTCTAATTATGAATTACAAGTAGAAACCTTTGAGGAGGAAAGGTATTGCTCTATTCCAAACTTAAAACAATTTTTATTGCTTTAATTATAACTACTTTAACTGTCTCAATTATTTCCTTCCCGAAAGAATCTGTGAATGCTTTTGTAAGGGGTCTTGAAATGTGGTGGGGAATTGTGTTTCCAGCACTTTTCCCTTTTTTTGTTATGACCGAACTACTTATAACCTTTGGAGTAGTTAGATTTTTAGGAGTATTATTAGAACCTTTAATGAGACCTTTTTTTAAAGTTCCAGGGGAAGGCGGATTTATATGGATAATGGGGATGGTCTCCGGTTTTCCTATGGGTGCAAAATTGACTGCAAGACTAAGAAAGGAAGGACGATTAACACGAGTTGAAGCAGAAAGATTAATTTCATTTACAAATTCACCAAATCCTCTTTTTATTTTTGGAGCAGTAGCCGCATCTTTTTTTAATAATGTGGAGTTAGTATAGTTTCATGGACACAGTTTAATTAAGTCCTTACAATTATTTTGAGAAGATGTGTCCGAATTGGAACGTAAGCCTACAGGCAAAAAATATAATGATGACTTTAAGAAAACGATTGTGGATTTATA